>JBHEMP010000070.1:0-45981 GCA_046262515.1 Candidatus Dormibacteria bacterium | reverse complement strand
CCACCGGGCGCGGGCTCCGGGCCGGGCTCGAGTTGGTAGCGACGGGGCACGAAGGCGGTGCCGCCTCCGGCGCGCTGGTTGGGCAGGATGGGTGCCGGGGCGTCGGCATCCAGGGCCCGGTCACCCAGCAGGCTGGGCACTGAGATGCGGTGGCGGATGGCCACCCGGCGCAGGAAGGCGTCGCGCGCCCCGAAGGCCAGCTGCGCCAACCCGCCCGGCGCCACGAGGAGCAGGAAGAGGACCCCCGCGCCGGTGGCGAAGAGGCTCCCGACCTGCCCCGGGATCGCGCTGACAACGCCGATATAGGCCGCCCCGAGGATCGGCCCGGCGATGTTCCCCAGCCCGCCGATGACGACCATCAGGAAGATCCCGATACTCACCTGCGGGGCGAAGTCCAGCGGCTGCAGCCCGCGCTGCTGGAAAACAAAGAGACCGCCGCCCAGCGCCGCCAGGAAGCCCGAGATGGCAAAGGCGCCAAGCCTGGTGCGGAAGAGGTTGATACCAAGGGACTGGGCGGCCTCCTCGTTGTCCCGGCAGGCGATCAGCGCCCGGGCGGTGCGGCTTCTGCGCATGGCCATGGTGACGGCCACCACCAGCGCGAGCACAAGCAGTGACACATAGAAATAGGCGCGGTCGTCGTTGAGGTCGATGCCCAGCAGCAGCGGGCGGGGGATGGCCTGCGGCAGGATGCCGCCGAGGTAGGTGCGGTTGAGCAGCACGTCCGTGACCGTCAGCGCCAGCGCCAGCGTGACCACCGCGAGGTTCAGGCCCGTCAGGCGCAGCGCGGGCAGTCCCACCGCCACGGCTGCCACGGACCCCGCCAGCCCCGCCGCCACCAGGCACACGGGAAAGGGCACCGAATAGTTGGCCGCCAGCACGGCCGCGACATAGCCGCCAATGGCCGCGAACCCGAAATGCCCGAGACTGATCTGGCCGGCCCACCCTGTCAGCACCAGCAGCGATACGCCCAGAATGCCGTAGACCAGGATCACCGAGCCGAGGGTTACCTGGCTCGGGGCCATGACAAAGGGGTAGAGCAGAATGGCGACCACCCCCGCCGCAGCACCGTAGCGCCGGTAATTCTCGACCACGTGCACGTGCGCAAGCTCCCGCGGCACGGCGCGAAGCTCCCTCGCCGCGAGCCACGACTCCCTGACCTCCGCTAGCGCCCGCGAGCCACCCCGCCGCTGCAGCAGCAGGAACACCGCGATGCCAACCACGAGCAGGCCCTCGAACAGTGTCGGCGCGTTGAAGGTGGCAAAGAAACCCTGTTCCCCCACCCCCAGGGTGACGGCGGCGAGCACGGTGAGTGGCAGGCTCGAGAAGCGAGCGGCCACGGCGATGAGCAGGATGCGAGCGAGCCCCGCCGTACTGAGCGCGGTGGTGCTGTCGACTCCGCCGCCGGTCGCCGACAGGATCGCCCCGATCCCAGAGAGCAGGCCCGCGACCAACCACACCAGTGCTGTCTGGCTGCCCACGTTGACGCCCAGCGTCTGGGCGCGGGCAGGGTTGTCGGCGCTGGCCCGGATGGAGATTCCCACCCGGCTGCGCAGGAAGAATGCGGTCAGCCCGAGCCCGACGAGCGCGGCGGCAACAACCGTCAGAACATCGGACGCGTGGAAGAGGGTCCCGCTGATATTGACCGTCATTTCGAGGGGGATGGCAACCTTGCCCAAAAAGGCGGTTGCCGTCTGGACGTCCCCGTTGGGGCCACGGCTGATAAATAGCTGCGGTAGCCCCGCCGCGAAGCTGGCGAGCAACTGGGCGACGGCGATGGTGGCCACCGTCAGCACCAGCCTTGGCGCCTTGCTCAGGCGGCTCAGAACGACGACGTAGCTGAGGTACCCGCTTAGCCCTGCCACACCCAGCGCGACCGCCGCGCTGATCCAGAAATTTATGGCCACCGCCAGCGGTGGGGGGGCGCTGACCGCCCCCGCCAGGCAGGGCGGACAGATCGGTTCGAGCAGGTGGAGGAACTGCAGTCTGCCCACCAGGATCGCGAAGAGGACGGCGGCCATGGCGCCGAACGAGACCTGGGCGAAGTTGATCACCCGGTTGCTGCGGAATACCAGGACCACCGCCAGGGCCTGCAGGGAGTAAGCGGCCCCCTGGACGATGCCGCGCGCCAGCACACCCCGGGGAAGCCCGAGCAGCGCCACGAGGACCGCGAGCATGAGCAGTACGTCCAGGTTTGACCGCGTCAGCGCCAGCCGCTGTCGCGGACCGCGTCCCCGGTTCAGTTCACCTGCGCCGGGCGCGAGTGCACCCGTTTCAGCCACGACACTTCATCCCGCAGTTCGTGGTATACCACAACTGGATGAAGGCCGTGGCGGGCAGGCTGACTGGGGTCGGCGCGGGATCAGCCTGGGAGATGCGTGCGCGAAACACGGGTGGGGGCCGGCGGTGGGCCGACCTCCGCGTGGCGCTGACTCTGCTGGGCATCGCGCTGGCGGCGTGCGGCCCCGCCGGCGCGGGCGACCAGCCCACCCACGCGCGCACCGGTGGCCTCGTGATCCTCGCCCTCGACGCCGAGCCCGGCTCCCTCAACCCGCTTGTCGCCGGCGATGTTTCCTCGGTGCGCGCCTATTCGCCGATGTTCCCCAACCTGTACCAGGTGGACGCACACCAGGTGGTTTCGCCCGACCTTGCCGCCGCCATGCCGGAAATCTCTGCCAGCGGCCTCGACTGGACGGTACGGCTGCGCCCGGGGGCGCGCTGGAGCGACGGCAAACCCATGGGTGCTGACGACGTTGTCTACACCGTGCAGACCGAGGCCAACCCCGACCTGGACACCCGCGCCCGCTTCGACTGGAGCCCCCTGGCAGCCGTCACCCGGGTCGACGACACCACCGTGCGCTTCACCCTCAAGGCCCCCGACGCGGCCTTTCTCGCGGAGCAGTTGGTGATGCCCGTCGTGCCGCGCCACGTGCTCGCCCAGGTGGATATCAAAAAAATGAGCCAGGGCATTTTTGGCAGCACGCCGTCGGTCAGTGGCGGTCCGTTCAAGTTCGTCCGCCGCACGGAGGGACTGGGCATCGAGCTGCGCGCCAATCCCGTGTACTACGGTGGGCGGGCGGTCATCGACACCCTCCGCGAGATCATTGTTCGTGATCCCCTCAGCGCCGCGGATGCGCTGGCCAACGCACAACTGACGTGGGACCAGGGTTTGACCGCCGCCGCCGCCGACCGGGTCCGGGGCACGGTGGGGGTGCGCGTGACCAGTTACCCGGACCTGGGCCTCCACGACCTGCGGTTCAACACCCGTCCCGGCCGGCTCTTCGGCGACGTTCCCACGCGGCAGGCTGTGGCGTTGACGTTTGACCGCGAGGCACTGGTGCGTGCCGCCACCGGCGGCAGGGGAAGCGCGGCATGGGGGTTCGTCAGTCCGACGTCGTGGGCCTTCGATTCGGCCGCGGTCACCCGCTACCGACAGGACACCGCCCGGGCGACTGCGCTGCTCCGTGGCGCAGGTTGGGCGGCCGGGGCCGACGGCATCCTGGCGCGGCAGGCACAGCGCCTGAGCACGTCGCTGGTCTTCGAACAGGGAGACCCTCATGTGAAGGACGCTGCCCGGCGCGTCGCGGATTCGCTGCGCAAGGTGGGCATCCAGGTAAGGCCCGAGGAGCTCAGCCGCTTCGGCCTCCAGGACCGCCTCGCCCGTGGCGACTTCGACCTCGCCCTCGGCTCCACGGGGCTGGGCCTGGACCCCGACTTGTCGGACTTCCTCACCGCCCCGGTCGACCCCGCCCCGGGATCTGCGTACTCCGGCACCGGGTACGCCGACCCAGGCCTGTTGGCCCTGCTGCAGCGAGAGCGGGGACTCACGCTCGCTACGTACGCGGCGACCCGCAGCGCTCGGCGTGAGGTCTTCGCCGAGATCGAGCGAAACCTCGGGGTCAACCTGCCCTCGATCCCGCTCTGGACGGACACGCGCTACCAGGGCGTCAACACCACCCTGGGCGGACTGGACGGTGCCGGCAACGAGGCCGACCAGGACCGCAACAGCCGGCTCTTCGCGAACCTCTTCCTGCGCTCATGAGCACGGCAATGGCCAGCGGGGGTGTGAGCATCAGCGAGACGGCTTACGAACAACTTGCCCGGGACATCGGCTCCTGTGCCCTGGCCCCCGGGTCGCCGATCAACGAGCGCGCTGAGGCCGCGAGGTTGGGCATGAGCCGAACGCCGTTCCGGCAGGCACTGCACCGGCTCGCCGCCGAAGGCCTGATTGTCGCTGTGCCCAAGCGCGGCACCTACGTCGCGCCGCTCGACCCGCGCGACATCATCGACAACATGGCTGTGCGCCAGGCCCTGGAGGTCCAGATGGCACGCCGGGTCATCGACGCCTCGATGCCCCTTGACTTCCGCGAGCTCGACCGCCTCATCTCCGTTCAGCGCGAGGCGGCATCGAGTGGCGATTGGCTGCGCTTTTTGGCGGCGGATGAGGCCTTCCACGCCAGCATCATGGCGGCGGCAGACAACCCTCGCGCCAGCGAGGCGGTGCGGCGGGCGTGGATCCACGTGAACCGCGCACGGTACCTTGTGCCAATGTCGCAGCGTCAGATCCGCGATGCCATCCGCGGGCATCGTGTGATTTTGGCGGCCCTGGCGGCGGGCGACTCCAACGCCGTCGCGAGCGCCATTGAAGCCCATCTCGGTCCCCCCCTGGTGCGGCTGCTCAGCGACCTCAGCGGGCGACAGCCCCATGCTTTTGCCCCGGGCGCAAAGTACGCTGAAGTGTCAGGCGGTCGCGGTTCGGACGAAAGCCTTGATGGTGGCGTGGCCGGCGACGGCGCGGTCTCCTGAGGGCCGGATCGCGTAGGGACCGGCCGCCGCAGGGACGATGAATGTCTCGGCGTAGTGCACGACGTAGGGGCTGAACGCGTTGTCAGGGGATTCCACGATCGCCTCCGTCCCCTCGACGAGGTTGAGGACGTTCACCCCGGCGTCGTCGTGGGGATGCGGAGCCGTTCCCGTGAACCAGTGGCGGCGGGTCTCGATGAACTCGGTCGGGTGCAGTCCGGTGCGCTCCTCGGACCAGCCGGGGCCTTCGGCGACCGGCACCACGTGGTTGACCAGCTCACGCAGCGCGAAGTTGGTGTCCCGGTCCCACTGGATGTTTCGCAGCCCGTGCTCCACGTTGATGGGGCGAGGCAGGCCGTCGAGGCCGAGCCGATCCCAGTCCCAGAGCTTGAAGGTGAAGATGTAGGGGGTGGCGCTGATCTCCAGCACCATCCCGCCCGCGCCGGAGCAGTGGATGGTGCCGGCCGGGATGAGGAAATGGTCATGGCGCCTGGCGGGGAATTTGTTCACGTATTCATCTGCCGGGAAACTGATTTCGCCGGCCTCCGCCCGCCGCAGGTCAGCGGCGAAGCGTTCCCGGTCGACGCCCTCGCGCAGGCCGAGAAAAACGCTGCCCTCGGGCGCCGCGTCCAGCATGTAGTAGCTCTCGTCCTGGGTGTACCGGACCCCGAAATGCTCCCGGATGTACGCCGTCAGGGGATGCACCTGCAACGACAGGTTGCCGCCCCCCATGGTGTCCAAGAAGTCGAACCGAATCGGGAACTCGGCTCCAAAGCGGCGTTCCACAGTCTCCCCGAGTAGTTGCCGCGGGCGCTGGAAGACCAGGTTCGCCGCGGGCGTCTCGAACTGGTTGCCGTCGAAATCCAGGAGGAGCGAATTCTCCTCGGGAACACAGTCGAAGCACCAGCCGAAATTCGGCGGGCGTGGGTCCAGCTCGCAGACCCGCCGCATCCACTCGCCGCCCCACGGCGCCGGGTCGAAGTAGGGGACCACGCGGAATGGCCGCGAGGCGACGACGTCCAGCGCGCGCTCCATCGCGTCGCGGCTGATCAGCCGGGGGCTCGAGGGGATGGTGCTGTCGAGGAAGTGGTCGAAGTCCGCCCAGCGCGCTTTCTTGTGCCGGTCGCACACCCTCCAGTCGATGAAGTAGCTGCGTTTGTAAAGCTGGGATGCCCCTTCGCCCTGGTTGGCCGCGCCAAGGTTGCCCACCTCTCCTCGTCGCTGGCGAAGCTGGGTCTCCCAGCGCGGCATCTCGGCAAGCACCGTGACGTCGCCACGGGCGACCAGCGAAGCGCCCGGGCCGACGACGACAACCCGTCCCGCTTCGGACGCAACCTGCTGTGCCAGCCGGGCCAGTTTCCCGGGGTCGAAGAAGTCCCGCATCTGAAGCCTGCTCAACTTCCCAAACACGCGGTCGTCGGTCAGCTCCGGCAGGACCAGTGCATCGACCTGCTCGGGCGGCAGCAGGGCGTCGGAGGTCTCAAAGACTGCGCCCGCGCCAAGCCGCCGCACCAGCTCGCGGGTGTCCTCGTCACTGACCCCCGGGAAAACCTCGACCACGACCAGCCGGGGCGAGCCGGCGACTATGCGGCTCGCAACGGCCTCCCAGCCGACAGCGCAAATCGATGCATCGCCCATGGGGATCGATGGCTTTTTGTCGTAGTTCAAGTGGTGAGCGCGAGGTGGGCGAGTCCGAGGAGCGCCGCCCCGTCGCCGCCTTCAGCGAGGCGCACCCTCACCCTGTAGTTGCCGAAGAGCCGCGGCGTCATGACCTCCTCTATCCCTTCCAGAATGGCCGAACCCGGGCCCGCCGGTCCGCCCCCGACGACGATCACATCCGGCCCGTGCGCGTGGGCCAGCGCAACCAGCGCCTGGGCGAGCAGGGCGCGGTAGCGCGCCACTCCGGCGCCGGCCGCCGGGTCGCCCTCCGCCAGCGCGCTCATGACCTCGGTTGGCGAGAAGGCGGCGCCGCCAGCCTCACGAGTGTAGTCAACCAGGCGCTCCGCCCGGCACACCGCCTCGATGGTGCCGCTGCGGCCGCTGGTGTCGCGGAGCCCTCCCCCCTCGGCGAGGATCGGGATCTGGCCACCGAGGATCCCTCCACCGAAGGGACCTTCACCCAGCGGCACCCCGTCTTCGCAAACGGTCACCCCCACCCCGGTCCCGATGGTCACCACGACCACCCGGCGCTGTCCGCGGCCGGCGCCCGCCACCGCCTCGCCGCTGCCATATGCCAGCGCGTCGTTGCAGACGGACGCGGGGAGGTGGAAGGCGTCCTCGAGCGCGGTGCGCAGGTTCTGGCCCTCGGCTCCTGGCAGCTTGCCGGGTAGAGACGCGATGCGGCCGTCAGCGTTCACAATGCCGGGAACGCAGGCCGCGACGTGGGTGACGGCCGGCTGGGTGGCCCGCTGTTCCGTCCCAAGTTCGGGCAGGCACTCCAGCGTGGCCGCGTAGGTGGCCGGTGTTGGATCTCGCCGCAGCCCCACGACCCGCCCGTCGACCACCACCGCCGACTTGATGCGTGTCCCGCCGATGTCGAAGGCCAGCACCGCCCCAGGGCTCATGAGTGGCGGATTCTAGTGCCGCGTCTCACCACAGGAGGCCGATGAGGACACCGGCGAGAGGCGTGGTGCTCAGGCCGGTCCAGATGCCCACGGTGTTAGGTTGTGCGCGTGCGGTGGCGGACGCGGTGGGAGGCCCACTGGATCTGGGACGAGCGGCCGCCGGACGTCAGCCGTCTTTCGCCCCCGGGAGACCCGCCACCGGATCGATTTGTGATGTTGCGCCGCCGCGTCGTGCTGGCGGAGGTCCCAGGGGCAGCCGCCTTGCGTCTGACGGCAGACGGTCGATACATCGCCTGGCTGAACGGAGAGGAGCTGGGTCGCGGGCCGCAGCGCGCAGAGGCCGGGAGCCTTTACTGGGACGAGTACGACCTCCTGCGCGGGCTGCGCACGGGTGAGAACGCCCTATGCGTGCTGGTCCGGCATTATGGTTCCGCGGTTCCCTGGTGGCGCCCGGCCACGCCTTATGCCGGGCTTGGCAGGGGTGGATTGATTGCCGAAAGCGAGGTCTCCGACTTCCGTAGCGGCGCCGGCTGGAAGGCCAGGAGTAGCAATGCGCCCGGGAGGCGACTTCCCATCGGCCCGCCCAACGAGGATCACGATGCCCCGCTGACCGCCGGGTGGAGGTCAGCGGGCTACGACGATCGCGCGTGGGCGCCGGTCGTGGTCCTGAGCGGGGCGCCCATGATTGATTCGCCGGCATCCCTCCCCGCGGTTCCCTTCACCGCCGTCGCGGCTGCTCCCCTGCCGGCCCCACAGGAGCATCGTCGTGGCGCCGCGCTGGCCCGCCGGGGCCGACTCGGCGCCGACGCGGCGGCCCCGTCGCCCCTGCCCCGGGACCCGGTGTACGACGCCGCCGGCGAAGCGCAGGTCGAGGGGCCCCCGGTGGCCCCGAAGCAGGCCCTGGAGGATGGGGACGCGCTGGTGCTGGACATGGGCGGCGTCGTGATGGGGTTGGTGGAGTTGGAGGTGGACGCGGCGGCGGGGACCGAGATCCTGCTTCGCGCCGGCGAACACGTGTCGGCGGGCGGAGGGGTTCTCGAGCCGGAACGGATGTGGGCGCATCGCCACGTTGCGACGGCGGGACGCAACACCGTCGCCCCCTTCGAGGCCTTCGGTCTGCGGTACCTCCAGGTTGGGGTTCGCGGAGGGCGGGCGCAAATTCTCGACGCGACGATTCGTGAACGCCTGTACCCGTTGTCGATCGACGCCCGCTTTGAATCCAGTGACCCTGTCCTGGACCGGGCCTGGGCGACCGGGGCGCGGACCATCCAGCTCTGCTGCACGGACGCTTTCATCGACTGCCCGGGACGCGAACAGCGCGCCTGGACCGCCGATTCCTTCCTCACCGGCATCCTCGTTCGAGCGCTCTCCCGGGACCATCGCCTCGCCTCCCACGCGCTGCGCATGGCGGCGGCTTTCCACCGCCCCGACGGGCTATTGCCCATGGTCGCGGCGGGGGACTTCACGGTGGAGCCGGAGACCATCCCTGACGCCTCGCTGCACTGGATCCGCGGCCTGTCCGCGGCGTACCGGCAGGGCGGTGACCTGGGGCTCGTCGACGAACTGTTCCCGGCAACGACCAGGATCGCGGATTGGTTCTGGGATTTCGTCGAGGATGGCGCACTGGGAGCGCTCCCCGGGTGGCCCTTCGTGGAGTGGTGGCCCGTGCCCCTCGATGCGCCGACGGCGACCATGCAGGGGCTCCTTCTGCTGGCCCTCCGGGACCAGGCCTGGATGGCCGACGCCCTCGGTCGCCTTGACGCGGCTGACCGCGCCCGCGGGCGTGCGGCCCAGTTGGAGGCGGGCCTGCGCCGCTTCCGGGGGCCGGACGGACGCTTTGTCGAGCAACCAGGACCTGGAATCGCCACGCAGCACGCCGCTGCCGTCGCGGTGCTGGCGGGTCTTGTTGACGGTGAGGAGGCATCTGCGCTCATGGAGGTGGCGATGGATCCTGGGCTTGCCCGCGACGCCGTCCTGGAGGGGGGCCCCATGGGGCGCTGGGTGCTACCGCCTGGCTTCGACCCCGGCCGCCATGTTCTCGCCGCCCAGCCCTTTTTCGCCCATTTCGTGCACCAGGCGCTGGCCGCCTGCGGGCGCCACGACCTGCTGCTGGCCTCGCTCCGGCGATGGGCGCAGTTCGAGCAGACCGGAGACGGGGCCTTCTGGGAGCACTGGGTTGCCGGCGGGGGAGCGGAGCGCAGCCACGCCCACGCATGGTCGGCGACCCCGACCTACGACCTGCTGGCCCACGTCCTCGGGGTCCGTCCCTCCGCGCCGGGCTTCGCCGAGGTCCTGGTTGCGCCCCGGCTCGCCGGGCTGGAGCGGGTTGCGGGCGCGGTCCCCACCCCGCGCGGGTTGGTCAGCGTAGAAATCGAACGGCATGGGGACACCCTTCGCGGCACCGTGCACCTGCCGGATTCGACGAAGGGGCTGCTTGACCTGGGCGGTGTCCCGGTTGCGTTGCGCCCAGGTCCGAACGATTTGCGGGTGTAAGCGCGCCTAGAGGCCGCCCATGAAGTCCCATACCCGGTCCGCCCACCCGGGCAACGCCTCGTGCCCGTAGTCCGGGTAGATGACGAGTTCTTTTGGCGATTGGATCTTGTTGTACGCGGCGAACTGGGTGGACGGCGGGCAGACGGTGTCCATCAGCCCGACAGCCATCAGCACCCGGGCCTGGATACGGGGCGCCAGGTGCTGGACGTCGATATGACCGAGCCGGGTGAAGATCTCCTCCTCGCGCTCATGACAGGGGTCGAAGCTTCGAAAGTGGGCGCGCAGCTCCTCGTACGCCGCGATCGCCAGGTCCATCTCCCATACCCGCTGGTAGTCGGACAGGAAGGGGTACCAGGGCGCGGCCAGTTTGACGCGGGGCTCGAGCGCGGCGCACGCCAGCGTCAGCGCACCTCCCTGGGAGCCCCCGAAAGCGCCGATGCGGCCGGGATCGACACCGGGCAAGGACATCGCCACCGACACCAGCTGGGCGCAGTCGAGGAACACCTGCCGGTAGTAGAGCTTCTCGGGGCCGTCCTCCAGTCCGCGGATGATGTGCCCGGAAAGGGTGTTCCCGGTCACGCCGCCCGGGTCCTGGGAGAAACCTCCCTGGCCGCGGCAGTCCAGCGCCAGGACGGTGAATCCGCGCGCCGCATAGGCCAGTTTGTCGCTCCAGTCGCCACTGCTGCCCGAGTACCCATGGAATTGCAGGACCGCGGGGTGGCCATCGGCTGCGCTCAGCGGCCGGACGTACTTGGCGTGCAGACGAGCTCCGCCCACCCCGGTGAACCAGAGGTCGGCGCATTCCGCGAAGGGAGCCGCCGGACCGGCGGGTTCGATGCGCACGTCCGGGTCGACCGCCCGCATCTCCGCCAGGCCCTGGTCCCAGAAGGCGTCGAAGCCGGCCGGACGCGGGTTGCGCCCGGCGTAGTCGTGCAGTGCCTCCAGGGGCAGGTCGAAGATGGGCATGGGCTACCTCCGCGGGGGCTTGGCTTTCAGGACTGGGAGCGTACCTGCCCCTTCCAACAGTTCGCGGTAGGCAGCCACGGTCTGCAGGCCGCAGGACCGCCAGTCATACCGGCGCAGCACGCGCTCCCGACCGGCGTCGGCCTGGGCGGTCCGTCGGGCGGGGTCGGCCAACAGGGCCGTGATGGCCTCCGCCAGGGACGCCGGCTCCCCGGGAGGGACCAGGGTGGCGCATGACCCGTCGTCGCCCACGACCTCCGGGAGGGCGCCCGCGGTGGTGCCCACGAGTGCCACGCCGCTGGCCATTGCCTGCACCGCGGGTAGCGAGAAACCTTCATACAGCGAAGGCACCACCGCCAGTTCGGAGAGCGCGTATTCCTCGCCCAGCCGCTCGTCACTGACGTCGCTGAGCAGGGTGACCGCCGCCTCCAGGCCCAGGTTGGCAAGGAGGCCGGGGATCGCGGTGTCCTTCCACGGCCGCGACACCACGACGAGGTGGGCATCCGGCCGTGCCCTGCGCACTATCGCCAGGGCCTCGATAAGGATGCGCAGGCCCTTCAGAGGGATGTGCGCGGCGGCCATGGTGAAGACCCGGCCGGGACGCTGCGCCAGCCCCGGTCGGGGACGGAACACCGTCGTGTCCACGCCCAGTGGAGTCACGCGAATTCGGGCGGCGTCCAGGCCTACCCGCTCCACGATGTCACGGCCGGCGGACTCCGAGACCGTGAGGACCAGGGGCATGCCGCGAGCCACCTCGTCCTGCATCGACAGGAAGTCGTACCACCGTGCTGTTGCGGCGGCATGTCCCGGGTTCTCGCGGCCGGCCTGTTCCCGATCCACCGCGAGGGGATGGTGCATGGTCGCCATCACCAGGTGACCGTCCTCCTGCATACCGCGGATCCCCGTTGCCAGCACCTGGTTGTCGTGGACCACGTCGAATTCGTCCACCCGTTCCCGCAGGAGGCGGCGGACGCGGTGGCTGAAGGTCAGTGGCTCGGGGTACCGACCCGCACGCATCATCTCCCACTCCAGCTCGTCGATCCAATCCTTCAACTCGGACGGTCGGGGCACACGGAAGGGGTGGTCAGCGTTGTACAGGTCAAGCCCCGCGACCCTGACCAATTCGATGCCCGGGTCGAGGCGCGGATAAGGCTGGCCCGAGAAGACCTCGACATGGTGGCCGAGCGCGGTGAGGGACCGCGAGAGGTGCCGGACATAGACCCCCTGGCCGCCGGAATTGGGGTTCCCGCGGTAGGTCAGCAGCGCCACGCGCAGGGACGCCGGCTCTGGCATGGAGGGGGAGGTTATCACCGGGCAATTTGAATCTGACGCCGCCGTCATGTAAGGTCGAAGCGCTCGACTGGTACGGGAAAGGGGCCGTGAGGGGTCACGGTTCACCAGGCGGGAATCGGGTGGCTGTTGCTGGCGCGTGAGTAAATCACGACGTCGCGCCGCTCGCCGGGCATTCACCCGGAGGGGACGACGATGCAATTCGAGTCGATCACCGTCGAGGTCAGGAACGGGTATGTCGTGGCTGCCAGCGACGGCGCCGGGCACGTCTGGCGCGCCCGCGCGCGCCGCCCGGTGGCCCGCCTGCTCAGCCACGCGGTCGTCCTTGGCGCCGCTTTTGCACCCTTTGTACTCACCGCCGCCTCGGCCCACGGCGGAGTCGTCGCCGGCGGCGCCTCCGCGCGTGTGCTGGTCCTTCCGGCCGAGCTGCAGGCCGACCGCGTTCGCGAGCACAGCCCGGTGCTGCCCGCGGCCGCCCCACCCGCGGTCGCCGACGCCGCCACCCCAGCCGCCCCAGCCGCCCCCGCCCCGGCCGCACCGGCCGCGCCGCCGCCCCCGGTCCGCCCCTTCGCCGAGGCCGCGCCTGCGGCCGGCTCTGGCGGCCACTTCAGCTGGGGCTGGTGCACGTGGTACGTCTCGACCCGGCGGTACGTCCCGTGGATGGGCAATGCCATCGAATGGGGCGTCAATGCGGCGGCGATGGGCTTCCCAGAGGGTCAGGCCCCCCGCGTCGGCGCGATCATGGTCACCCGTGAGAGTGGCTATGGACACGTTGCGTATGTCGAGGCGGTGGACGCCGATGGGAATGGCTGGACCGTGTCCGAAATGAACTACCGCGGCTTTGGCGTGACCTCGACGCGCCACATCCGCATGGGGCAGGTCCCGCTGGTTGTGTTCATCTACTAAATACCCCTCGCCGCGCCGCCCGGGCGCGTAGATTTGAGGACGTGACCGCAAGCCCGGACAGGTTGAGCCGCCTCCTGGAGGACATGCGCTCAGGTACCCCCCGAATGCTGGCAGCCCTCGAGACCCTGGTCGGCGTTGAATCACCATCGGCGGACCTCGCCGCGACCAGCCTCTGCGCCGATGCGGTGGCCGCCATGGGGGCGGAGTTGCTGGGAGCGTCACCGGAGCGCGTCGTGGCGTCGGGGCGGGTCCACCTCCGCTGGCGCTTTGGAGCCTCCACCCGCGTCCTGCTGGTGGGGCACTTTGACACCGTCTGGCCGGTCGGAACGCTGGCGCGGTGGCCCTTCAGCGTCCAGGAGGGGCGCGCCACCGGCCCTGGCGTATTCGACATGAAGGCCGGCGTGGTCCAGTCCCTGTACGCAGCGGCCGCGCTCGAGGAGCGCGCCGGGCTGACGCTGCTCCTGACGTCCGACGAAGAGCTCGGGTCGAAGACGTCACGCCACCTCGTGGAATCGTCCGCAATGGGAGCGGCGGCGGCGCTGATTACCGAGCCCGCGGCCGCCGGCGGCGCCGTCAAGACGGGGCGCAAGGGTGTCTCCATGTACGACGTGACGGTGCACGGCGTCGCCGCACACGCCTCTGACCCTGCGCGCGGCGCCAACGCCAGCCTGGAGGCGGCCCGCCTGATGCTGCAGGTTGAAACTTTCGGCGACCGGGCCGCGGGGACCACGGTGACCCCCACCCTGCTGCAAGGCGGGGTGACCCAGAACACGATCCCGGACCGCGCCTGGTTCTACACCGACTGCCGTGTGGCGACCGCGGCGGAGGAGCAGCGGGTCCTGGCTGCCATGCGCGGCCTCGGCGCCGCCGACCCGCGCCTGCGCGTTGAGGTCAGTGGAGGGCCCAACCGGCCTCCCTTCCCGGCCTCCTTCGGTGAGCCACTCTATGAGCGGCTGGCGCGGTTGGCGGCGGGGATGGGGCTGGTCGCCCCGGGCGCGGCCTTTGTCCCGGGGGGGTCCGATGGAAACTTCACCGCCGCCATGGGGGTCCCCACACTTGATGGGCTGGGCGCGGTGGGTGACCTGGCCCATGGCGAGGGTGAATACGTCGTCGTGGACGCGATCCCCGAGCGCGCGGCGATGCTGGCGGCGATGCTGGAGGAGCTTTTACTCACCCTCCCGGCTGGGTCCTGAGAGGGTAGGGGTCTCGGAGGGAGGAAGCGGACCCCGGGGCGGGACCCCCGATGGTGGGCGCCGTTCGCCGAGCCGGTCCGACTTCAATTCCTCGACGAGGCTGTCGACGACGTCGATAAGGCTTCCCCCTGAGGCGATCACCTCGCGCTGGCGGGTGTAGCTCGGGCCTCGCTCGATGATGCCGGGGAGGCGGCCAAGCTCCTCTTCGCACTCCAGGCGGCGGGCCATCGGCTCCAGCTCCTCCACCAACTCCAGGAGCGCCCCTTTGAGTTCGCGGGTGGCGCCGCTCTCGTCGACGATGACCTCCGCCTCGATGCCGTGCCGGGCGGCCCGCCACTTGTTCTCGCGGACCACCCATTCGCTCGGCATGGGCAGCTCGTAGCCCTGGTCCAGCTGGGTGTCCATGCGGTGGACGAGGCACTGGAAGAGGGCGGTCACGGCGCCAACCTCATGGAGGGTCGGCAGGCCGTCGCACACTCGCAACTCGACGGTGCCAAAGTTGGGGTGGGGGCGGATGTCCCACCAGACCTCGCGGATGGTCTTGATCGTGCGGGCCGCGATGAGGGTGCCCATGAAGCGCTCGAACTCATCCCATCCCGAGAGCTGGTAGGGAATCCCGGCCGTGGGCAGACCCTCGAAAACCTTTGCGCGACTGGAGGCCAGCCCGGTGTCCCTTCCCATCCAGTAGGGGCTGGAGGCCGATAACCCCAGGAAATGCGGGATGTATGCGGTCATCGCGTTGACGATGGGGATGGCCTTTTCCGGCGCGCGGACGCCGCAGTGCACGTGGACGCCGAAGATCTGCATGCGGCGGGCCAACCACTGCATGTCCCTGACAAGCTGGCGGTAGCGCTCCGAGGGGCTGATGTCCTGGGTCGCCCAGTCGGTGAACGGGTGGGTCCCGGAACAGAGGAGTTCGAGGTTCCTCGGGGCGGTGTGCGTGCGGACCTCGGCGAGGGTCCGGGCCAGCTCCGCCTGGGCCGCCCTCACGGTGAGGTTGACCCCGGTCAGGATCTCCACGCAGGATTCCATCAACTCGTGCTTGGCGGTCGGGTGCACCCCGTCCGGGTGCCCGCGTCCCATCTCGTCAAGAACCTCGCTGGCCACGGACCGCAGCTCGCGGCTGTCCCGGTCGACCAGCTCCAGCTCCATCTCCACCCCGACGCTGGCGCGCTCCGAGGGAAAGAACTGGATGCTCAATCCGGCCTACCCGCCCAGCTCTTCCAGGAGGGCGGCGCTGGTCTTGATGCCGCCGGCAAACTGGGCGATGTCCATCTTCTCGTTGGGCGAGTGAAGCCGGTCGTCCGGCAGGCCGAAGCCCGAGGCGATCAGTTCCACGCCGAGGTGTTCCTGGAAGGCCGCCATCACGGGGATGCTCCCCCCCATTCGAACAAAGACGGGTTCGACGTCGAAGGCTCGCCGGAAGGCGCGGGCGGCAGCCTGGACCCCCCTCCCGTCGACCGCGGCCTTGACGGGCACATCCAGGCTCATCTCCCGTACGGTCACCCTGACCCCCGGCGTGCACAACTCCTCAACCCGCGCTCGGAAGGCACGGAAGACGTCCTGGGGATCCTGGTCCGGCACCAGGCGCATGGAGATCTTGGCCATCGCCCGGGCTGGGATGACGGTCTTGGGTCCGTCCCCGACGAACCCGCCGCTGATGCCGTGGACGTCCAGTGTCGGCCGTGCGTAGATCCGGTGCAGGAGCCCGAACTCGGCCTCGCCGAACAGACTGTCGCTGCCGATCTCATTTCGCAGCAAGGCATCCTCGTCGATGCCGAGGCGCTGCCAGGACTCGATCTCTTCCGTCGAGGGATCTAGAACACGGTCATAGAAGCCCGGGATGGTGACGTGGCCGCCGGCGTCCTTGAGCCCGGCGATGATCCAGCTGAGCGCGTTGAGCGGGTTCGGCGCGCCTCCGCCGTAGGTGCCCGAATGCAGGTCCGCGGAGGCGCCCTGGACCTCGACCTGGGTGTACACCAGGCCGCGCAGCCCGGTGAGGACGGCGGGCAGGCCCGCGCGAGGGAAGTTGTTATCGGCCACAAACACGGCGTCCGCGCGGAGTTCGTCGCTGTGGTCGGCGAGGTAGTCGAAGAGTGCCCGGCCGCTGATCTCCTCCTCGCCCTCGATCGTCCACTTGACGTTCACAGGCAGGCGGCCGGTGGTCTCCATCACCGCCTCCAGCCCCTTAAGGATGGCGAAGTACTGACCCTTGTTATCTGACGCGCCGCGAGCGTAGATACGACCGTCGCGGACCACCGGGTCGAAAGGGCCCGAGGTCCATTGCTCCAGGGGGTCGGGCGGCTGGACGTCGTAATGGCCATACAGCAGCAGGGTGGGCGCGCCGGGGCCCGCGCCCAACCAGTCCCCCCGGACGACCGGATTGCCGCCGGGGTGCTCCGCAAGGTGGACCTTCTCCATGCCGACACGGCGGAGGGCATCCGCTGACGCCTCCGCGGCAGCCCGCACGTCGCCGGCGTGGGCGGGCAGGGCGCTGACGCTGGGGATCCGGAGCAATTCGAGGAGTTCCCCCAGGGAACGGTCGAGGTTGGCATCCACGTGGTCGAAAAGCGCGCTCACGGGTGGAGTCTAAATTGCGTCCGCTGGGACGGCATCTTGCGAGCTGCACGCTGGTATACTCCGCCGAGGAATCTCCCCCCGGGCCGTCGATTTGCCGACGCGTCGGAGGGGTTTTTTGTTTCCAGGGCCTGTGCAGCGTTCCTCCTCCGGGCCCGGTTTGAGAGCTGACGACAATGAGTATCGGGGTCCTCTTCCGGCTGGCACGGAGCCTGCCAAAGTCCGGCCGGCTGGTCTATTGCCTGTACCGGGACCCGCGCACGCCGCGCTGGTGGAAGATCGGACTCGGCGTGGTGCTGTTCGCGGTCTGGGTGCCGGCGGTCCCGCTGGAATGGATCCCGGTACTGGGCCAGATGGAGTGGGTGGCTCTGACCCTTTTGGCCCTGCGGTTCAGCGTGGGTCGGGCCCCACGGGAGCTCGTCGAGGAGCACGAGGCGGCCATCGAAGCCGGCACCAGCCTCTTCCACCAGGATGTCAACCGCCTCCGCGGGCGGACCGTCGCCGCGCGGTCTGACCGGGTCAGTTAGGAGAAGCAATGAAGGTTTTGTTCTTGAAGGATGTCGAGGGGACCGCCCGCGGCGGTGATGTCAAAGAGGTCGCCCCCGGCTTCGCGCGCAATTTCCTTTTCCCCCGCCGCCTGGCGATCCAGCCCACGCCGGGAGCGATCGCCCACTCTGAGCGCATGAAGGGCAGCGCTGACCGCAAGGCGGCCCGCGGCCGCGGGGACGCGGAGTTGCTGGCCCAGCAGCTTGGTACCGCGTTCATCAGTCTCAACGCGCGCGCGGGTGAAGATGGCAGGCTCTTCGGGTCCATCACCAATGGTGACGTCGCCGATGCCCTCTCCCTCCAGTACGGGATCACCGTGGACCGCCGCAAGATCAGCTTCCCGGACGCCATCAAGGCCGCAGGTTCGTGGCTGGCCGAGGTCGACCTCGGTCATGGCGTTCACGCCACCGTCAACCTCAACGTCGAAACCGAATAGTTGGCCCCTGACGGCGATCTGCGCGATCCCGCCGTTCCAGCCCACTAGCCCCCTCAGGGCGGGACGCTCATGACCCTCGACACTCGCGCCTTCACCTCCACCGCCACGCCCCCACAGAACCTGGAGGCCGAGGCCGCCGTCCTGGGGGCCTGCCTGGTCAGCGCCGAGGCCATGGAGCGGGTGTCGGACATCCTCAAGCCGGAGTCCTTTTACCAGGCTCGGCACGGCCACATCTTCCGGGCGGCGATGGAGCTGGCGTCCAGGACCAACCCGGTCGATATCATCACGGTCCGCGACCAGCTGCTCAAGCTCGGTCTCCTGGACGCCGCCGGGGGGTCCGAATACCTGATGGCACTGGAGTCGGGCGCCGGCATCGCCGCCAACGTCGAGGCCCATGCCCAGGTGATCGAGGAGGCCGCGGTCCGTCGCGGCATGCTGCAGACGGCGGTGCGCATCCACGACCTGGCCAGCAACGTCAGCATCGACGTCCAGACCGCTCTCGGCCAGGCCGAGGAGCAGATCTTCCGCCTCTCCAACCAGCGCACCACGGAGGAGGCTGAGCCCCTTTCGGCGCTCTTGAACCAGCAGTGGGACGCGATCGAGAAGCGCCACGAGGACCCCACGTTCGCCACCGGCGTGCCCAGCGGCTTCTACCAGCTGGACGAGATGACGGGCGGCTTTCAGAAGTCGCAGCTGGTCATCCTGGCTGCCCGACCCAGCGTCGGCAAGACCTCCCTGGCGCTCAACATCTCGCAGCACGTCGCGGTCAAGGAGCAGATGCCGGTCGCGGTCTTCTCGCTCGAGATGTCGCGCTACGACCTGACCCAGCGCCTGCTCTGCGCGGAGGCGGGCGTGGATTCCAAGCTGGTGCGCACGGGCAAGCTCTCGGACGGGGACTGGTCGAAGATCGCCAACGCCATGGGAACCCTCTCCGAGGGTCAGATCTACATCGACGACCGGGCGTCGCTGAGCATCCTCGAGCTGCGGGCGCGGGCCCGGCGGCTGAAGGCCCGACATGAGATCAAGCTCGTGGTCATCGACTACCTGCAGCTGATGTACGGCAGTGGCAGGCCGGAGAACCGCAACCAGGAGGTCTCAGAGATTTCGCGAGGCTTGAAGGCCCTGGCGCGCGAGCTGGAGTGTCCAGTGATCGCGCTCTCACAGCTCTCCCGGGCGCCCGAGCAGCGAGGCGACCGGCGTCCACAGCTGTCGGACCTGCGCGAGTCGGGTTCCATCGAGCAGGACGCCGACCTCGTCATGTTCCTGTACCGCGAGGGCCTCCACAATGAAGAGGTCAAGCGCAACAAGACCGAACTGCTGGTGGCCAAGCACCGCAACGGACCGATCGGCGACGTTCCCCTGCTCTTCATGGAGAGTCAGACCAAGTTCGTCAATGTCACCCGGCAGTCGCCGGTAGGGGGTGAGTAAGTGGACCGACCCGGGGCGGTCAACTAATGCCTGTGTCGATTCTCGTGGGCGGGCAGTGGGGCGATGAGGGCAAGGGCAAGGTCATCGACATCCTGGCCTCGCGCACCGACATGGTCATCCGGTCCCAGGGAGGCAACAACGCAGGCCACACCGTGGTCCACGATGGCGTCACGCATAAGTTCCACCTCATCCCCTCCGGGATCCTCTTCCCAGATTGCCGCTGCGTTATCGGCAACGGCACCGTCCTCGATCCCGGGGTGTTGATCGACGAGATCCGTGAGCTTGAGGCGGGCGGGATCACAACCCGCGAGCACCTGGTCATCTCCGACCGCGCGCACATGATCATGCCGTACCACCCCGTCATCGACCGCCTCGAGGAAGAGCAGCGAGGAGACGATCGCCTCGGCACCACCTACCGAGGCATCGGGCCCGCGTATCAGGACAAGATCCGCCGTATCGGCTTCCGCATCGGCGACCTGACCAAGCCGCGCTTCCTGGAGAAAAAGCTCAAGTTTGTGCTGCGGCTCAAGAACGAAGTCCTGCGGCACCTGTATCATGCCGACGAGTTCGACGAAGCCCAGGTCCTGGAGCAGCTGCTGGCCTACGGCAAGGTACTGGAGCCCTACATCTGCGACATCTTCCCAATGGTCCAGCAGGCGCTGGACGACGACAGCAACGTCCTCCTCGAGGGTGCGCAGGGCGCGATGCTGGACATTGACTTCGGCACATACCCGTATGTGACCTCGTCGTGGCCGACCGCGGGCGGCGCCCTCACGGGTAGCGGCATCCCTCCCAGCCAGGTGGACACCACGATCGGCGTATTCAAGGCCTATACCACCCGCGTGGGCTATGGGCCGATGCCCACCGAGATGACAGGCCACCAGGGAGACGCCCTTCGCGAGGCCGGCGCCGAGTTCGGTACCACCACCGGCCGGGCGCGCCGCGTGGGCTGGTTCGATGGCGCCGTGGCTCGCTATGCCGCACGTCTCAATGGCATCGACTCGGTGGCCCTGACCAAGCTGGACGTGCTCAGCGAGTACGACACCATCCGGGTCGGCACCGGGTACTTCCACCGGGGCCAGTACCTCGCATACCCCGTCAGCAACATCAGCCACCTGAAGCACTGCGAGCCGGTTTATGAGGACCTGCCCGGATGGCGCAGCGATATCGGGTCGGCGAAGCGCTGGGAGGACCTCCCGCCGAACTGCCAGGCCTACATTGAGCGCATCGCCGAGATAATCGGCGCGCCGGTGGACATCGTCAGCGTCGGCGCCAGCCGAGACCAGACCGTCTTCCGCAAGCTCCCGTACTAAGGGCAGCGACCACACAGGTCCGGCCCGCCGCGCTGGGTAGCCTTGAACAACATGAACCTTCTCGACTTGGTCATCGTGGCCGCCATCTTCATCGCGTTTGGTAACGGCTACCGGCGCGGCTTCTCGCTCTCCTCGCTTTCCTATATCGGGCTCGTGCTGGGGCTCGCGATCGGGGCGTTGGTGGCCCCGCCGCTGGAGCGGGCTGTCAGTGCCGGCACGACCAATGGCCCGTACATCGCCCTGCTGATCCTCTTCCTCGCCGCGCTCATCGGGAGCAGCATCGGTTACGCCGCCGGTGAGCCGATCCGCGTCCGTCTGCTCCGGGCGCGCGATCGCGGTCAGCTCGATTCACTGGCGGGCGCCGCGTTCTCCATCTTCACGGTCCTCGCCACTTCGTGGTTCCTCGGGCTTGCCTTCAAGCGAGGGCCTATTCCGCCGATCTCCAGCGCGATTGAAAAGTCGGCCATCCTGCGCCGCATCGATGCCCTGTTCCCGCGGCCCCCGGGCTTCCTCGGCGGCGTGGAGCAGATCATCGCCGGGGTTCCATATCCCAAGGTCTTTGACGCGATCGCCAACCCCAACCTGCCGGGGCCCGTGACCCTGGACCCGGCGATCGCCACCAACCCGGCGGTTGTCGACGCCGCGCGCCGCACCGTCAAGGTGCGCAGCTTCGGCTGCGGGGGCGAGGTCTTCGGCAGCGGGTTCCCTGTCGCGCCCGAGTACATCGCCAGCAATGCCCACGTCGTGGCAGGGACCCACGGCACCACGGTGTTGCTCCAGGACGGCCGGGTCCTGTCAGCGCGGGTGGTGCTGTTCGACCCGGAACGCGACATCTCGATCCTCTATGTACCCGGACTGCGCCTGCCGCCGATCCTGCAGGGAGACGGCACCAGGGGGACAGCGGGGGCAACCATTGGCTATCCCGGCGGAGGGGACGAGGTGGTGGGTGCCGCAGCCGTGCGCGCCCGCGTCCAGGCGGAGGGGCGTGACATCTACGGTGACGCCCAGGTCCAGCGTGAGATATACGTTCTCAGCGCCAATATCCGTCCCGGTAACTCCGGCGGCCCGCTTGTCGACTCGCAGGGCCACGTCCTCGGGGTCGTCTTCGCCAACTCCACCAGCAACCCCCAGGAGGGATATGCCCTCACCGACACTGAAGTCGCGCCGGACGTCAGCGCTGGGGTGGGCCGCCGCAACCCGGCCGGCACCGGCAACTGCGCCAGCTAAGTGGGGATGCGCAGAAACCAGAACCACGCCAGGGCCAGGCCGATGGCGAGGAAGTAGAGGACCGCGCCCATGGTGACCAGCGCCGACCGTTCGGAGCGCCGCAGAGTATCGTCGCGCCATACCAGGACCAGCCCGAGCGGAAGGGCTACGGAGAGGGCGATGACCTGGACGGCGGAAGTGCGCCGCGGCACGGGCTCCGCGACATCCGGGTCGCCCGTTCCCGGGTCGCGGTCGCGACGAGCCTCGGAGCGACGCTGGAGGGCCCCGGGCGAACCGGCCAGCCCGAAGAACTGGAACACCGCCACCACCGCGGTGCAGGCGACGACGCCGATCCCGAAGGCGTGGAAACCGGTCCCCGAATAGAGCAGCCCGGCGGCAACCAGCCCGGCACCGAGACCCATGGCGACCCGCCAGGCCGCACTCCGCGGGAGGCGGCGAGCGTCCGCGGCCACCAGGGCGGCGAATGCCAGCGCGGGGGCATCCAATGCGTATACGGGAATGGGACGCTGTCCCAGGATGACCATCGCCAGGACCGGGATGTAAAAGGCCAGCAGGAGGTGCCAGGAGACGGCCCGCGCGTAGGACAGCCCTAGAACGCAGATCGCGACCAGCCCGAAGGAGGTGGCTCCGAGCGGTCCCGCGACCTGGCCGGCGTAGGCCCTGACGGGGTCCACGGCGACCTGGAAGCGTAGCCACAGCGTGATCGGCTCGTCGATGGCATGAAAGTCGAATGGGGCGATATAGGTCGTGCCGGCGCGCGACTGCCACAGCCAGGCGAGCAACCAGGCCAGGCTCACCCCTGAGAACGCGAGGGGCACGAGGGCCTTGCGCTGGACCCCCTCCACCGCCACCGCCAATGCCCCCAGTAAGCCGGCGAGGACCCAGGGGAGACCGGGCGGGAGCAGGCAGAAGAGCAGCAGTGCCACGGAAACGCCGCGCGCCACCCCGGGCCAATATCCGCCCAGCGGCCGCAACCCGAGGCGGTGAAAGCCGGCCCACAGCACGGCGAGCACTGCCCCGCCGCCGGCGAGGCAGCCGACCAGCGCAGGCAGGGCCTTGAGCCGAAAGAAGAACAGCCCACCGGCGGCCATCAGCAGCGTGGTCACCAGTCGCAGCCGATCCTCGTCGACGACCTCCGGCTGGGTCAGGAATGTCCAAACTCGCGCCCGCACGGCATCGATTATGAGTTGGACGCACGCCGTGAAGGGCCCGTGGCCCAGGAGGTAACCCCCCTATACTCGGGCGGGATGGCTGTCCTGAAACGCGTTTTTCTTGCCGTCGCGTCCGCCGTCCTGGTCGGCGCGGCGGTTATCCCCGCGTCCGCGGCGGACCTTCAGTGGACCTCTTATGGCAGTCTCCCGTCAGGGGTTCCGAGCTTCAGCCTCGCCCAGGACCCGTCGGCGCCGGCCTCCACGTGGGCCGCGACCAACGGCCAGGGGTTGCAGCACACCGACGATGGCAAGTTGTGGCGCCAGGTGCCAGGCGGCGTCCTTCCCGCTCGGCTGTGGAGGATCGCGATAGACCCGTCGAAGGGGCCATCGGGACCGCCGCCGATGTACGTGGGCAGCGCCGGGCAGGGGTTTTTCAAGAGTCTCGACAACGGCAAGACCTGGCAGGGCTCGACGCAGGGTCTCGTCTCGTCCGGGGCACGCAACGTGAGGGCGATCGCGATGGGGGTCGGAACGCTCGTCCTAGCCACCTCCGACGGCGCCTACCGGAGCGCTGATGGCGGCCGCAGCTGGCAGTCGGCAGGGCTGGCCGGTATGGATGTCAGCACCGTGGCCTTCGTGCGCTTCGCCAATCCCGCGGTCCTCGTCGCAGGCATTGACGGCATCAGCAACCCCGGTTCGCGCGCGGTGATGAGCAAGGACCTTGGCGCGACCTGGACTCCATTGAAACAGGGTCTTCCGACCGACATGGTGGTCTCGGCGGTGGTCGCCGGGCCCCTGCCCGCGGGTGCCTCGTCTCGCCCGGTGTTCCTCGCAGGCTCGGCGGGCGTCTTCAAGAGCGACGACGGGGGCCAGGGCTGGGGGCAGTTGTCAAGCCTCCCCCCCCAGGGCTACGGAACCCTCGCCGTCAGCCCGGCGGACCCCAACATCGTGTATGCGGGAAGTGACGGGGGAGGCGGCACCGGCGGCGGGGTCTGGCGCAGTTCGGACCGTGGCGGCACCTGGACCGCGATCCCCGGAGGACTCACCGAGAAGGGCGTAACCGCGCTGTCGGTCGGTCGCGACAACCCGGCAACCGTGGTCGTCGCCGCGTGGAACCCGGACAAGAATGTGAACGTGGCCTTCAGCCTGAGTGATACGCAGGCGACGCCCCAGGGACAGCCTGAGGGTGGGGTGTGCCCTGAACCCAGCTGCCAGGGAGGAACACAGGCGCCGGCATCGCCAACCGCCACCGCGGCGGCGTCCCCGAGTCCTTCCACACCCATCTGTGTAAATGCACCCGCCCCCGCTCCGACTGCCGGGGGGGCCGTCGTCGGCACCCCGTCGGCCGCGAGTGCCAGCCCCGGCAATGCCCAGACCCCGACTCCTGGGACGCCGTGCCCGACGGCCGGACCGAAGATCCCCGCACCCTCGCGTCCGAACATCGCCCTGCCCGTCGCCGCAGGCGTGGTCCTGGTGCTCGCGGGCATTTTGCTGGGCAGCATCGCGCTCACACGGCTGAGGGGCTGACCCCGGGCCCGAGGCAATGTGCCGGCGCCATTGGCATTCCTTCATAAGAATTTGCCACAGCCGGATCGTCTCTTTACGGGTCTCGGCCTAGAGTCAGAATGACCGATGGCAGAGCTACTTCGCGGGGAACTCGCCACAGGGGACGTCGCTGACGTAGCCCTGTTCCTGCCCCCCGTCCGCGCCGCCGACCTGGCGCTGGTCCGTCGGGTCGGCGAGATGCTGTACACACCGTCCGTCATACCCCGCTGGGGGGATGAACTCCGGTACACCGGTGCCGTGGACCACGACGTCTCAGTGCGTACCGCGGCCCGTGGAGCCCGCCTCTGCGTTCACAACCTCCTGGCACTCCTGATGGCGGAACTGGGCTCACTGGACAGGGTGCGCCAGGTTCAGCAGTTGAATGTGCTGGTGCGCTGCAGTGAGACCTTCATGAGCCCCGGGCGAGTCGCCGACGGCGCCTCCGAGGCCCTCTACCAGGCCCTGGGAGAGCGGGGCAGGCACCGCCGCTCGGTCGTGGAGACCGACGAGCTCCCCGAGGGGGCCCCGGTGCAGGTTTCGGCGATCATCCGCACTTCGCTCTAGGCCACCTTCCGCATCTCCCGCGGCTCTTCTCCGGTCCGCGCCTAAAATCGCGCCGTGGTCTTCAGCGTGGCCACCGCGTTCGTCGGTGGCATCCTCTCCTTCCTCTCGCCGTGCGTGATCGCCCTCGTGCCGGGGTACATGGCGTACCTTGGCGGCGCCGGGGTGGAGGGAAGGCAGGGGCGCGCCGGGCTCGTGGGAAACGCGGCTCTCTTCGTCCTCGGCTTCACTCTTGCCTTCGTCACGCTCTTCGGCGTGTTCAAGGTGCTGGTCATCAATCTCCCGTTCGGGTTCAAGGACCTGCTTGCGCAGGTGGTGGCGGTGCTGGTGATCATCCTGGGGCTGCAGTTCCTCGGCCTGTTCCGCATCCCGATCCTCTTTCGAGAGGCACGTCTGCAGATGGCGCACCGCCTGCCCGGCGGGCGACCGCTCTCGGCGCTGGTGGTCGGCGTGGCGTTCGGGCTTGGCTGGACCCCCTGCGTGGGTCCGATCCTGGGCTTCATCATTTCGCGCGCGGTGGCCCAGGACGTGGCGCAGGGAGTCGGACTGATGCTGCTCTATTGCGCCGGGCTGGCGATCCCCTTCCTGGTGGTGGCTGTGCTGATGGAGCGCGTCCGCCCCGTCCTGCGCGCTGTCAACGGCCGGGCGCGCGTCGTCGAGGGTGTGTCCGGGGCGATGCTAGTGGGCGTGGGGGTCCTCATATTCACGGGTCAGTTCGCGCAGATTGCCAGCTGGCTGAGCCCGATCGCGCCATACCTACCGCAGGGATGACACCCGCAACCGTATTGGACCTGCGGGGAACGCCCTGCCCGCTGAACTACGTCAAGGCGCGCCTTGAACTCGATCGCCTCGACCGGGGCGCCGCGCTGGAGGTGTGGCTGGACGTCGGCGAACCCGAGGACCAGGTACCGAGATCCCTGCGCCTGGATGGTCACCTGGTCGAGGCGCAGGCTGCCCCCGCCGGCCAGGCGCGCTTCCGTGTCCTCAAAGGCGCTCAAGGGACCTAACCTCCCTCAAACCCCCTTACGGCGCCGTGGCAGGGAGCTCGACCTGGAACCTGGTTCCTTCAGGAGTACTGCTCACCGCCACCGATCCCCCATGCGCCTCGGCAACGGACCGCACGATCGCCAGGCCGAGGCCTGACCCGGGGACCCTGCCGGCTTCCGCGGGACCGCGATAGAACCGGTCGAACACGCGAGAGATCGCTTCGGGGCTGATCCCGGGTCCCTCGTCCGTCAGGGTCATGATCGCCCTTTCGCCGATGCGCGCGGTTCGCCAGCGATGGACGCCGCCAGGCGCGTATTTGGCGGCGTTGGTGGCCAGGTTGAGGACCAGGCGACGCAGCTCCTCGCGGTCGCCCTCGACCAGGAGCAATCCGGGCGATGCGGCCTCGACCTCGACATGCTGGTCCGGGAATCGGACCGACTGCTCGTCAACGGTCTCCGCGACCAGGCGGTCAAGGTCGACGATGGTTCGCTGTCGCCGCGCCCCGGGGCTGTCCAGCCGGGTCAGGGTCAGGAGGTCCTCCACCAGGGCGGACATCCGCGTCACCTCGCGACGCATAGAGGCCAGCGAATTCTCCAGTGCCCCGGGACTCCCCGCAGCGCCGCGCGCGAGCACGTCGAGTTGTCCCTGGAGCGTGGTCAGGGGGGTCCTCAGTTCGTGGGAGGCGTCGCTGACGAAGGTCCGCATGCCGGACTCGCTCTCCTCCCGCACGTGCAGGGCGCGCTGGATGGCGCTTGCCATGTCGTTGAAGGCTCGCGCCAGCTGTCCCACCTCGTCGTGGGTCGCAGGGACATCGACCCTGCGGTCCAAGTCGCCGGCCGCCAGCGCGGTGGAGGCGTCGGTGACCCGGCGCAGGGGCCTGAGCGCCCGACCGACCAGGAGCGGGGTCACGGCCACGGCCAGTAGCGCCAGGGCCGCGCCGGCGACCCCCAGGACGCCCAGCAGCGCACGCTGCGTCTGTTGCAGCGTCGCCGTCGACTCGCTCAGCTGGACGACGGCAAGTACCCGCCCAGAGGCGGGGAACCGACGCGACACAACCAGGCGCTCATCAGACCCCGTCCCCACACGGTAGTAGGCACGCGGGGCTCCGCGGGCCGCGGCGACATACTGCCCCGCTGTCAGGATCGGGATCCCCGCCGAGGCCGGATCGCACGAGTTCCCGGTTGAGGCGGCGGTGGCGCAGGCCAGCACGGCGCCATCCGGGGCGACGATCAGCGCCGTCACCTGGGGCCCGGCGAATGCCGGGGCCAGGCATTCCTGCGCGAACCCGACCGACAGACCGCCGCCGAGGACTGAACTCCGGCCTCCCAGCCGGTTGGCGGCGCAGGCAGCCACGCCGGGCCGCACCGCCCCCCCCGCGGAAGCCCGGAACTCGCGCAGCGTGACGTCGTACCGCCGGTCCAGGGACTGCGCCTCGTTGATCCGCTGGTAGGTCCCCAGTGCGAGGTATGAAGCCAGCCCGCCCAGAACCAGCAGCAGTAGCAGGAGGGCGACGCTCAACGCCGAGAGGCGCGCGCGCAGACTCAGGACCGGCTCCCGGGCACGTTGGTCGTAGCCGGGATCCACCGATCCGAGCTTGCATTTCCGGCGCTGAACGCCCGATTTGGGCGTCGCCGGCTTCGCCCGCTGGGCGGGGTTGCGCGCCTCCTTCCCGCACCTAGAGGTGCGCTCAGTCCGGTGCCACCCGCAAGCGGGTGCCCGCGGCTCCTTCAACTCGAACGTCCATCATCCAAACCTGCCGCGCCCCGATCGGTGGATCCCGGCTCAGCCGGCGAAGATACGGTAGCCCACGCCGCGCACGGTCTGGATCAGCCGCCGGTCCTCGTCGCCAAGCTTCTGACGCAGGTACCGCACGTAGACCTCCACGTTGTTCTCATCGCCATAGAAGTTGTAGCCCCACACCTGGTCCAGGATGCGGTCCCGGGCGAGGACCTGGTTGGGATGCTGCATCAGCAACCTCAGCAGGTCGAACTCCCGGGCAGTCAGTTCCACGGCCTGGCTGCCCACGGTGACCTCGCGGGTGCCGTCGTTGAGGGTGATCGGGCCGACCCGTAGCACCTCGCCGTTGGTGGGGCGGCGCCGGCGCAGGACAGCCCGCGCCCGGGCCAGCAGTTCCTCAAAGTGGAACGGCTTGACCAGGTAGTCGTCCGCGCCTACGTCCAGGCCCTTGAGACGGTCCTCAAGGCCGTCGCGCGCGCTGAGGATGAGGATGCCCGTGTCCGCGCCCTGGATCGTCCGGCAGACCTTGTAGCCATCCATCCGCGGCATGTTGATGTCGAGGACAACAAGGTCGGGCTTGAATTCGCTGATGGCGATCAGGGCCTGCGGACCGTCGCCCGCGGTGCGAACCTCGTATCCCTCGTACTGCAGGCCGAGTTTGAGGAAATCGACGATGCCCTGTTCGTCGTCCACCACCAGGACCCTGCCCTCGCTCTTCGCCATGCCGGCATTGTAGGGACGCGCGTGCCGCCGCGGTACGTCGCGGGAGAGGTCTCAGCGGCCTTTAAGGACCCTCGGGCTCCAGCCCGTCTCCGAGCGCCGACGCTGGCGCCGAGGCCGGGATGCCGTCGCCGCGCCCTCGACCACGGCGGTTCCCTCGCGCAACAGGTCCAGCAGCGCCTCCTCCTCGAGGCTCCGCTCCGGCTCGGGGAGGGCGTCCGTGACGGGCACCAGGGGCCGGATATAGCCACCCACGTAGGAGTCGATGACGCGCGGGTGGATGTAGGACTTGCGGCAAACCGCGGGGGTGTTGCGGAGCTGAGCCGCGACGTCCTTGATGACCCGGGCCACCTCTGTCCTGGCCTTGCGGTCGGACTCCACCGACCCCGCGGCGCGAAGGAGGCGGGCGGCGAGCACGGTGGCAGCCCAGGTGCGGAAGTCCTTGGCCGTGAACTCCTCCCCGCTGACCTCCCTCAGGTATTTGTTGACGTCGTCGGAGTCCACCACGTGCGGCTGTTCGTCCTCGTCGACCCACTGGAAGAGCTCCTGGCCGGGGATGTCCAGGCACTGGCGCACCACCCGCACCAGGCGGGGGTCGTCAACTTCCACGTCGTGCTGCTTGCCGCTCTTGCCCTTGAAGCGAAACCGCGCCTTCTTGCCCTTGAGCTGGGCATGTCGGTTCAGGAGTGTCGTCAGTCCGTAGCTCTGGTTCTGCTCGCGGTACTCCTCGTTGCCGACCCGGACCAGGGTCTGTTCCAGCATCGCGACCACCGCGGCGAGCACCTTCTCGCGCGGTAGACCCCGCTTGCGGAGGTCGGCGGAGACCTGCTCGCGGATCCTCGGCAGGGCCTCGCCGAAGGCCAGCATGCGGTGGAATTTCACGGCGTCGCGAACCGTGCGCCACTCCTCGTGGTAGCGGTATTGCTTTCGGCCGCGCTCATCCCGACCCACCGCCTGCAGGTGCCCCGTGGGGTGGCGGCAGATCCAGACGTCATGGTATGCCGGGGGTATGGCCAGCCGTTTGATCCGCGTCAGCGTGGGTCGGTCGGTTACCGAGGTACCGTCCGGCCACTGGTAGCGCATGGACTTGCCGCGTACGCGCCGCGATATCCCTAGTTCTGTGTCGCTGACGTAGCGCAGGCCCGCCGCTTCTGCCGAGGCCCGAGGGTCTGACAGGTCCGCGGAAGGTTGAATGGGCGCCCGCATATGGTGCTGAAGGAGGGCCTCCAGCTGCTCCGCGGCGACCGAAGAACTTGATGGCGCCATTGTCACCTAACGATATATGAGCGGGGCGGCCGAGCTAAGTTGGGGTCCACCGATCCGCGGTTTGCCGGTAGTGTTTTCGGCCATGGAGAGCCGGGGCGGCATGCGCCGCTACATGGTGCCCGCGGTCATTGCCTACGTAGTGGCCACCACCGCGTTCCTGGTCTGGCGTGGCATCTCCGTCTCGCCCGATTACTTTGTCTTCATACTCCTGCTCGGCGCGGTGGTCCTCGGGCGCTGGAAGGCCTTCATCGTCGACTGGGCGCCGTTCATCCTGCTCTTCTTGGGCTACGAGTTCCTGCGGGGTTTCGCCGGCAGGACGGGTATCGCCCCCCACTACACGGAGGTTATTGCCGCAGACCATGTTGTCGGCCTGGGCACGCTGCCCACGCTGGCGCTCCAGGCCTGGTTCTACCGTGGCGGGGGACCGTCCGCGCTCGACGTGGTCTGCACACTCTTCTACTTCCTCCACTTCGCGTACCCACTGACGCTGGGCTATGCGTTCTGGATCCGGGACCGCGGGCTCTTTCGTCGCTTTGCCTTGACCCTCCTCGCGATGAGCTTCGCCGCCTTTGTCTTCTTCCTACTGGTCCCTGTGGCGCCGCCGTGGCTGGCCTCGGAACAGGGCCTGATCCCACACGTGGAGAAGATCATCAGCCACACCCTCCCGAGCAGCACCGACGTGATCTACAAGAGCATGACCCCCAACAAGGTGGCCGCCTTCCCTTCACTGCATACCGCCTTTCCCTTTTTGGGCATGCTCTACGGAGTACGGCTTTTCGGAGCCCGGGCCGTCGTGCCGCTCGGCGCATGGGTCCTGGCCGTGATCTTCAGCATCGTCTACCTGGGCGAGCATTACCTGGTCGATGCCCTCGGCGGTCTGGTCCTGGCAGCCGCCTGCTTCGGGGTCGTCGAATGGCTGGCCGCCCGGCGGCGCAAAGATCCCGGCCAAGGCGGGTCCCGCCTACAGAGAGACCGGCCTCCAAGATGAGGCGACAGTAAGGCGGCTCGGATCCTGACGGTCCGGGGGCACGCCTCCCCGGGTTCAGCGGCGCCGCCCCGATGTTGTAGCTGCCGCGACGCGGCGCCTCTTCCACGTCCTCCCGCAGTCGCTGGATGCTGCTGGCATCGTCCTGCCGGTCGCTCCAGATTCACCCGGGAAGACGTGCCCCCGAACCGCCAGTGGTTCGCGCCCTACCTCCGTCTCTCTGACAACAAATCAGCCGTTCCGTGGTGCATGCAGGGATCGCATAGGCGGGGGTGGCGCTCCCGGCGCAACCCGTGTCGCGGCGTGACGAGCACGCAGGACGGATTGACTGAGGCTACCTGGAGAACGGGCGCGCGCAGTTTCGAGGGGCGGCGAGGAAGCCCCGCCAGGGGCTTTCCGCGATAACTCCGCCCCGTCCGGCGACGCGGGTTGTGCCGGGAATGACAGGACCCTCGCCTGGTGGGTTCCCTGTCGCACCAATTCGGAAGCTGTACAGGCTAGAGGTTCGGAAGCCCTGTCAGCCTGATCCCCGCCTGCGTCCTGTATCGGCGGTTGACGCTCAGCAGGACGGCCGTGTAGCCCTCTAGGAATGGGGCCAGGTGGAGGCCGCCGACATGGACCCCGCGAGCCCCGATGTCAGCGCACAGCCGGCCTACTGTGGCGGCGTCTTCGTCCGAGGCCGCGAAGGGGATGTCCTCGTCGATCGCGTGGTCCAGGTCCGCCAGGAGCTTATGGCTGACGTTGTGGAAAGCCGCCGCGACCCGAGCGCCGGGGGCCAGGGTCGCGGCCAGCTGAGCCGCGGAACCCTGGGGAACGGGGATGACCCCGAACCTGCCCTCCTCGACCTTGAGCGGGATGACGGCGCTGACGAGCAGCTTGCCTTCCAGTTTTGCCGCGCACGCGCGCATGGTGTCCTCCAGGCCGTCGAAGGTCGTCGCGACGACAACGAGGTCGGCTGCCTCGCAGGCGTCCCCGTTGGCCATGCCGCGCACCGGGCCGCCCGACGCGGCCGCGACCTCTTCCGCCGCGACCGCTGCCCGCTCCGCGTCGCGGGAGCCCAGGACGATGGTGCGCCCGGCGCGGGACCAGCGCATCGCCAGGCCGCGGCCTTCCTTCCCGGTCCCGCCCAGGATCGCGACAGAGGCGGGCACGCCTGCCTCAGCCCTTGTCGTGGGCCAGGAAGCCCTGCCCGGACTTCATCCCGAGTTCGCCCGCCTCGACCCGACGAGTCAGCTCGTCAGTCGGCTCCCAGGACGCGTCCGCCATCTCCTCCTTGCCCAGGAGCCAGGCATCCCGGATGACGTCCAGGCCGATGAAGTCGGCAAGCTTGATGGGGCCCATCGGCCAGTTCAGGCCCCGCACGCATGCTTCATCCACGTCCTCTGGGGTGGCAGCCCCCTCGTCGACCAGGCGCAGGGCCTCCCTGATCGCGGTGAAGATGACCCTGTTCACGATGAAGCCGTAACTCTCGCGGCGCACCAGGACGGGGTGCCGGCCCACCCGGCGGGCGAAGGCCATGACGGCTTCCACCGTGGCGTCTGAAGTCCCGGGGCCCCTCACGACCTCGACCAGGTCCATCAGCAGGACGGGGTTGAAGAAATGGGCGTTGATGCACCGGTCGGGCCTGCCCGTCAGGGGTGCCAGCTTGTGGATCCCGATGGTGGAGCTGGTGGTGGCCAGGATCGTGGGCTCGTCAGCCAGCTCGCCCGCACGTCGGAAGACCTCCTCCTTGACGTCCAGTCGCTCGGCGACGGCTTCGACCATCAGGTCCGCGCCGGGTAGGGCTTCCTCCAGCTTGGTGGTGTGGCTGACGCGGGCGATGGCGTCCTCGCACTCGAACTCGGTCAGGGTGCCCTTCTCCACGCGCCGGCGCAGCAGCCGGGTGGCGTTGGCGATGCCCTTGTCCAGCGTCTCCTGCCGGCGGGACGTGAGCCGGATGGACAAGCCGCCCAGGGCAGCCTGGAACGCCAGCTGCGAGCCCACCGTACCCGCGCCCACCACGCAGACGCTCTTGATCTCCAAATCGAACCTCCATCATCCGAAGCTGCCGCGCCCGAGCCGCCGCGTCCCGGCTAAGCCTTCCCTTAGTGGCGGGTTTGGGCCGGCTGTGGCCGGCAAAGATGCCAACGGATGATAATTCCTGTCGTGGTTCTGGTCAGAGACATCATGTCGAGGGACGTCCTCAAGATTTCGGAGTCGGCTACGGTCGAGCAATTGACCTCGATCCTGACCCGACATCGCATCACCGGGCTGCCCGTTCTGGACAACAAGGGCAAGATCACGGGGATCGTGTCCGAGTTCGACGTGATCGACCGCAAGGGCCGCACGGTGGCCGACATCATGAGCCGCGAGCCGATCACCATCGCCGGCGACGCTCCCGTGGGTGAAGCCGCCCGGCTCTTCGTCAAGCACCGGATCCGGCGGGTCCCGGTCATGGACGGCACCAAGCTCGTGGGCATAGTCAGCCGCTCCGACATCGTCCAGTTCTTCGCCACCCGGCAGTGGCAGTGTGGTGAGTGCGGGTTCACCGACCGGGGCTTCGAAGCACCGGACAAATGCCCGAGCTGCGGCGCCGGACCGGATAAGTTCACCCTGGGGCAGGCACCGCCGGGGATGTAGCCTCGCCAGGCATCAGGTGCAGTTGGTGCCCTGCCCCGCCAGGGCGCGGGCCCACATGCTCGCCATGTCACGGTAGCCGCCCGCGTTGGGGTGGACCTCATCCGACAGGGCCGCCGGCACGTCATGGTAATAGGCGAAGAAGTTGGGCGCGGCGCCCAGCCCCGCGGTCGCGCGGAACCGATCGATAACCGGTAGGTAGGTTGCCTCTCCGTCGTGGCGCGCGTCGCGGGAGTACGTCGGGCAGGCGACGTGGATGTCGGCGTTGCGCGCGCCGAAGCGATCATTGAGGTCGCGCACGATGGCGTGGAGGCTGGCGTCGAACTGGTCCGGGGTCTGGTGGGTGAGGGGGTCATTGACTCCCAGGTTGACCACCCAGGAGTTGGGTCGCACGGCCGCGTATTCGTCGGCCAGGGTGTTGCTGGAGATGATGTGGCTGTACGCGTCCGCCGTCGCCCCCGACCAGCCGTCGTTGAGAACCAGCACCGGGTAGCCTCGCTGCTGGGCAAGCATGGTGCCCAGGGTGGAGGTGAAGGACGCGGGCGCCCAGGGGTGCGAGACGCCGCCCGCCTGGGGGAAGTTACGGCCGTCCGGCGAGGTCCAGTCGGCGGCGCTGGTGAGGGCGGACACCCAGTTGGGGATGAACTTGAAGACGGGCCCGCCGTTGCCCTCCGTGGTGGAGTCTCCAAGGGCCGCCACGATGTCGCCTCGCGCCACGTGGGTGAGGCGGACGCTGGCGGCACGGTCGTCCGCCGTCAGCTCATCCGCGAAGTGAACGAAGGGATCGTTGCGGGCCACCGCCGTGAGGCTGTGGTCGCCCTTGCTGACATTGTCGAAGGCGCCCTCATACGCCGGCGCGCCGACGTCCATCATGCGTGGGTTTGATCCCTCGGCATCCAGCGTCACTCGCACCGTGGCGCCGGGTGGCAGGTTCTGCGCCTCAAGGCGGAAGTGAAGGTCGGGCTGGGTCTGGATGTAGGGGACCAGGTAGCTGCCCCCGTGGCCGGGGATGCTCACGCTGGCCACGTCAGCCTGGGCGGGCAGTTGCGCGCGTGGCTGGATGAAGGCCAGGACCGGCGCGGGCAGCGGTGGCGGGTGCGGCACGGGCGCCGGGACGCGCACATGGTGGCCTGGACGGAGGGCGCTGGCCGCGGCGGCAGCCGTCGGGTACAACGGGCCGTTGCGAGGCTGCCATGAGGCGGTCATGGTGATCGCCACCAGTGCGGCCAGGAGGACGTGTGTTCTGACGCGTGCTGAATTCAGTTCTGGGACCCTCTTCGCCGCTGCCGGGGCGCGCTGGGCGCCAATTCAAGGGCAGTGTAGCAACGCGCCGCCGGGGCCGCCATAAAGAAAAGCAAAGGGCGGCTCCGCGGCGCCGGCTCAGATGGCCTTGACGATCGCCTTGTTCAACTTGGGGAACTGGCCGAGGAACTCCGTGCGCTCTGCCTTGAAGCGCTCCACCAGCTTGGCGTAGTCAGCGTCGCGACCCTGTCGCCGGTACATCTTGCGCGGCTGCAGCAGGTCCTCGTCGTCCAGGCCTGGGATGGCGGTCGCCACTTCGTACCCGAAGTCGGGGTCCTTTTCCCACTTGATGGTTCCCTCGGCGATGCCCTTCACCACCGCCGAACTGGTGTCGATGCCAACCTTCTTGGACCTGTCATCAGCCTCGCCGCCGCCCACCCGGCCGGTGTTCAGCAGGAGGACTTCGAAGCGGTGCTTCTCCAGCAGCTCATGGAAGCGGTTGCCCTGGTGGTCGTGGAGGATCGGGAAGAAGGGGTTCGTCCCGGGTACCCGTAGGAACTTGCCCATCTCCTCCTTGCCCCCAGCGCTGGTCCCCTGGGTCTCGCCCAACATGAAGTAGGCGGCGGCCTGTTCGCGCGTGAGCCGGGCGACTGCCGGGATGATGTTTTCATTGCGATTGAGGATGAGCAGAAAGTCCGCCTTTTTGAGGTCCCGGGCGTCAGCGCTCCAGCCCAGGTCCTCCATGGCGAAGACGGCGCGACCGTTCTGGGTGTACTGGGTGTTGTTGAAGTCCACGACGCCCTCGTCGTCCTGGTAGACGTTCTCGAGGTAGGCCCCGGGACGGGTCACAGCGTGGAAAATGGTGGGCTCGAACTCGGGGTCGAGTGCGAACGTCTTGGCGAAACAGCCATTCTCGGTGGCGTAGATACGGCCGTCCGGCATCATGGCCACGAAGTCGTCCTGGACCGGCTTGGAGTTGTTCTGCCGGGTGAAGGTGGTGGTGGTCTTGCCCGTTCCCGAGAGGCCCACGATCAGCATGACCTTGTCCCCCTCCTCGGTCGGAATCACCTTGCAGCCCGCGTGGAGCGGCAAGCCCCCCTTGTCGTAGACCAGCTTGTTCCACATCCGCAGGCCGCCCTTCTTGGACTCACCGAAGTAGTCGGAGTTCATGACGCGCGTGATGTTGGTCTCGAGGTCGACCGCGATTACCCGCTCCTTGGGGTAGTCGTTGACGGCGAGGTTGGGTGTGTAGATCACCGTGACCTCCGGGTCAAAGTCCTCGCCCGCGTCCTCGGCGTCGTAGTAGAGGATCTTCTGCATGCCGGCGACGTTGGCGTTGTCGCGCTCGATGATCAGTCGCGCCCGGGTCCGGAAAGCCGGGTCGTTACCGATGTAGCCGTCAACGACAAGCATCTCCTTCTGAGCGATGTACTCATCCTGCATCCGGGCCAGGCGCTCCCCCTCGGCCCGGGTGATCGTCTGGGAGGGGTGCTCCTCGGGGTGATCGCTGACGATGTACGTGGAGGCCTTGCTGCGGGCATCGACGGCGGTCTGGATATTCCAGTTCCCGTAGCTGCTCCTGCGGGCGTTCGGCATCTCCCCCGTCAGGGCCTGTAACTCGGCCGCCGAGGGGTTCCAGATGAGCTTCTCGGCCGCGGGGACGAATGGGCTTACCTTCATTTGTTGTCTCCGCTGTTGGTGGTCCCGGCGGGAACCGCGCCATTGGCCGCCGCCTGCTTCTCGGCAAGCCTCTTGTCGAGGCCGGCGTGCCTGCCCTTGATCGCCAGCTGCTCCGCCATTTTCCGGCTGGCCTCGTCGATCATCTCGTTGCCGAACATGACAGCACCAAGCTTGTCCTCCTCGGTGGCCTTCTTGTACGCGGCCATGATGCCCTCGGCGCGCTCATAGGACTCCAGCGGCGGGGTGTAGATCTGGTTGAGGGGCGCCACCTGGTCCGGGTGGAGGGCCCATTTGCCGTCGAAGCCCATCAGGTAGGTGCGCATTGCCACCTCGCGGAGCCCGGGCTCGTCCCGGATGAGGGCGTACGGGCCGTCGATGGCCTGCAGGCCGTATGCCCGGGCGGCCATCAGGATCGACATGTTGACGTGGTGCCAGATGTCGCCGGGGTAGCGGTTGTCGATCTGGCCGACGGTCAGCTGGGGCATGCCGATGTTGGCGCTGAAGTCGCCTGGACCGAAGATGATCGTCTCCGTGCGGGTGGAGGCCGCGGCGATCTGGTTCACGTTGATCAGGCCTTCCGCGGTTTCGATCTGTAATTCCAGGCCGATGCGGTTCTTCAGACCGAGGTTCTTCTCCATCTGGTCCAGGAGTCGGTCCACGAAGTGGACGTGGCTGACGTTGGCCACCTTGGGGATCATCAGGCAGTCGAGGCGCGCACCCGCGCCCTCGACGACCGAGAGGATGTCCCCGTAGGAGTTGGGGTGGTCGGCGGCGTTCACCCGAACGACCCGCACGGCATCCCCGAACTGGTACTCGTTGAGGGCGGCGACAACGTTCGCGCGGGCCGCCTCCTTCACCCCGGGTGCGACGGCGTCCTCGAGGTCGAGGAAGAACTGGTCAGCACCAAAGGCGGCGTTCTCGCCGGCCTTGCGCAGCATCTTCTCCGAGCTGCCGGGCACCGCTACGCAGGAGCGACGGAGCCTGATCGTCACTGGGCAACCTCCTTTCGCCAGGCCTCGAGTGGGCACTGGCAATCCGAAAGTGGCCGGGCGGGGGCGCCTGGCCCGAGAAAGCTGGGAACCATTTTATGTGACGCTGGGAAGACGACCTTCGACCTCGAGCATCTGCCTCAGCCCATCGCGAAGGCTCCGCGGCGAGTAGCCCAGTTCGCCGCGAGCCTTGTCATCCCGGGCCCAGTAGGTTACGCCGTCGCTCGCACTGACAATCTCGGCGAGGTTGGGTCCAACTCCCATCGCGGGGCCGATGACCCGGCCGAGCGGGGAGAGCGCCTTCATGAGCCCGGCGGGAACCGTCATCCCCGGCGGCTTTTTGTCCACAAGGGCACCCACGGCTTCGATGACCCCACGGAGGGTGGTGATCTCGCCTCCCAGCACGTATTGCTCCCCTGTGCGGCCTCGGTCGAGGGCCAGGAGGATGCCTTCGGCGACATCGTCGCGGTGCACCATGTTCAACCCGGTCTCCGGGAAAGTCATGGCCGGCAGCCGGCCCGCGATGAACTGGTTGATGAGGCTGCCCACCGCGGAGTGGTCGCCCGGGCCGTAGACCGCGCCGGGCTGCACGATGACCACCGGCGCGCCGGCGTCCGCCGCGGCCCTGGCGGAGAGGTGGGCGAGGTGCTTGGTCTCGTCGTAATAGGAGACGTAGCGGCGGCTGTGCTGGTGGCTCTCGTCGACCACCTGCCCCTCCGTGTTGCCAAAGGCGTTGATGGTCGAGACGTAGACGATCCTGGCGACCTTCGCCTCGCCCGCCAGGCGGAGCACGCGTTCCGTACCCTCCACGTTGGCCGCGAGCATTGCCGGTCGCCGGGCGGCGGGGATCCCCACCTCATAAATTGCCGCGCAGTGGATGACGGCCGCCGCGCCCTGGATGCCTTCCGCCAGGGCTGCATCCGAGGACAGGTCGCCGGCGACCAGGCGAACGCCCTCGGCAGCCAGGGAGCCGCACCGGGTGGGGTCGCGGACCATGGCCGTGACGGAATCCCCCCGGGCGATCAGACGGCGAACCACCTCGGACCCGATGAACCCGGTGCCACCGGTAATGAAGACCTTCAAGGCTCGACCTCCGTGACAATTGGACGTCGATCCTAGTGGCCTGTAACAGCGCACCGGTGGCCTGTCCGGCAGGCGCCAGCAGCCCGGTGACGGGTAGGATCTGACCCCTTCTGGAGCCAACGGCGGAGGTAGTGGATGGCCATTGCAGATAACGAGCCGGAGCGGACGGTGGACGAGGTGCCCCTGGGACAGGTGCCCGCGGACATCAAGCCGGGCCAGCTGCCCAGGCGGATGAAAGCCTGGGTGATTCGTCGAGAGCGCCAGGGCGAGCCGACCCAGGCGTTCCAGGTCGAAGACATCGAGGTGCCCGAGCCCGCGGCTGACGAGGTCGTCGTCATGGTCATGGCGGCGGGGGTGAACTTCAACAACGTCTGGGCCTCGCTTGGCGAGCCGGTCTCGGTGTTCGACTCCCATCCCGACTTCGACCACCACATCGGGGGCAGCGACGCCAGCGGCATCGTCTGGAAGGTGGGCAGCAACGTCAAGCGCTGGAAGGCCGGCGACGAGGTGGTCATCCACTGCAACCAGAGCTGTGGGGAGTGCCCGGAGTGCAACGGCTACGATCCCCTCGCCTGCCAGTGGCAGAAGATCTGGGGGTATGAGACCACCTGGGGCTCCTTCGCGCAGTTCACCAAGGTCCAGGCCCAGCAGCTGGTGCCCAAACCCAAAAACCTGACCTGGGAGGAGGCGGCCAGCTACGCCCTGACCTACTTCACGGCCTACCGGATGTTGATCAACCAGTGCGAGATCAAGGCCGGTGACAACGTCCTGGTCTGGGGTGCCGCCGGGGGATTGGGGGTGTTCGGGATCCAGCTCTGCAAACTGGTCGGCGCCAACGCCGTCGGCGTCGTCAGCAGCGAGGACAAGAAGCAGATGGTCCTCGACCTCGGCGCGGTGGCAGCCATCAACCGCAAGGACTACGGCTTCGAGCGCACCGGTAAGGAAACCGAGGAGGAAGAAGCCAGACGGCTCAAGGAGTCGCATCGCTTCCGCAAGGAGCTGCGCACCCACTTTGGCGGAAAGGAGCCCAACATCGTATTCGAGCACGTGGGGCAGGCGACGTTTCCGACCTCCGTGCTGGTGTGTTCCCGCTTCGGCAAGATCGTCATCGTCGGAGCCACCAGCGGGTACCAGCTTGACTTCGATGTTCGTCATCTCTGGATGCGCCAGAAGCGGATCATCGGCAGTCACTTCGCCAATGCCTTCGAGGCGACGGCGGCGAACCAGCTGATCATCGAGGGAAAGATCCAGCCGGTGCTGAGTGAGACCCTGCCCTTCGAGGACGTCGCCCGGGCTCACCAGAAGATGTACGAGAACGCCCACACCGGCAAGATCGCGATCCTCGTCCAGGCCGGCGCGGAGGGCCAGGGCCGGGCGGAGTAACGCCGAGCAGCGGACAAGAAAAAGGGGCGCCCATACGGGCGCCCCTTCGGCTTTGGAAGGGCTCTACGAGGTGCGGCTCTGCCTCACCATCAGGGCGCCCGCGACGATCATCGCCAGGGCAGCCAGCAGCCCGCCGGCGACCAGACCGCGGCCCGTGGTGGGCATTGATGTGGCGGCGCCGAGGACCCCTCCCACGGGCTGGGTCATCTTGCTGCTGAGTACCGCCCCGGCCGAAGCCGAGGTGCCCACCGCCGCCCTCGGGGCCACGGTGCTGGCACCCAGGACCTCGCCGGCCGGCGAAACCGTGCCGTTTTCGGTGCTCACGCCCGCGACAGCGCCCCCGGCCCCAAGGCCGTTGCCTTCTGTGCCCGGCGTGCCCTCGGTGGTGGCGACGGGAAGGACCCCGGTGCCGCCGCTACCCTCGGTATGGGAGACGACAGTCGGGGGTACCGACGTCGGTGCCGGGGCGGGGCAGTCGACCCAGAAGGTCTTGTGCTTCTGGGGGTCCTGGCTGAGGTCGAGCTTGAAGTGATAGCCGTTCTTGTTCTGTGGGGTGGCGCCCGCCGCCTGGGCGTTGGCCACCAGGGTATGGACGGGGATCACGCTGATCACCTGCACCCCGCCCTGCGCCTGGTTGTACCGCCAGGTCGACGTGTAAACGACGCCCCCCCTGCCGGACGGGGGTATTGAGTCGATGGCATAGGATCCGCTTGGATCCGCCATCTTCGCGCCCCACAGGTTGATGTCGGTGCAGGCCAGGTGCGGATCCTGCTCATGCCCCGGCCCCGACGGCTGCCCGACGTTGTCCGTCCAGACGTCGCCGGCGTTGTTGTCGCCCGCGCTGTCGTGGCCGCTGCTGCTGCTGCTCGCGGCCGGCTTCGCCGCCGTGCCCGGGTCGTGATCCTTGGCCAGCGACGGCGCCGTGTTCAACCAGATGCCAGCGCTCGCGACCATGATCGCCGCGGAGCCCGCCGTGCTCCTTCTCAAAACCTTTGCCGCCATGTCGATCCTCCGTGTCCAACCGCCGGTGAACGGTGTCACCATCGGTCTGCTGTGAACTATTACATTCCATGTAACTGTGACTATCACTATTTACACACCCCCCTTAACGTGACAGTGGTGTAACAGGTTCGCACCCCCCGGGGGCGCCCGAGTTTGCCGGGCGGCTTGCGCCCAGGCGTGTCTAGACTGGACGCCATGGCGGAGGCGAAGAGTTGGCAGCCGCGCGCGGCGGAGCGCAGCGCTGCTCCGCGGGAAGGATTGAACTCCTCCAGGCTGGAGCACCTGCGGGCCGAGTGGCGAGCGGGACCACTGCAGAAGTCGCTGGCCCGGGGCGAGCGCAAAGGAGCCTTCGAGACTCCTTCGCACCTGGACGTAAACACCCTCTACACGCCCGATTCCGTCTCCGCGCTGGACTACGAGCGTGACCTGGGGTTCCCCGGTCAGTACCCCTTCACGCGCGGCATCCGCGCCAACATGTACCGGGGCCAACCCTGGTCCATCCGGCAGTACGCGGGCTTCGGCACCGCGGAGGAATCCAACAAGCGATTCAAGTTCCTCCTCGACCATGGCCAGCCTGGCCTCTCGGTGGCCTTCGACCTGCCCACCCAGATGGGCCTCGACTCGGATGATCCCCGGGCGGAGGGCGAGGTGGGCCAGGTGGGAGTGGCGATCGACTCGTTAGCGGACATGGAAGCGCTGTTCGACGGCATCCCGCTCAGCCGAGTCTCCACCTCCATGACCATCAACGCGCCCGCCCCGGTCCTGGCCGCGATGTACATCGTCGTGGCCGAGAAGCAGGGCGCCACTCGCGACCAGGTCAACGCCACGACGCAGAACGACGTCCTCAAGGAGTACGTCGCGCGCGGGACCTTCATCTACCCGCCGGCCGCCTCCCTGCGGCTGGCCGCCGACCTGATCGCGCACTGTGCCCGCAACCACCCGAAGTTCAACGCCATCTCCCTCAGCGGCTACCACATGCGGGAGGCCGGCTCGACGGCGGTCCAGGAGATGGCCTTCGCCTTCGCCAACGCCTGCGCCTACATCGACGCCACGCTGGCCCGGGGGGTGACGGTCGACGAGTTCGCCGGTCGTCTCAGCTGGATCTTCAACACCCATATCGACTTCTTTGAGGAGATCGCCAAGTACCGGGCGCTGCGGCGTATGTGGGCACGGCTGATGAAGGAGCGATATGGAGCCCAGCGGGAGTCCAGCATGATGCTACGGACGCATACCCAGACCGGGGGCAGCCTGCTCACCGCCCAGCAGCCCGAGAACAACATCGTCCGAGCGGCGATCCAGGCCCTCTCAGCGGTCCTGGGAGGCGTGCAGTCAATGGCCCTCAGCTGCTACGACGAGGCCCTTGCCATCCCCACTGAGAAGGCCCAGCAGATCGCGGTGCGGACTCAGCAGATCATCGCGGAGGAGATAGGGGTGACGGATACCGTCGACCCGCTGGCGGGCAGTTACTACGTCGAGCACCTGACCGACGAACTGGAACGGCGCGCGTGGGCGGAGCTGGAGAAGATCGAAAAGGAGGTCGGGGGTGCGGTCAGGGCTATCGAGACCGGCTATTACCAGGGCGTGATCGCCGACGAGAGTTACCGGTTCGAAAAGGAGGTTGAATCGGGTCAGCGCGTCGTCGTGGGAGTAAACAAGTACCGCACCGAGGAGGAGCCTGCCAGCGAATTCTTCCGCGTGGACAATCGGGCCCTCGAACTCTCCCAGGTGGACAAGCTGGCAGCACTCAAGGCGGGGCGGCAGGCCCCCGACGTGGAAACGGCACTGGAGGCCCTGCGCGCGGCGGCGACAGACCCCGATGCCGACCTGATGCCCCCAATCCTGGAGGCTGTGCGCGCCTACGCGACACTGGGCGAGATCTGCGGTGTCATGCGCGAGGTCTTTGGCGAGTACCGAACCCTCGCCATCGTCTGACCCGGCCAAGGTGCACCGCGGGCAGGGTCAGTTGTGTCCGTCGCCTCCCGGCAGGGCCTCCAACCGACGGCATCCCTCGGCGTACAACAGCCGCACGCTGCCCTCGCGCAACCCCAATGCCCTGGCCGCGTCGGCGAAGGAGGCCTTTTCCAGCTGCACCATGACCAGCAAGGAGTGATAGGGATCGGGGAGCTGGTCGACCAGTCGACGGCGACCAGCACCTGCCCGGCTCCGGTCGGCGCCGGGGAATGGGCGTGGGTGAGGCCTGCTGGCAATCATCTGGCGACTCCTACAAGATTGATAGTAAGAATATAAGCTTTAATGCCAGTCTGCATGCGAAGGCCTTGCAACAAACGGAAAAATCGTTGTAAACGTCGCCCTATCCGGGCGGCCACTTCCCGGCCTTCTTGGCCGCACGTTTCAGGTCCCTGTAGTGGAGGAGGGCCTCCGGGGAGTCCACGTCGGCCAGGCTGAACCACGCCGGCGCCACCTGCTCCCAGCCCGGCACTTCGATCCCCAGGCGCTTGGCCAGGACGGCCACGATGACCCGCCCTTTGGAGGCGCTGAACCCGGGCAGAGCGGCGATGCGCTTGACCACGTGCGCCGCGTCCGCGCCGTCACTCCAGAGGCGTTGAGGGTCGCCTCCGTACTCGGTGACCAGGAGTTGGCACAGCTTCTGGGTGCGACGGGCCATGCTGGCGGGATACCGGTGCAAGGGCGGTTTGGCGCAGAAGAGGTCGACCAGGGCCTCGGTCCCCATCCGGGCGATGGGCCGGGGCTTGAGCTTGCCATCGAGCCGTTCCTTGAGCCGCTGCGGGGCCGCGAAAGCCCACTCCATTGGGACCTGCTGGTCCAGGAGGAACCCGACCAGGAGGGCGAGGGGATCGGAGGCGATCAACCGTTGTGCCTTCTTGTCGTCGGTCCAGTGGAGGTGAGTGGCGCGCCGTGGAGCGGTGATGGTGGATGTCACGCCGCCAATGTTCCCAGAACTGCGGCGTCCTTGCCGCCTGGCGGTTCCGACGCCAAATGAAAAGGCGGCGGCGCCCAGCGCCGCCGCCTCTGAAGTTCGTTGCTCAGGCGGAGGGTGGTGGCGCCCCGCCGGTGGTGACCCCGGAGCCCGCGACCAGCGGCTGCTCGCCGGGGAAACGGCTGATGATCACCAGGTAGTAGATGATCGCGGCTACCAGCAGGGCGCCGATGACGCCGGTGAAGCTCAAGGAGCCGATCGCCCCGATGACCGACGCGACCACGCCAAGGGCGAGACCGAGGACGACCTGTCGTTTGCCGTCCCCATTGAGGTTGTTCATCTTCCAACCACCGAGTGCGACGAACACGTCGCCGATGGCCGCGACGATAGCGCCGATGACCACCAAGAAGGCCACGCCGTGGTAGCCGCTGGCGGCTAGGAAGGCGGAGCCGGCGAACGCCAGCGGGATCCCGATCAAACTGAACAGCGCGAAAATCGCATACACGATGGCCAGGATCAGGCCGAGAAGCTTCGCGTTCATGTTGAACTTCAGCGGCGGGTCGGATTCAAAGGGGGGATGGAGAAGGGTCTCCATGCTCAGGTCGGCCACGTTGTATCTCCTCTCTTCTGCGATGCGTGCTGGCCCAGGGATCCTGTAGCCATTGTGTCGGCCCTATTGGACCACGTCAGCGGTCGCCTTGCAAGGTAACGAGCCGCAGAGCCTAAGTCGCCGCTCCCGGGCTGCGTTCTGGTTCGGGGATCAGCCCCGCCTCGCGTGATTGCTGCGGTGACAGGTCGGCAGGCTGCAGGTCGGGATAATGCTCCCGCTTGGGCACCATCACCCGGCGGCGGTAGATGCACACCCGTTCGCCGCGCTGGTTATGTCCACGCGTCTCAACGTAGACGATGCCCCGGTCGGGTTTGGAGCTGGACTCCTTCTTGTCGAGCACCGTGCTCTCGGCATAGATCGTGTCGCCGTGGAAGGTCGGGTTCTCGTGCTTGAGGGACTCGATCTCGAGGTTGGCGATCGCCTTCCCTGAGATGTCCGGGACGCTCATCCCGAGGACCAGGGAGTAAACGTAGTTGCCGACCGCCACGTTCTTGCCGAACTGCGTCCGCGTTTCCGCGTAGTTCAGGTCCGAGTGGAGGGGATGCTGGTTCATGGTCAGGGCGCAGAAGAGCATGTCATCCGCCTCCGTCACCGTCTTGCCGGGCCAGTGCCTGTAGGTCGCTCCCACCTCGAAGTCCTCGAAGTAGCGCCCGAACTGCGTCATTTGTTCTTGTACAACTCGAGCAGGCGGCGGGCGATGATGATGCGCTGGATCTCGCTGGTCCCTTCGCCGATCATCAGCAGGGGGGCGTCCCGGTAGAACTGTTCGACCGGGTACTCCTTGGAGTAGCCGTACCCACCGAAGACTCGAAGGGCGTCGGTGGCGACCTCGAAGCAGGTCTCGCTGGCGAATAGCTTTGCCATTCCCGCCTCCAGGTCGACCCGCTCGCCGCGGTCCTTCTTCTCGGCGGCGGCCATGGTCAGGAGGTGTGCGGCCTCGATCTTGGTGTACATGTTGGCGAGGTGGAACTGGATCGCCTGGTGCTGGCTGATGGCCTTGCCCATCGACTGCCGCTCCTGGCTGTATTTGATCGCCTCTTCGAAGGCGCGCCGGGCCACCCCCACGCCGCGCGCGGCGACGTTTATGCGCCCCACCTCGATCCCGGACATCATGTGTTTGAAGCCCTGCCCCTCGACCCCGCCCAAAAGGTCTGTCGCGCCGACCCGGTAGTCCTCGAAGGAGAGCGCCGTGGTCTCAACTCCCTTGTATCCCAGCTTGGGGATCTTCTTGCTCACCACCAGGCCTTCGCCCTTGGGAGCGAGGAAACAGCTCATGCCGCGGTGGGGCGGATCCGACTCGGGGTCGGTCTTGACCAGCACGGCGACGTGGGTGGAGCGGGCCCCGTTGGTAACCCACATCTTCTCGCCGTTGATGACGTAGGAGTCCCCGTCCCTGGTGGCCCGGGTCCGGATGGCCTGGACGTCGGACCCAGCTCCCGGCTCGGACATCGAGTACGCGAAGTGGAACTCGCCGGTGGCCATCCGGGGCAGGTAACGCTGTTTCTGATCCTCGGTCCCGTACTGGTCGATCATGTACGCGGAAATGAAGTGGGTGTTGATGACACCCGCGATCGACATCCACCCGCGGCAGATCTCCTCGATGCAGAGGGCATACGTCCTGAAGTCAACCCCGCCCCCGCCGTACGCCTCGGGGATCGCCAGGCCGAACAGACCCAGCTCCTTCATCTGGCGGACGATGTCCTCCGGGTATTCGTCCGCCTGCTCGAGGTCGTGCTGGACCGGCATGATCTCCTTCTCGACGAAGGTCCGGACCATGCCCACGATCTCC
>JBHEMP010000069.1:0-4939 GCA_046262515.1 Candidatus Dormibacteria bacterium | reverse complement strand
GGCGCCACCTGCCTTACGCAGTGCCACCATGACGCCCAGTTCGTCATCCGCATCCCTGACACCTGGAACGGCCGCCTGCTCACTTCGGGGACTCCGGGCATCCGCGACGCCTTTTCCAGCGACTTCATCAACTCCGATTACGCGATGGAGAAGGGCATGGCCTACGTGTCCCAGGACAAGGGCAACATGGGCGCCAACTTCTTCCAAGGGGGCTGCGACGAACGCGGAACATGCGCGCGCGTCGATAACGGGATCACCTGTCCGACCGCGGGGAGCACGGCCTGGTGCCCTGGGGCGGCGGCCGAAGAGTGGACCTTCCGGGTTCGCCAGGCCACCCGGCAGACGCGGCTGCTGCTCGCCAGCGTCGCGCCCAGGTACAGCCTGGCCGGGGTGACGTACTCATATGTCACGGGTGTCTCCAACGGCGGCTACCAGACGCGGCGGGCGCTGGAGACGGACACCGCCGGCGATCGCCTCTACGACGGTGGCGTGGACTGGGAGGGAACGCTGCTCACCCCGACCCTCCCCGCGGGCGTCGTCAGGGCCGCGCCAACGACCGGCTGGATCCTCTTCAACTACCTGCCGCAGAGCCTGGCCAATTTCCCCGGGGACACGACCGGCGATGCAACCGCCACCGCCAACCTGGCGGCCGTCGGGTTCAACCCCGAATCTTCGCCCCTCTGGCTCTACCACTACGTCATCTACTGGGGCCTGACGCAGAAGGTCTATCGGCTCGAATTCGACCCGGAGGCCACCAACTATTCCGATTGTGTTCCGCTGCTCACGACCGGCCCGTGCACCTCGCCCCCGGCGGAGGTAGTGCCGCCCAACGACCCGGACGCCAGCTATGACTATGGAGCCAGGTTGGCCGCTCTTCCCGCGCTGGCCACCCGAATCGCCGCCTCCGCCAATACAGGGGACATCCAGCACCCCATGATCACCCTCCACGGCGACCAGGATGCCCTGCTCCCGATCAAGACCGACTCGGATCTCTACTCGCAGATGGTCGCGCTCAAGGGTCACAGCAACATCTACCGCTATTACACCGTGCGGGGCGGCAACCACGTGGACCCGCAGTTCGACGACCACAACGGCGTGGACAGCTACGGCAATACCCTCCTTCGCCCCATCCTGCCCTGCACCCGCGCGTCGCTTGACGCGGTCCAGGCGTGGGTCGAAAAAGGGGTCGCGGCACCCGCCAGTCACACCATCCCCCGCGACCCGAACGCCAGCGCCAGCGACCTCGCCAACACCTGCGATATCGGCGTGAGCGCCGCCGCGACGACGTCATCGGCATCGCCTGGTGCCGCAGGTGGCGGCAGCCCCAACACGTCAACCGGGCACAGCGGGCCGCTGGGCCCAGTGATTCTTTTGGCGGCCGTCGGGCTCGCCATCCTGGCTTCCCCGCGCCGGTGGCGGCGCAAAGACACAATTTACGCATCCGGGGCACATCCCGGGGAGGAGAGAAGCGCATGAACCTGAATAGGGCGCGGCATCGCCGCGTGATCAGGAGCGCCGCCCTCATCGGGACGGCGCTCATCGGCCTTGCGGCCTGCGGCGGAGGTGGCGGCGGCACCAGCGGCCCCACGGGCAGCGTGAGCATCGCCCTCAACACATCACTGTCCGGCCCGTTCGCATCGTTCGGCCAGGCCAACCAGAACGCCATCAAGCTGGGCGTTGAGCAGGTCAACTCCGCTGGCGGGTTGAACGGCAAGACGATCAACCTGCAGGTCAAGGACGACGGCACCAAGGCCGACACCGGCACGGAGCTGGTTCGTAGCGAGATCCTCAACGACAAGGTCGTGGCCCTGTTCGGCGGGGTTTCCAGCTCTGTCGCGCTCGCGGAGCAGTCGCTGGCGGGCAAGTACAAGGTGCCCTTCCTGGTCCATACCAGCAATACCGACAAGCTCACCGTCGAGAAGTTCAATGACTACACCTTCTCGTTGGGGCCCAACACCGGTATGGAAGGTCGCGCCAACGCCATTGCGGCGGCCAAACTGCCGTACACCAAGTACTACCTGATCGGGCCTGACTACGAGTTCGGCCATAGCCAGATCGGCGCCTTCAAGGCCAAGCTCAAGGAGCTGAAGCCCGACGTCCAGTTCGTGGGCGAGGACTACCCCAAGCTCGGCGCAACGGACTACGGCACCTACATCGGCAAGATCGGGGCGGCCAAGCCGGAGATCGTGTATTCGGCGGAGTTCGGCGGCGACCTGGTCACCTTCCTGTCGCAGGGTAAGGGGACCATCACCGGCGGATCGTCCAAGTTCATGGGATTGTTCGACGTGGACACCCTGCGCATTCTGGCCGCGACGGCACCCACGGGCGCCTACGCCTACGGGCGCGCACCCTACTTCGCGATCAAGGGTGACCGCATGGATAAGTTCGTCAAGGCCTACCAGGACCGCTACAACGTCGCCCCTTCGGACTGGGCGGTGATGGCCTACGATGCCTTCGAGCTATGGGTCCAGGGGGTCAAGAAGGCGGGCAATTTCGACGGCACAAAGGTCAGCCAGGTGCTCAGCGGGGTGACATTCGAGTCCGTGCGCGGGACGCTGACCGTGCGGGCGCTCGACCACCAGGTGGACTGCCCTGAGTACGAGGGGACCCTGTCGAACGACGCCAAACTGGGCTTCGAGACGATCGGGGACGCCACCCCGGTCCCGGGCAAGAGCATCCTCCTGACCGAGGACAAGGTCAAGGCGGCGCGGGCGGCCGCCGGCTGATCAAACCCTCCCTCCGTCCGGGAGCCCCGGGATGAGCCTCGACACGTTCGTCGGGGTCATCATCTCGGGGCTCTCGGGGGCGGCGATCCTGTTCCTCGTGGGCGCCGGGCTGACGCTGGTCTTCGGCGCGCTCCGCCTCATCAACATGGCCCACGGCAGCTTGTACATGATCGGCGCCTTTTTGGCCGTCGCCCTGCTCGGCGTGCTGGCCGGGACGCTTGGCTTCGGCCTCGCCCTCGTGGTCGCCTCGATCGCCGTCGGTGCTGTGGGCGCCCTGATCGAGGTTGCGATCCTGCGCCGGCTGTACGGCCGTGACCACCTGTTCCAGTTGGTCGCCACGTTCGCCCTGATTCTGGTCATCAACGGCCTGGTGCGACAGCTGTTCGGATCCAGCTTTCACCGGGTTGCCGCCCCGCCCGAGCTATCGACTTCCTTCCTGATCGGGGGTGCGCGGGTGTCCGCGTACCAGCTCTTCCTGATCCTGGTCGCGGCGGCGGTCGCGGTGGCCCTCTGGGCCGTCCTCTACCGAACCGGGCTCGGGCGCAACATCCGCGCGGCCGTGGCCGACCCCGAACTGCTGCAGCTTTCGGGGGTCAACGTGCCCTTGCTCTTCACCACCGTGTTCGTCCTTGGGGCACTGCTCGCGGGGCTGGCGGGCGCGATAGTTGCGCCGTACCACGCGGTGAGCCTTGGCATCGACGTGGACATCGTGGTCGAGGCCTTCGCGGTCACCATCATCGGCGGCCTGGGCTCCCTCTGGGGAGCCCTGCTGGGCGCGATCCTCGTGGGCCTGGTCGAGAGTTTTGGCGTCTACCTGGCACCCAAGTTCTCCCTTGCCTTGATCTTCGTTGTGATGGCGGTGGTGCTGGCGGTGCGGCCATGGGGACTCTTCGGTGAGCCTGAGCGCTAGGGGAGGGCTACTCCGCGGCGGGCCCCTCCTGGTAGCCGCGGTCGCGGTGCTCACGGTACCGATCTGGCTCAGCGCGGGCGACGAGTACATCGCCGGCCTGGCGGTGATCGCGGTGCTGCTGGCGCTGAGTTACAACCTCATGCTGGGCAGCACCGGTATGGTCTCCTTCGGCCACGCCGGCTTCTATGGGATCGGCGCTTTTACCGTCGCCCTGATGGCCACGAAGGGTCATTCCAACGCGATGGTCGGGCTGGCGCTGGCCCCGGTGGTCGGCGCGGTGTCGGGCGTCGCGGTGGGTGCGTTCTGCCTGCGCGCCGTCCGACTGTATTTCTCACTGCTGACGCTCGCGGTCTCCCAGTTGCTGTACGTCGCCGCCTTCCAGGCCTACAGCATCACCGGCGGCGACAACGGTATCCACGGTATTCCCGTGCCGCAATTCCTCAACGACCCGGCGATGACCTACTACTTCGTGCTCGCCATCGTGGTCGTGTGCTCAGCGCTGCTGCTGATGATCACCCGGTCACCCTTCGGCTACGCTCTCAATGCCATCCGCGAGAATCGTCAGCGGGCGGCGTTCGTTGGACTTCGGGTCAAGGCCTACGAGCTGGCCGCGTTCACCATCGCCTCCAGCCTGGCCGCTGTTGCCGGCGGCCTGTACGCCGTCTATGAACAGCAGGCATTTCCCGGCCTGATGTTCTGGACCGAGTCCGGTATCCCGGTGGTCATGTCACTGGTCGGCGGCCTTCATACATTCCTCGGGCCGGCCTTCGGGGCGATTTTTTACGTGGTCCTGGAGGCCAAGGTCAAGAACACCACCAACTACTGGGACCTGATCATCGGCGCGCTGCTGCTGGTCATCGTGCTCCTCCTGCCCGGGGGCTTCGCCGGGATACCCGCGCGGCTGCGCGGCCTCCGCCGCGTACGCCAGGTAGAGGCCGAAGCCGAGGCTGAGGAGGAACTGGGCGCCACCGCTCCCCTGGCGCGGGTGTCCGGGGCGGAGGCCGCGGCGGGGACCCAATCGCCCGCGGGGCGGCCGGACCGTCTCGCGCATCGCGAAGATGCGCCCGTGTGCCTGGAGGTACGCGGCATCTCGAAGCAATTCGGCGCCCTGGCGGCGGTTGATGGCGTGGATCTGTCGGTGCGCAGCGGAGGCGTCCACGCGGTCATCGGCCCCAACGGCGCGGGCAAGTCCACGCTGTTCAGCCTGATCTCCGGCCAGAACCGTCCCGACGCCGGCACCGTCGCCTTCGACGGGGTGGATGTGACCGGCGCCACGCCCAACCGGCTCGCGCACGCGGGCATC
>JBHEMP010000068.1:0-5334 GCA_046262515.1 Candidatus Dormibacteria bacterium | reverse complement strand
CCAGATGCTCCTGAGCCTGGGGGCGGAAAAGGGGGAAAGGCTCGGCGCCGCCGGGCTCGTGGTGCTCTCAGTCCTGTGGATCATCGGTGCCGCCGCCGACCATGCCGGCGACCTGCTGCGGCCCGCCTGGCGAAGCGGTTTCCCATCCAAGGCCCTGGTCGTCGGGATCGTGGCGGTACAGGTCCTGACCGCATTGCTGGCGGCGCGGGATCTTCGTCATTCCCGCACTGCCCACGACTGATTTTGCGAGTTGGTTTGCGGTTCGTCGCGATAGGGTTACTGATTCACGGACGTCCGGCCGCCGGTTAGGTTAGGGCACGGGGTTTCCACCGCCGAAATGGGGGGCGGGAGGCACTGAGTGGCAGAGCAGGTCAATACCGTCGACAGGGATCGCTCGCCCCTACTGACCGGGGCGCTGATCGGGATAGGGATCATCGGCTTCCTGGATGAAGCCCTCCTGCACCAGATCCTGCAATGGCACAACTTCTACTGGGGAACGGACCAGGCCGGCCGTGTCCTGAGCGACGGGATCTTCCATGTGGTGAGCACCGTCCTGCTGCTGTGGGGCACGTATCGCCTGTGGCGCTACGAGCAGGCGGCCCCCGACCGCGTCCGCGGTTTGGTCGCGGGGATCTTCCTTGGCGGGGGCGCCTTCAACCTCTACGACGGTGTCATCCAGCACGCGGTGCTGCATCTGCACCTGGTCAATGAGAAGGTCTGCCCCGACGTCTTCGCCAACAACTCGCTGGCAACCTGTGCGGCTGACATCCCGTTCGAAATCGCCTTCGACCTGGTGGCTGTGGTGCTTCTGACCATCGGGTTCGTCCAGCTGAGGCGCACCCGCAGCGCTGCCCCGCAGCCACTTGCGAGCCAGCCCCAGGGTTCCTGACCGAAGCCGACGGGCGGAAATGTCCTCCTTGTCCCTCGGTGCGGCACCAGCACGGCGGTCATACTAGGCTGCTGAAGCCAAATATCGGAGAGGCCGGATTTGAACCGGCGACCCCCGCGTCCCAAACGCGGTGCGCTACCTGGCTGCGCCACTCTCCGCCATATTTGATTCAGCCTTCAAGGAGATTGAATTCGGCGCCATCCCAAAGCAGGTACGCTACCGGGCTGCGCTACTCCCCGAGACCGCAGGAATAGTAGCCTCCGCCAACCAGGGGAGCGCGGCGGTAGCCTCGGGCATGGCCGATTCCACCTCATCGGGCCTCGCGCGGGCGCTCTCCACCGGTCTTGGCGCCGGCACCGCGGCGCTGTTCTACGGGCTCACCCGTGCGCGGGGGAAGCGCTTCTTTCATCCTGACGGTCGCGCCTACCGCGGGACCTACGAGCTGGACCGGCTACCCGACGGGTGGGCGGTTCCCCGGGCGTCGCTGTCAGGGAGTGCCGTGGTGCGACTGTCGCGCGGCGCCAGCCTGACGCGCCTCCTGCCGGATGTGCTGGGAACCGCAATCCGGCTGGAGAACATCTATGGCCGGGGCAACCACCAGGATTTCCTGCTGGTCACCTCCAATGGAGCGCCCGTCCTGCGTCACGCGCTCCTGCCGGCGACGAGCTTCTCGGGCGACATCTACTCCAGCATTCTTCCCTACAGCGCGGGCGGGTCCACGACGATGATCGGGGCCCGCACCGCGAGTGGCAACCGCAAGCGCCCGGAGCTTGGCGAGGGCATGACCGTCAACCTGCTGGCGAGCGACCTGACCTCGTCATGGGCCCGCATCGGCAGCGTTCGCCTCACGGCAATGATGAGCGAGGCTGAATCCGAAGACCTGCGCTTCAACCCCTGGCACACGGGGGGCGGACTCGCGCCGGCCGGTTTCATCAACGACCTGCGCCGAAACGTCTACCGGGCCAGCCAATCCGCCCGGAGTGCGGCCCAGCGCCCGTAGCCACGGCCGCCGAGGCCGGACTCAGGACCTCCCCGCGGCTGCCCACTGCGCCAGGTCCAGCTGGGCCAGCATCTCCGCGACGGCCAGCCCCCGATGACTCACCAGGTCCTTCTCCCCCTCCTCGAGCTGGGCCATCGACCGCCCGTCGGGTAGCACGAAGACCGGGTCATAGCCGAAGCCACCGGCGCCCACCGGGTGGCGGCCCACGCGTCCCTCGCAGCGCCCCATGAAAACCTTCGCGGCCGGGCCTGCGGGATGGGCAAGGGCGAGCACGCAGACAAACTCGGCTCGGCGATCGGCCTCCCCCTCCAACTCCTGGAGCAGTAGTCCGTACCGCCCCGTAGCGTCCAGGCCGGGGCCGCCGTAGCGAGCGGTTTCCACCCCGGGCCGCCCCCCCAACGCCCGGACCACCAGGCCGGAGTCGTCCGCCAGCGCCGGCAGCCCGGAGATGCCGGCGTACTCCCGCGCCTTTTTCTGCGCGTTGGCGAGGAACGTCAAGCCGTCCTCCTCCACCTCGAAGTCAACGCCCGCGTCGCCGAGCGACACGAGCTCGACCTGCGCCCCCCCAAGCAGGCGCCGAAACTCCGCGAGTTTGCCCGCGTTGTTGGTCGCCACCAGCACCCGCGGCGGGGTGGCCGGCGCTGCCGTCAGAGGCCCAGTGCCTGCCGCTGGATCGCCGCCAGCTGGACGATGCCGGCGGACGCCAGCGTCAGCAACTGGTCGCCCTCGTCGCGGCTGAAGGCGCGGCGCTCCGCGGTTCCCTGGATCTCGATGAAGTTGCCCGCCTCGTTGGCGACGCAGTTCATGTCCACCTCGGCGCGAAAATCCTCGGCGTAGTTCATGTCCAGGCGCGGCTGGCCGTCCACGATTCCAACGCTGACCGCGCCGATCATCTCGCGCACCGGCACCGCGGCGATCTGGCCCTTGCGAACCACCGTCATCAGCGCCTGGTACAGCGCGACAAAACCACCCGTGATGGCCGCGCAACGCGTGCCCGCGTCAGCCTGGAGGACATCGCAGTCGATGGTGATCGTCCGCTCCCCCATCGCCGACATGTCAACGCCGGCGCGGAGCGCGCGCCCGATGAGGCGCTGGATCTCCGTGCTGCGTCCATCCACCCTCCCATTGCGGCCGTCGCGGTTGCCGCGGGTGTTGGTCGCTCGCGGCAGCATCGCGTACTCGGCGGTGATCCATCCCTGGCCCGAGCCTTTGCGGAACGGAGGCAACTTCTCCTCCACGGTGGCGAGGCAGAGGACCCGGGTGTTGCCGGCGGTGATCAGCGCGGATCCCTCGGCGTAGAGGTTGACCCCTGTCTCGATAGTCAGCGGGCGCAGCTGGTCGGGCGCGCGGCCGTCGGGTCGGGAAGTCGTTGTAGCCGCCATCAGTGGCCCATGCGTCGAATCACCAGGATCGATCCCTCATATAGAAGTAGAAGTGGAATTATCAGGGGCAGCGGGGTGATCGGGTCCACACCAGGGGTGACCAGGTACCCGACGGTGAAGATGATGAGGATCGCGTACTTGCGAACATGCCTGAGCCGCGCCGAGGTGACCAGGCCGGTCAGGGACAGCAGCACCAGCGCCACGGGGAACTCGAAGCTGATCCCAAAGGCCACCACCAGGAACGCCAGCGTGCCGAGATAGTTGTCCAGTTCGGCGATGTAGGTGATCCCGGTCAGGCTGTTGAAATGAGCCAACATCTGGATCCCGATGTATGTGAAGCCGTAGGCCAGGAGCGCACCAACCACGAAGAGAACCAGGGAACTGAGCAGCAGGGGGCGGCCGAACCGCCGCTCCGCCGGTTTCAGGCCGGGGGCGACGAACCACCAGATGCGCTGGCCGATGACCGGCAGCGCCAGCACCAGCCCGGTCAGCAGCCCCACCTTCAGGTAGACGCTGATCGTGCCGACAGGGCTCAGCACCACGGGCTTGAAGTGCGCGACGACCAGCGGCTGCGTCAGCAGTTTGACGGTCCAGAACGACGCGGCGAGTCCGATGACACTGCCGACGCCCCACGCCGCGAGGGAGTGAATGAGCACCTTGCGCAGGTCCTCCAGGTGCTCAATCAGGGTCATCCGGCCCTCGTCGGCCGCGTTGTCGGCATGGGGCAGAACCACCGGGGGCGGTTCAGCGATGAAGACTGGAGGCTCGGTCATGCGAAATCCCGGGCGGCTGCACGCGGCCGCTGCGGTCGCTCAGCTCGGATCGGTGGATCCCGGCTTAACTTTTGACGGGACCGGGGTCAGAAGGAGGGACGGCACCGGGCGCCGGGGCGGGAACCGCCGGCGGGATACTCGTCACCGGTGGTTGGGGGACCGCGGGCGGCGCATAGGCCGCGGGATGAACGGCCCCGGGCTGATCGACCGGTGCGTAGGTGGTGCCCGTGGCGACCGCGGGATCGGCCGGGCGGGTGGACTCCTCCTTGAGGTGCTCGGTCATCTCGGAGGCCCCCTTGCGGAACTCGCGAATGGCCTTGCCAAGGCCGGCGCCCAGCTCAGGCAGCCGGGCGGGACCGAAGATGATCAACGCCAGGGCCAGGATGATAAGGATGATCCACCAGTGTCCGACGCCAGGCATTGGGTTACCTCTGAGGGGGGACTTTTCGGTCGAGAAGACCAATTTCAATTATACGGGCCCCTGCCCCCCGCCGGACCGTTGCCGGGCCCCAGGTCCGGCAGGCCGGCCACCTCTTGGTGTATGTTGCCGGGGCACACCACGTGCCGCACAAGAGGAGGACAAGATGCCGATCTTCATGGACCACCATCCCGACCTGAAGCTTCCGCAGGAGGCCGTCGACTCCATCGCGGAGGGAACGCGCAACAAGACCGTCGACCAGTTTGGCGTCCGGCAGATCGAGCTCTACCACAACGCCGACGGCCACGTCTATTGTGTGCTCGAGGCGCCTGACGCCGATGCCGTACGCAAGCACCACGAGTCACTGGGAGTGTCTGTCGGCGAGGTGATCCCCGTTAAGGGCGTTCTCTAGTCCGACCTAGGCGCCGGCGAAAGTTCAAAGAAAGGCGGCGCGGACGGTTTCGAGGAGTCGGTCCATGTGGTCCCGGGCGAGTGGGACGGAGACGAACCACGCCTCGAACTGCGATGGCGGCACGTAGACGCCGCTGCCGCGCAGGCGGTTGAAGAGGGCGGCATAGGCGGCGGTGTCGCAGCCCCTGGCGCCGCCGTAGTCACGCACATCAGCGGCGGTGAAGAAAGGCGTCAGCATCGAGCCGACGCGGTTCACCGTCAGGGGGCGCCCGGACCGGGCGGCGGCTTCACGGAAGGCCTGTTGCAGGGATGACGCCGCGTCCTCGAGCAGGGCATACGGAGGGTCGGTCTCCAGCAGCCGCAGCGTGGCCAGCCCGGCGGCGGTGGCCAGCGGGTTCCCGGACAGCGTGCCGGCCTGGTAGACGCCGCCCTCGGGGGCGACCATCTCCATGAGCGCCCGG
>JBHEMP010000067.1:0-24596 GCA_046262515.1 Candidatus Dormibacteria bacterium | reverse complement strand
AACCGCACGCGCGCGGCCGATTACGCCGAGGCCATCACACCGCGGACGGCGATGCTGCTCAAGGTCCATCCGAGCAACTTCGAGGTCGTCGGCTTCACCGAGGCGGCCTCGCTCGCGGAACTCGCACCCCTGGCCCGCGACCATGGGCTGGTCCTGTTGGAGGACATTGGTTCCGGCGCCCTGCTGGACACCGCCGGTGGCGGCCTCGCTTCAGAGCCCACCGTGCCGGCCTCCCTTCTCGCGGGCGCGGACCTGGTGTGCTTCTCAGGGGACAAGCTGCTCGGGGGCCCGCAGGCGGGAATCGTGGCGGGCCGTCCGGCACTGGTCGGGAAGCTGCGCCGCTCACCCCTTTACCGCGCGCTTCGCCCCGACAAGCTGACGCTGGCAGCCCTGCAGGCCACCCTCGCCAGCTACATCCGCGGCACCGCTGAGGATGACCTGCCGCTCTGGCGCATGCTCCGCACCGACGCCGGTGAAACGCGGCGTCGCGCCGAGGCGTGGGCGGACGCGCTGGGTGACGCGGTGCCGTGCGAGGTCGTCGAGGTTGCCTCACCGGTTGGCGGAGGCTCGCTTCCCGGCCAGGCGCTCGCCGGGTTCGCCCTGGCGCTGACGCCCCCGCGCGGCCTGTCGGCCGTCGCGCACCGCCTTCGCACCGGGGATCCGGCGGTGGTTCCCCGCATCGAGGACGGTCGCCTCCTACTGGACCCCCGCACCGTCGCCCCGGGGCAGGACGCCGAGCTGCTCTCCTGCGTGCGCGCTGCCCTCGGCTGAGTTTTCCCCCAGCAGCACCGCGACGTTGGCGCCGCCGATGACCAGCACGCCGAGGAGTGCGATGCCCGACCCGAGCAGGAGTGGAAGGCTCCGATAGGCGACCGCCGGGTCGAAATCGAGAGGGTTGGTCGCAGCCCAGACAAACACCTCGATGGCCATCAGCACCACCCCGGCAAAGGCCGCCATAGCCGCCACCGGGTGCCGGCGCCAGGCCGTGGACACGTATGCCAGGGGCAGCAGCAGTGGCGCCATGTTCCAGAGTGAATTCTTGGGCGCGCTGACCGTCGCGTACCACGTGACCAGCGAAAGAAGACCCTCGAAGCTGGCACCGCGTCGCCGCAACGCCACCGTCAGTACCAGCGCCCCGAGGAGCGCCACCACGAATATGTCCGACAGCTCCACGGGCACTGCTCGCAGCGGCCAGAGCGGGTTGTGCACGGCGCGGCTGAGGAAGCCGTTGATCGACACGTTGGTGAAGTACGCGTCGGGCGCGAGCAGTCTGCCGACCTTCGCCGTGGATTGAGCCCCGCCCGAGCTGCCACCGCCCAGCAATCCCGGTCCGACGATGAGCACGGCCGCGGCGGTGACCCCCAGCGCCAGTTCGCGCCAGCGGCGCTTGATGAACAGCGCGGACAGACCGGCGACGGGGTAGAGCTTCACCGCGGTGGCGACGGCGATGGATGCCCCCGGGGCGACGCCGCGGTACGCCAGCGCCAGGAATGGGAGGATCAGCGGGTTCGACTGGCCCTCGAACATCCCAAACGAGATGGCGGGCGCCAACCCCGCCACCGCGCCCAGCGGGATCGCCGCGAACCAGCGCACGTGGCGTACCGAACCGACCAGCAGCGCGACCGCGACGCCCAGGGCCAGGCTGCAGGCAGCGACGAATATGGCGCCGGCGGTTGCCGGGTCGAGGGAGCCGATGGGCCGGAGCGCCTGGGCCAGCAGCAGGGGGTAGGAATATCCCGTGCCGAGGACGACGCGGATGTGTTCCGGAGTGAGCACGGCGGTCAGCGCCGCGTTGTCGTAAGGGTTGCCACCGGCGTTCAAGACCCGCGCCGCGGCCCAGAAGATGTAGAAATCCTGGAGCAGGCTGAGGGGTCCGCGCAACAGGATGGTGAGTCCGTCCGACAGCAGGCAGAAGAAGGGCGCGCTTATGCCCGCCAGCAGCGCGCTGCGGTGAAACAGGCGCGGGTTGCGCTCGTCCTCAGGCATTTTGCGCTCTCACCGCGATGCTGCAGCCGACCCCGGGTTGCAGCTCCAGCACCAGGCGGCTCCGCGCCGCATCGAAGTGCTGCGAGGCGACGCACGTCCCGCTTGCAGTGGGAGGAGGCAAGGTCAGGGAGGGCCAGGCCAGCTCCGCCATCCCGTCGCCATGGGCCCCACTGACCTTGACGTCGAGTACACCCGTCTGGCCGTTGCCGCGAGCCCCACGGACTCCCCGGGGCGCGGCGGCGAGGAAGGGGCGGCTCACGTGGCGAAGATATTCGCGGTCCACGTGGTCGCCCGCGTAGTCGCGGATGCTCCAGTCCGGGTTGGCCTCCCGCCACTGCCACCACGCCCAGCCGGCGCCGAGGTCGTCGGAAATGTCGAGGACGGCGTCCGCCCACTGTGCCGACTTCCGCACGCCATGGTCGATACCGATCTCCCCGCTCCAGAGCGCCGCCCCAAGGTCTCGCGCCTCGCGCTGACGCTCCCCCATCACCTCGGTAAGGCGACGGCGGTTGCCGTCGAAGGCCGGCGGGACCAGCGCGCCGGTGTAGACGTGGGGTTCGTAGACCAGGTTGCGGGCCCGCACCGGGACGATCACCGTGGGCAGGTCCACGAACAGCGTGGCCTCGACGATGAAGAGGTGGTTCGGGTCCACCGTGCCGATGGCGCTGATGGTGCGCGAGAGCAGCGGCCACATGAACTGCTTCTCAAAGATCGCCGGCGGGATGGGCAGCGGGCGGGGTTCGTTGTAAAGGTCGTAGCCGGCCACGCCGGGGTCGTCGCGGAAACGGCGCGCCACGAATTTCCAGGCCTGCAGGAAATCCCCCTGCCAGTCGGCGGCCATCCAGAAGTACGCGCTCGCCGCGTTGGCCGCGGGCGAGAGGTTCTTCCGCGCCATGTCGTTGGGCCATTTGATGTCCGGGACGGCGGGGATGGTGGCCCAGCGGGGCGCGCCGGCGCCGCCAAATGCCGGCCCCCAGTTGGGGAAGAAATGCATGTCCAGGACCACGTACAGGCCGTGGCGCTCCAGCATCGCCACGGCGGCGGCGATGCGCTCGACGTAGGCATGATCGAAGCGCCCTCGGTCCGGCTCGATGCTCGACCAGGTGATGGCCAGGCGCGCCACCGTCGCACCGGTTCGCGCCATCATCTCAGCGTCCGCCTCCTCCAGCGGCGCCGGCGTGTGGTCGGGGTAGTCGACCAGCGCGTCGAGGTTGTATCCCCGCAGCAGCACCGTCCGGTCGGCGTCGTCGTGCACTCGCCCGCCATCGCTGCTGAGCCAGGAAACTGTCCCGCCGCCAGGGCGCGCCAGCGGCGGAAGGTCAGGGTGGAGGGCGCCGGCGGGCAGGTTCGGGAGTCCCAGGCCCACCACCAGCAGGGCCACGGCGGCGAGCAGCACGCGACGGTAAGGGCGCACGAGGAATCTTAGGATCTGCCCGACATGCCCATCATCGGAACCGCCGGCCACGTGGACCACGGCAAGTCCACCCTTGTCATGGCCCTCACGGGGACGGATCCCGACCGCCTGGCGGAGGAGAAGCGCAGGGGCATGACCATCGACCTTGGCTTCGCCGCCCTGGACCTGCCTCGGGCCGGCCGGACCGGCATCGTCGATGTCCCGGGCCACGCGCGCTTCCTCCACAACATGCTGGCGGGCGTGCATGGAATGGACGCCGTCCTGCTGGTCGTCGCCGCCGACGAGGGCGTCATGCCCCAGACCCGGGAGCACCTCGACATCCTGCAATTGATCGGCGTCAGGTCCGTCGTGGTTGCCCTGACGAAGGTCGACCTGGTGGACGGGGAGCTGCTGGAGCTGGCGGCTGCCGACGTCAGCGCGGAACTTGAGCGGCGCTCCATCAACACGAGTGTCTTCCCGGTCAGCGCACCCGCTGGACGGGGCCTCGGGCCCCTCGTCGACGCCCTCGACGCGGCGCTGGCTGGAGTGAGTGCGGCAGACCACGGCCTCGGGCGCCTGCCGATCGACCGCTCGTTCACGATCGCCGGTTTTGGGACCGTCGTCACCGGGACCCTGGTGGACGGCCGGCTTTCGGTCGGCCAGCAGCTGGAACTCCTACCGCAACCGGACGGCGCCGCGCGCCGGGTCCGCGTTCGCGGGCTGCAGCAGCATGGCCAGGCTGTCACCGAAGCGCTGCCCGGGTCCCGCGTCGCCGCCAACCTGCAGGGCATCGACCACCTTTCGATCAGTCGCGGACAGGTGCTGGCCGTACCGGGTACGCTGGCCGAAACCTTGCGTCTGGACGCCAGGTTCACTCTACTGGGGGACGCGCCGGGGCCACGTCATAACTCCCGCGTGCGGGTCCACGCCGGGACCGCCGAGGTGGCCGGCAGGCTGGTCGTGCTGGACCGCGAATGGGTCCAGCTGCGCCTTGCCGCACCGCTGGCCCTGCGCGATGGCGATCGATTCATCCTCCGCCGCCTGTCTCCCTCGGAGACCCTCGGCGGTGGCGAGGTGGTGGACCGCGCGGCGCCACTGCACCGGCGGGGCGACGCGGGCGTGGTGGCCGCGCTCGCGGAGCGCGGCAGCACCGGCGGACGCGTTCACCAGGAAATTCGCCGCGCGCATGCGGGCATCGGGATCGACGAGCTGGCACGCCGGCTCTCGCTGGACCCATCCGCCGTCGAGGCTTCCCTGGCTCAACTGGTTGAGGCCGGCGCGGTGAGACAGGTTGGGACCAGCGCCTGGGACGCCGTGGTTTGGGAACGCCTGGTCCGGCGCGCAGGCCTGGAGCTGGAGGCCCAGCGGCGGCGTAACCCGCTGCGTCCCTGGATGGCCGCGGAGGAGCTACGCGAGCGCCTCGGGCTGGACTCGCGAAGCGGCGCCGAGGTCCTGGAGGCCTTCACTCGCGGGGGTATCGTGCAGCGCCGAGAGGGCGGCGCGATCTCATTGCCGGGGGTTGTGGCGGCCATGTCCGCGCAGCAGGAGCGGCTCGCAGAGCGCATCCTCAACCGCCTCGGAATTTCGCCGCTGGCCCCGCCGCGGGCCTCCGAGCTGGGCGAGGACCCGGCACAGGTCGCGGACATTTGCCAGGTGCTGCAGGAGAAGGGGCAGCTTGTTCGCATTGCTCCCGATATCTGGCTGCTCACATCGGCCGTCGACGCCGCGGTGGAACTGCTCACGGCGCACCTGCAGAACGGGCGCTCCGTCAGCGTGGCGGAGGCGCGCGACGTGCTGGGGTCGTCGCGCAAGGTCGTGGTGCCGTTGCTGGAGCATTTGGACCGCCTGCGTGTCACGGTCAGGACCGGGGACGTAAGGCGCCTGCGAACTGGGCGCGGACAATAGACTTGTTGCTGATGTTTAAACGCTTCGCCGGCGTCGCACTGCTGTGTACCGCGGTGGTGCTCAGCGCGTGCGGCAAGGCCGCTGCAGACCCCGCCAAGGTCCTGGAGGACTCGGCCCGCGCGATGTCCCTGGTCAGGACGCTCCGGGCCGACGTGACGTTCGGCGCAGGGGCCACGGTACAGGGATTCGAACTCATCAGCGCATCGGGTAAGGTCCGGCGCCCCGCAGACAGTGACACCACCGGCAAGGTCAAAAGCGGTGGGGCCCTGATTCAACCCGAGCTCGTCAGCATCGGCGGCAAGACCTACCTCCGCGAAGCCCAGTTTCTTCCGTTTCACGAGCTCAGCGCCGCTGATGCCGCCGGCTATCCCAGCGCGGGGCGCCTGCTGGATGCCGGCATCGGCATCACCGCGCTGCTGCCGAAGGGCAGATCGCCGGTGCTGGAAGGCAACGAGTCGATCGACGGTCACGACGTTTTCCGCGTGGCGTCGACGTACACGGCCGAGCTGGTGAACCCGGCGCTGGCGCCGATAGTTGTCAGTGGCGATGTCAAGGCACTGGTCTGGGTGGACAGTGGGTCGAAGTTGGTTCGGCGAGTGCGCCTCAGCGGGCATCTCTTCGACGTCAGCAAGGTCAGCACAATAGAGGTTCGGCTCCACGACTTCGACGCCCCTGTCGAGATCTCTGCCCCGGGCTGAGGCCGCGGTTCGCCGCCTGGTCCTGGTCGTCGTCGCGGCGGCGCTGGTACTGGCGGCCCTCGACACCTACGTCGTGGTCACCCTTCTGCCGCGGATGATGACCGACCTCGGTGTCGGGCTAGACCAGCCAGAGCGGGCCGCGCCCGTCCTGAGTGGGTTCCTCCTCGGCTACATCGTCACCATGCCGCTCCTGGGGGCGGCTTCGGACGTGTACGGGCGCCGGAGCGTCCTGTTGGGCTGCCTGGGGCTGTTCGCCCTTGGCTCAGTCATCACGGCGGCGGCCGGGGTTTTCACCGCTGATTCCCCCGGCGTTGGCCTGGTCACCCTGGTGGGCGGGAGAGTACTGCAGGGCCTGGGCGGTGGGGCGCTGGTCCCCCTGGCCATGGCCCTGGCGGCAGACCTGTACCCCGCCGGAGGTCGTGCCCAGGCGCTGGGGGCGGTGGCCGCCCTCCAGGAGACCGGGAGTGTAGCGGGGCCGCTCTACGGCGCCCTGCTCGCGGCGGCCGCCGCTGGCATCGGCGGCTGGCGGGTGGTGTTCCTGGTCAACCTTCCCGTCGCCGCCATCTGCGCCCTGTTGCTCTTTCGCTTCGCTGCGGGCTCGTCAGGTCCGCCGGGTTCGGCGATTGATGGGGGCCCGGCGGGTGAGGCCGAGGCGGGTCCCGCGCTGCCCGGGGCCGGCGGCGGCGCTCGGGCAGCTGCGGGCGTTGACTGGGTCGGCGGGGGCCTGCTCGCCGCCGGGCTGGCGCTGGTCATCGTTGCCCTCTACCCTGATGACCCCTCCGCGCACGCCGTGGGCCGACTCTTTGTGCCCTGCGGCATCGCCGGTGGCCTGCTGCTCGGGTTGTTCGCCAGGCAGCAGGCGCGCCGGCCGGATTCGCTGGTTCCACGCCGCCTCGCCCGCGACCCCGTCTTCATCGGTGCCAGCCTGACCAACCTGCTGCTCGGGGTCGCGCTGATGGTGGCGCTCGTCGACATCCCGGTTTTCGCCGAGGGAGTCTTCGGGCTGCACGGCCTCGGCCCCGCCTTCCTGCTGGCGCAGTTCATGGTGGCCATCCCGCTCGGCGCTGTTGCCGGGGGCTGGCTGTCGAACCACGTCGGGTACCGTGTCACCGCCGCCGGGGGACTGCTGCTGGGGATGCTGGCCTACCTGGAGATGAGCACATGGCAGAGCCAGGAGATAGGCCGCCGCGTGTTCGGCGTTCCCCCTGCCACGCTGACGCTGCTGCTGCTCGGTCTCGGCTTCGGGCTGGTCATCGCCCCGGTTGCCGCCGCCATCCTCGACCGCAGCGGCAACCGCGACCACGGGCTTTCGTCCAGCCTGGTGGTTGTGGCACGGATGATGGGGATGCTGGTTGGGCTCTCGGCACTGGCCGCCTTTGGTATCCGGCGTTTCAACCAGCTGGCTGCGCAGGGACCCTCGCTCGCCGGCGCCACCAACGCCGCCGCCATTGAGGCCGCGATCCGGTCCCGCGTCAACACCGCCCTGACGCAGGAGTACCACGAGATATTCCTGCTCGCCGCGGCCGTCTGCGCCCTGGCCGCGGTGGTGGCGGCGATCTCTCTCGGCCGGCCGCGGCCCCTGGTCGCAGTGTGAGCTCGCGCAGGATCCAGCACACTCCCGACGTCGACCGCGCGGCCGCCGCCATAGAGAAGGCGGCAAGCAGGCTGAAAACGCGTGCGTTCATGGTGGGGGGCTATGTCCGTGACGCGCTGCTGCAGCGTCCCGGGAAAGATATCGACGTTGTCGTGGAGGGCGGGATGGGCAGCGCCCTGGCGGAGTTGCTCGTCAAGGACGCGCACGCCCGCAACCTGGTCGTGTTCCCGCGCTTTGGCACCGCCGAGCTGTCGTTCGAGGACCTGGTCCTGCAATTTGTCTCCGCCCGATCCGAGAGCTATGCCGGCGACAGTCGCAAACCGTCGGTGCGCCCCGCGAGCCTGGAGGAGGACATGCGCCGACGTGATTTCACCGTCAACGCCCTCATGTGCGGCGCCGACGGCGAGGTCCTGGACCTCACCGGGCAGGGACTCGCCGACCTTGACGCGGCAATCCTGCGGACGCCGCTGCCGGCCGCCGAGACCTTCGCCGAGGACCCCCTCCGCGCTGTGCGCGCGGTGCGGTTCGCGGTGGCCCTGGACTTCAGCATGGACGACCAGATTCCTCCTGCCATAGCCGCCAACCTCGACCGTCTGCAGACCGTGGTGAGCGTCGAAAGGGTGAACGAGGAGTTGCGTCGCATGGTCCTGGGCCCGCGGCCCGGGGACGCGGTTCGCCTCCTGGTGGAGACCGGCATCGGCGCGAGGATCCTGCCCGAGATCGTGGCGATGTCCGGCGTGCGCCAGTCCGGCTTCCACAACCTTGATGTCATGGACCACACGCTCGCGGCCATGAACCACCTCGCTCGACGAGGCGGACCGCACCTGGCGCAGCCACTGGAACTTCGGGCCCGCCTCGGCATGCTCTTCCATGACAGCGGCAAACCCGCGACCGCGGACGCGGACGCGGACGGCGACAAGATAACTTTCTACGGTCACCCCGACATTGGCGCCGACGTGGCCTTCGCCGCGTTGCGCCGGCTGCGCTTCAGCGGTGATGAGGTCGACGACGTCGCCCGGCTGGTCTCCATGCACATGCGACCGATCCAGTACCAGCCTGACTGGGGGGAGGGAGCCATTCGTCGCCTCGTTCGGGACTGCGGAGCCCTGCTCCCGGCGTTGATGGTGATAGCCGAGGGAGACATGGCCGCCAGTGATTACCCGGTAGCCGATGCGGTCGAGAAGATGACGGATCTGCGCCGGCGCGTTGCGACGGTGGAGGACGACGTGTCGCACGCGGCACGTTCGCCCCTGGACGGTCATTCCCTGATGCAGCATTTCGGCCGTCCCGGCGGTCCCTGGGTGAAGGTCATTCAGGACGCGCTCGTCGACGCCATCCTGGATGGCGCGCTGCCCGCCGGCGACGCCCAGGCGGCCTGGAGCTACATTGACCGTCACCCCGAGCTGGTGGCCTCGTGACCCGCGCCGTCGTGATCGGGGGCGGTATCGCCGGGCTGACGATCGGCTGGCAGCTCGTCCGCCGCGGCGCGGAGGTAAGGCTGGTCAGCTCCTCCCGGCCCCGGGCCTCGATGGTTGCGGCGGGGATGCTGGCGCCGATGCCCGAGTCCGCGTCGACCCCGTCGCTGGTCCGCCTGGCCAGCCAGGCCCTGCATCACTACTCCGCATTCCTCGCGACCCTGGCCGAGGACACCGCGCGCGAGGTCGGGTTTCGGCGCTGCGGCGTGCTTCGCGTGGCGGCGGATGAGCGGCAGCGCGCCTCTCTCCGAGAGGAGGTTGGCACATATGAAGCGGCGGGCCTGCCGTCCCAGTGGCTCGACCCGCGATCGGTACGCCGCATCGCCCCGGGCCTGCCCGCCGATGTGGCAGGGGGCCTGGTCAGTTTTGATGAGGGACAGGTCCACGCCGGGTGGTTGCTTGAGGCCCTGGAAGAGGCCGCCATCCGCCGGGGGCTGGTTGCCATGACGGGGGAGGTTGCGCAAATACGTTCCCATGCTGGGCACGTCGAGGTCCTGCTGGCAGGCGGGGAAAGGATGCCCGCGGACTGCGTCATCCTGTCCGCGGGGAGCTGGAGCGCCGCGCTGGGTGGCGCTGCGGTCCCGATCCGCCCGCTGCAAGGCCAGTTGCTGGCCTTTGAGGACGTGACCGGGCCCGAACCGATCCTTTACAGCGGCCAGGATTACCTGCTGAGCAAGCCCGACGGAACCGTGCTGCTGGGGGGAACGATGTCTGAATCCGGGTTCTCCGTCGCGCCGGACGGTCGAGCGGAGGACCTGCGCGCGCTGTTACCACTCTTATGGCCTGAACTCGTGGGGCGCCCGGCTGCCACCCGGGTCGGTCTACGGCCGGCGGCCCCGGACGGCCTCCCCATCTGCGGCCCGCTGCCAGGTCAGAGTGCCGTCTACGTCTTCACGGGGCATCTTCGGAACGGGTTTCTGCTGTGCCCTCATGGTGCGCACCTGGCGGCCCGCGAAATACTGGATGGCGCCAGGGAGCCGCTCTTCGCCACACTTCGCCCTAATCGGTTCATGGAGCCGGCGCTCCCAGCCGGGGGCTAAACCCCGGCAGAACTGTAGTCGCCGGCGACCGCGTTGACGACGTCGCTGACGGGCACACCCAGCTTCTGGAAACCGGTCACTCCACTGCGCTCGGCCGCGCTGGACAGGACAACCGGCTCGGCCTCGGAAAGGAGGTAAAAGCGGCAATCGCGCACCGCGCGCATCTTCGCGATCGCCTCGGTGCCGACCATGTCACCAAGGATCAGGTCGCAGATCACGGCATCCGGGTGCTCGGCGGTGAAGACCTCGATGGCCTGTCCGCCAGAATGCGCGGTCAGCACCTGGTGTCCGCGCATCGTGAAGGCCAGGCGATAGAGCTCGAGGTTGGGCGTGTCGTCATCGACCAGGAGGACCTTCATAACGGGCTTACTGGCGTCGGCAGGCATGCGCACAGAGTAGGGCACCGAGGCACCGCCGGTCCAGCGCGTCGCTGCCGCGCCGCGGTGACGGGAGATCAAGGTCGCGTTACGGTCTCGTAACGGACGCCGGGGAATTGCATCCGCAGGCGTTGTACGGGGCATGAAGATACTGGCCATGCTGCTGCCTCGACTGGAGGCCGTTTCGCGTCTTGCCTCCGATCGCGAAGTGACCCGAGACGCCCTGCGGCTGGCGCAGCTGCGGGAGGACTATCGCTACCTGGCTGCCGTCTGCCGAAACGTGCTTCCCCACCTGGAGGAGGAACTCGCGGACCTTCCCGACCCCTTTGCCGCCGGCGCGCCCGTGGAGGTCCGGGTCGCCTACCAGATGACCCTGGTCCGCCGATGCAACCGTCTCCATCGTGCCGTTGCCGCGGAGGTTCGGCGCCATGGCGCCGGCGCGCAGGCAGCGGACGGGTAGCGCTAATCCGGCTGACCCGAGCGTCCTGAGAGAGACCTGAGCCCGATTCCTGCCGCCAACAGGACGAGGGCGACCGCCGCCAGCGCAAGCGGTACGGCGCCCGGCACCGCCCCGGTGGGCGGCAGTTGGTCCGCGGCCGAGGGGTTGAGGGCACGGGCTGCCGCATCGTCAACGGCGCTCACGTGGTAGTAGAGGGTGTAACACCCGTGGAGATTGGAGTCGGGGCAGGTGGACGTGGGGTCCGCCTTGTGCGTCAAGCCGTCTGACTGATGCGGACCCACCGACGCGGCGGCCGTGCCGTACGAGTCGATCAGGAAGCCCGGGACGTCATTGTCGGTGCCAAGGTCGTGGTCGCGCGGGCAGTCGGCGAAGGCGATGCCCCTGGCCTTCGTCTGGTCATCCACGGTGAGCGCGGCGAGGTCGCCGAGGTCACACTCCCGACCATGGACGAACAGGCGCCAGCCCTTACCCTGCGGGACGTAGATATCAGCGCTCTGCGTCAGCGGTAGCGTGGTCCCGTCGGTAGGGTCGAACTGGCCGTCGTCGTTGACCGTGAACTGGCCCCAAGATCCCTGGGCGTCGAAGTAGAGGTTCCACTGCCCCGCGTTGGTGAAGGTCCCGGTGGTGGCGAGCGTCTCGGTCCGCGTTGATTCACTGGCGCAGGTTGCGCTCACCGGGGCGCCGAGGGGGCAGTTTGGATCCTGCGAACGGTGGACCACCAGCTTGTCGAACACCACCTTGAGGTGGTTGGGGACCTGCGCCAGAGGAAGGGTGTCCCAGCCCGCGTAGAAGGAGTAGCCCATCTTCAGCGGGTGGGTGGCGTCGGGCGTTGACAGGTGGAACGTGACGCGGACCGCGTCCCCCTCCGCCGTCAGCTTCGGAGTCGGGACGCCGCCGGAGGAACCCTGGTCGACGGCGTGGAACACCAGGCGGGCCGTCGGTGTCGGGCGCGGCGGCGCGGGGAGCAGGAAGGAGTAGTCGCCGCTGACGTCCTGCCAGGGCGTGGTGGTGTCCAGGCAGGCCTTGTACTGCGCCTGGTTCAGTGCCTGGTTGGCAGTGGCGAAGGACGGTTTGAACTGGTGCGAGCAGTTCGCCTCATTGCCGGCCAGGGTGGCGTCCGTGGAGACGAACAGGTCGGCCTGGGACTCGCCCTGCGTCGCCGTGACGGGCTGCTTGCGCTGGACCCAGACGGCGCGGTACGGGTGGAACTCAGTCCCCTCTCCGATGATCACGCACTGGTTGGGGTCCGGGATCCCGAAGCACGGCTGGCCGACCTTGGGCAGGAAATAGTCGGGCGCGAAGATGTTCAGGGACGGCCCCCAGTGGCCGCAATCCCAGACCCATGAGCCGAGTTCCAGCACGTGGTCCCCAGGCTCGGCCCAGGCGAACTTCGGTACCGTCAGGTCCTCCCACTCGGTGTGGAGGCGACCGCTGGCCTCGTCGAAGCCGGTGTAGTTCCCAGTCTTCTTGACCGGGTCCCCACCCAACAGGTAGGTGTAGCCGGGATCGGCCAGCACGTTCACGCTGTAGTCATAGGCGAGGTGGCCGGTGGGTAGGTCTCCTCCCGAAACGTGCACCGCGGCGAACCTGGGGTTGTCGGCGGACACCGTGCCCGCAACCCAGCGCGGCGCGGGCGCCGGTTGGCTGGAGGGAGTGTCGTAAACGTAGGCCCACTCCGGTTCGCGACGGGAAAGCAGCGCCAGCGGGTCGCGCCCGCAGCCATCCTTCATCGACTGGGGGTCGGCGCCCGTGGACTGCGGCGCCGGCGGATTGGAATCTGCATGGGCCACCGGTGCGGGGCGCCAGGACGCGAACATCCCGGCCGCCATCAACAGCGCCACGGCGAGCGTGCCTATCCTGAGGTGCATCGTTTTGAAACTACTACGCGCGGTGACGGACTACGCGCGAGTTGACGGCGCCGGCGCCGCCGGGTCCCCGCCCCGACGACGCCGGCGGCCTGCGCTCAACTGGCGCCGGCGCCCGCCATGACCCCCTGTGCTTCGGCGACATCCGCCGGCTCGGTCGACTCCCCATCGCCGGCCGGGCGCGGACTGAGGATCTGCATGTGGTCCGCCACGACCTCCGTCGTGTACCGATGCAGGCCGTCCTTGCCATCCCACTCCCGGGTGCGCAGCTTGCCCTCGATATAGACCAGACGGCCCTTGCTGAGGTATTCGCCACACACCTCGCCTAGGCGACCGAAAGCGACCACGCTGTGGTACTGCACCTCGTCCTTGCGCTGGCCGTCCTCGCCCTTGCGGTACTCGGTGGTTACCATGCGCATGTTGGCCAGTTGTCCGCCCGACGCGGTTGGGTGGATCTCTGGGTCGCGCGTGAGACGCCCGACCATGATGACCCGGTTTATCATCGTTGTCCCTCCCCAGGGCCGGCGAGGTTCATCCCGCTGCGGCTCCTGTTTGTGTTTGACCTTCCGGGCCGAAGATGCCCGGGAAGACACTGCGGGGATCCACCGCCACGCCTGCCTCCCGCACCTCGAAGTGCAGGTGAGGACCGGTGCTCATGCCGGTGGATCCCTCGTGGCCGACGATGGTGCCCGTGAGCACGACCTGGCCCTCGCTGACGACCGTGTCCGCGAGGTGGGCGTACATGGTCTGCAACCCGCCTCCATGACGTACGACCACGTGCAAGCCGTATCCGCCTCCAGGGCCTGACGGCGTCACGGAGGCGACGGTCCCCTCGCCGACAGTGCTCACCGGCGTGCCGGCGGGCGCGGCCAGGTCGATGCCGAAATGAAAGTGCGTACAGGTGCCGCGAGCCGGCTCCAGCCCGAACCCGGTGCAGCCGTAGGGCTGCGTCACGACCCATCCGGGCATCGGCCGGCCCGCGAGCACCGTGGTTGCCGCAGGACGTGTTGATGCCGCGAGCACCACGGCGACGGCGAGCGCGAACAGCGCGGGCATCACCAGCGTTGCGGATGCCAGTGTGAGCAGGAGGTGCCCCGTGCGGCGACGTGCGCCGCGACCGACGAGGACGGGCCCGATCCCGAGCTGCATCAGTCCGCGGTGGCGTGGGTTCGCGCGTGGTGAGGCGGCGCGACAGCGTGTTCTACCGCCTTGATCGCGGCGTGCCCGGCGTGCTTCGCGTGCAACAGGGCCTTGGACTCGGCATGGCTGGCTGCATGCAGCGCACTGGGGACACGCAGCACGAGGTAGAGAGCCACGAGCCCATGGATCGCGGCCAGCAGACCGTGGTCGTGGAAAAGCAGCAGAAGCGAGATGCGAAGGATAAAAACCTGCACGACCTGCGTGAAGACCGTGCTGAAAAATAGGCGGCGCCAGGAGTCGGCGTAATTGTCAAGTTCCGGCAGCAACATGCAGAAAAACGCCAGCGGCGCCCCCGCGACAAGCATCAGCAACAGCAGGTTGCGGGCCACGGCGCTGAGTACCAGCAGCAGCAGAGCCATCGCCACGAGGAAGGTAAGGACGGTCAGGATGATGTCTCCGCCCGCGCCCGAGACCATCAGCTGCCAGAGATTCGAATTCGTGGCGGCGTGGCCCTGGTATCGCCAGATGGCCTGGACCGCGGCATTGTTGAGGTCCACCGTCTGCTGCATCAGGCCGAGGCCAAACGTGACCAGAACAATCACCAGCATCAGTCGCGGCAACATCGCCTTGAGGCTGTAGCGGGCGCGGAAAGAATGCTCGAATATCGACCGCATCAGGCCGTAGGTCAGCGCCACGGCCATCGCGCTCAGGGCCATGGCTGAGGTCAACCCGTATAGGCCGCGCAGGACCGCGTTGTCGGTGAAGCGGCAGCCGGGCCCCTCGGCGCGTGCCGAGTCAAAGACGTGGAAGCAGGGGTTGCCGGCGGCCGCGTGGCTGTTGAAGTTCCCGGTCCACAGGACGTAGTACTCGGTCACCGTCTGGAAGACGCCGCCCGCGCGCAACACCAGGCCCTGGAGCAGGCCGGCGACCAGCTCCAGCAGCTGGTCCGGCCCGAGCAGGGGCTGCAGACCCAGCATCCGCGCCGGGTCCAGGGCCTGTGTGGCGTCGGCCAGCATGTCGTACTACCTCGACGCCGAGACCAGGACACGGACCAGCGTGCTCGCCAGTTCCACCCCCAGCGTGCCGAAGACAATCCTGCCGATCCACCGCTTCGACTCCATCACGGCGCGCGGCTCGACCGCGACCATTTTCCACAGGAACGCGAGCACGAATGCCAGGCCGCCAATACTGGCGACCAGAGCCTGGCCCATGGTGATCCAGCGATCCAAAACGCTCTGCAACAGTGAAAGGTCGTTCATCGGGCGTGGTCCCCCGCGGCGGCCATGAGGAGGGGAACGACGCGGCCCACCACGTAGGCCCTGATGCCGTCCGCTACCACCCGCAGGGTCGCCCACTGGCTCCGGTAGAGACGCGCGTCGTCGCTGTTTACGCGCGAGATGACGGATTCCAGCGCCGGGCGAGAGATATGCTCGGGACGCGGCTGGACGGCCCCGGCCGTGAGTGCCGGCAACCGGAGGGGGAGTTCGGGCGCGGCCTGGGCTCGATGCGAGTGCTGTACAACCAGCGCGCCGGCCGGCGAAGCGGGGTGCAGCAACTGCCAGCCCAATACGCCGCACGCCCCGACCAGACCCAACTGTGCCCCGACCGCTGCCAGCTGCCAGCGCCTCGGGTGACCGATCCCTCTCCCCATCATCTGACCTCTTCTGATCCGATTGCCGGGGGGGCAACCCGAGTATCTCATCTCCTCTGTGGTTTTGTCAAGACTGACATAACTCCCAGGTCGTTCCTACGCCTGGTTGCAGATACACAAAATTGTGGTATGCTTCGAACATGGGTTCGGTGGCAGCATTCGGTCTGGTCGAGGGGCTGTTCGCTCAGGCCGCGGCACTCGGTGGAGAGGACCTGGGGGAGATGGACGCCGCCGGCCTCGGTAACGATGTGCGCAGGTTGCGCGCGGCGGTCGACCGTATAGAGGCCGAGGTCACGCGCCGGCTCGCGGCCTTTGAGCAGCTGGACGGCCCTCGGGCGTTCGGTATGACCGACCTGGTGGCCTTTTTGCAGTTCCGCTGCGGCATGGACGTGGGGCCAGCGGTCGCGCGGGCAGGGTTGGCGAAGAGCCGCGAGACGCTGCCCTCGTTGACCGCCGCGGCCGACAGCGGGCGGGTCAGCTTCGACCAGGCGGCGATCATCGCGCGGGGCGCGTCCGAGGTGGCGGAGAAGGATGCGCGGCAGGTCGAGCAGCGGGCGCTGGCCGCGGCGCTGGACGGCATGGCGCCGGGTCGCCTGCGGCACTTCACTAAAGCCGTCGTGGCAGAGGTGGATAACAAGGCACTGGAGCGCGACGCGAGGCGTGCGCACGAGAAGCGGGCGTTTCACATCGGCCGGGATCGCGATGGCCTGGCGCGGGTGGAGGGCTACCTCGAATCCGAGGTGGCGGCCATGGTCCGCGTCGCCACCGACGCCCAGATGGGCCCGAAGGACAAAAGCGATGAGCGCACCGCGGTTCAGCGCCGCCACGATGCGCTGAAGAGCGCCTTTGAGAAGTTGCTGGCGGGCGGGAGTCTGCCCCGGGTGGGCCGGCAGCGGCCGCACATCACGGTGGTGGCGCCGCTATCAGCGATGCTGGGCGAGGAGGGGCCGCCCGCCCTGCTGCAGGGCCTGGTCCCGATCCCCCGCGCGGACCTGATGCGCCTTGCAGAGCAGGGCTCGCTCAGTGCGACCCTGGTTGACCGCAATGGGCGGGAGGTTTACTCGGGCAAGGCACGGACCTTCTCGGCGCCCAAGCTGCGGTCGATGCTGGCACGGAGCGGGACCTGCGAGTGGCCGGACGGCTGCGACCGCCCGACGGAGTGGTGCGACGGACATCATCGCGTGGCGTACGCGGAGGGCGGGGTGACCGCGCCCCACAACGGCGAGGCCCAGTGTGCGTTCCACCACGCCCTGAACGAAAAGGCCGGCTGGGCGATGGTCACCGACCGCGATGGCATTCGGAAGGCTGTTCCGCCCGGCGATCCAGAGAACCCGCGAACACCGTACGAACTCTTCGCCGAAGCTTCCCGGGAAACCAAACACCCCGGACCGGTTGGCCCTGCGCTGGGGTGAGCACGCACGACGACAGGCCGCCCACGCCGCGAAAGCTTATTCTGATGCTGTACGAAACGTGATAGTCACGATATAATCTCAGTACAAGAGGCGCACCGCGCCGGAGGTCATCTCATGGGTGAACTGAAAAACAAGGTCGAGGGCTCCATCAAGGAAGGCGCCGGTAAGGTCACCGGTAATGACGACCTGGAGGCCCGGGGGGCCGGTCAGAAGACCGTGGGCGATGCCCAGGAAGGAGCGCGCAAGGTCGGCGGCAAGGTCGAAGAGACCATCGGCAAGGTCACTGGCAACGAGGGCAAGGAAGCCGAAGGGAAGGTCCGCCAGGCCTAGGCTGCCAGGGCGAGCCGCCGGCGCGTCAGTGCCGGCGGTTGCCCGTGAACGTCGGCCCGCCCTGCCGGGGGGGCCGTGTCACGGCGCCAGCGCTCGCCGAGCTGACCAGCGCAGCGTACTTGGCAAAAACCCCGGTCCGGTAGCTCGGTGCCGGGGCTGACCAGCGGCCAAGCCGGTCCGCCAGCACCTCTTCCGTGACCCCCAGCGTCAGCCGGCGGTTGGGTACATCAAAGGTCACCTGGTCGCCCTCCTCGACCACGGCGATGGGTCCGCCCCGGAAGGCCTCCGGAGATACGTGGGCAGCCATGAAGCCGTGCGTGGCGCCGCTGAAACGTCCGTCGGTGAGCAACGCCACCTTGTCCGAAAGTCCCTGCCCCACGATCGCGGCCGTAACGCCCAGCATTTCACGCATCCCGGGGCCGCCCGCGGGTCCTTCGTAACGAATCACAACCACGTCTCCCGGCGCGATGCGCTGTTCCTGGACCGCCGCGAATGCTTCTTCCTCGCTATCGAACACCCTGGCCGGCCCGGTATGGCTCAGGCGGTCATGACCCGCCAGTTTCACAACGCATCCCTCGGGTGCCAGGTTGCCGAAGAGGATCGCTATGCCTCCGTGTTCCTTGAGGGGCTGGTCCAAGGGACGGATCACCTTCTGCCCACTCGTCTCTTTCGCCGCCGCAGCGATCTCGCCCACGGTCGAGCCGTCGACGTTTCGCTGTTCAGCGTGGAGCAACCCGGCCTCGATGAGCCGCCGCATCAGCAGTCCGAGCCCCCCAGCGCGGTCCAGATCGGTCGCCACAAAGGCTCCGCCGGGCTTGAGGCTGGCGAGGATAGGGGTGCGGTGGGAGATGCGGTCGAAGTCTTCCAGGTTGAGCCGCTCGTTCGCCTCGGCGGCAAGCGCGAGCAGGTGCAGCACGGCGTTGGTGGACCCGCCGGTCGCCGCAACGGAGGTGACCGCGTTCTCCAGGGAGCGCTGGTTGACGAATGAGCGCGGACGAATGTCCTTCTGCACCAGGCTGACCGCCAGGCGTCCGCAGTCCCTGGCCACCTGCGCCTTGCGCTCATCCTCGGCGGGGACCTCGTTGGCGCCCGCGGGCGACAGCCCGAGGAACTCCAGCGTGGTCGCCATGGTGTTGGCCGTGAACTGACCGCCACACGCCCCCGGCCCGGGGCAGGCGATGGATTCGATCTCCTCGAGGTCCTCGTCGCTGATCTTGCCGGCGGCGTGGGCGCCCACGGCCTCGAACACCTCCTGGATGGTGATGTCCCGGCCGCGGTACCGGCCGGGGCGGATCGACCCACTGTAGAGGACCAGCCCGGGAAGATCCATGCGCAGCAGCGCCATGGCGCCTGCGGGGATGGTCTTGTCGCAGCCGACGATCATGACCAGGCCGTCGAAGGAATGTCCGCGACACACGAGCTCGATGGAATCAGCGATAACCTCGCGACTTACCAGCGAGGCTTTCATTCCCTCGGTACCCATGGTGACGCCGTCCGAGACGCTGATGGTGTTGAACTCCATCGGGGTCCCGCCGGCCTCGCGAATGCCCTGTTTGACATGCTCCGCCAGCTCGCGGTGGTTGTAGTTACAGGTCATTGTCTCGATCCAGCAATGACCGACTCCGATGATCGGCTTCTCCAGGTCCTCGCGGCTGAAGCCGATGGCACGCAGGTATGCGCGCGCGGGCGCGCGACTTGGCCCGTGGAGCATGGCGGCGCTATTGCGCGGCTTCGAGGGCGTCACTGGGAGAAAAGGATAGCCGCGACATAGTCGCCGGCCTGGCCGAGGCGGCGCAGCATAATTGGGCCCCTGGCACTCATTGAAGCGGTCGACATCAACGCATATCTCGACCGCGTGGAAGACGGCGATCCCCTGGCCCCGACGGCGGCCACGCTGGCGAGGCTTCACCGCGCCCACGCCACCCACATCCCGTTCGAGAACCTGGACATCCATCTCGGCCGGCCGATCCGACTGGACCTCGCCGCGATCGAAGCGAAACTCGTCCGCCGGCGGCGGGGCGGGTACTGCTTCGAACAGAACGCGCTGTTTGCCGCCGTCCTAAGGCAGCTGGGATATGACGTGGTCACGCTGGCAGCGCGTGTGCACCTTGGCAAGCCCACGCAGGCGCCGCCTCGCACGCACATGCTGCTCGCGGTCCACGCCGAGGGAGTGAGGTATTTGTGTGACGTGGGGTTCGGCTGCTCGACGCCCCTGGAGCCCGTGGAGATCCGTGCCGGCGGAGAGGCCGTGATGGGCTGCTGGACCTATCGAGTTCTTGCGGTGGACCGCGGCTGGCGCCTCCAGCTCCGACGGCCAGACGGCTGGCTGGACCTGTATGAGTTCACAGATGAACCGCAGCACCCAGTCGATTACGAGGTGGCCAACCACTACACCTCCACGCACCCGGCGTCGTCGTTCGTCCGGCTGCCGACCGCCCAGCTCCCGGGTGCGGACGTCCAGGTCGCGCTGCGCGGGCTCGAGATGGCGTACTTCACGCCAGAGGGGATGACAACTGAGACGGTCGGCTCTGGCGACGAGCTGCTGGCTGTACTGGCAAACCGCTTCGGTCTCGTGTTCGCCGAAGGGACGCGCTTTCGCTCGCCGCACCCAGGGACGCCGTAAACCAACGTGGCCACGCCGGCGTATAGCCTTTCGTGATGCACCTCGCGCATGTCTTCATCGGCAAGTTCGACCTCCAGGTGCCGCTCTCGCTGGTGCTCGTGGCCGCTGTCGCCGTGGTCGCGGTGTCCTTCGGGCTGATCTACATCCTTCCCGAGCGCGAGCCCCGCGACGAACGTCCGGGCCCTCGCGTACCCCGCGCGGTGCTGCTCCTGCTCCAGGGGTTCGGCCTCTTGGTCGTTTTCTTTCTCGCGGTAGTCGGCCTCTTCGGCCGTCAGCAGAGCCCGGCTCTGAATGCCGCCACGATTGCGTTCTGGGTGGTGACGATTCCCCTGCTGCCGATCGCGCACTGCGTGCTGGGAGGCGTCTACGAGGTCACCAACCCCTTCGCTCTCGGCGCCCGGCTGGTGACCTCGGGAGCCAGCGCCCGCCGGGGTCCCCATCCCACCCTGGCCCGGGTCGGCTACTGGCCGGCCGTCGTCCTGCTACTGGTGCTGTTCTGGTTCGAGCTGGCGGTCCGTGTGGTGCCCGATTCCCCCCGCGCCCTCGGTGTACTGGTCGTCGTCTACGCCGTCTTCCAGGTATCCATGGGCGCCTGGCTCGGTGAGGCGTGGTTCGCGCGCGGGGACGTCTTCCAGGTCCTCACAACGCTGGCAAGTACCATCGCACCGGCTGCCCTGTACCGTGATGGGACCGGGTACGTGCGACTCCGCGTCGGGTTCGCCCCTGACCGACCCGTCGCCGCCGCTCGCGGCCAGCAGGCGCTGATCACCCTGTGGCTGGCGGGGGTGCTGGCAGACGGGGTCAAGCAGACGCCGATCTGGAAGGCCATCTCGGCGGCGGCGCCATCCAGCGACTCGGTCAGCGTCAGCCGTGGCTTTGACCCCCGGGACTTCACCCTGGACACCAGCGAGATCCTCTTCACGTGGCTGGCCTTCGCGCTCTTCTTCTGGGCCTTTACCTGGCTGGCCGCGACCGCCTCCCGGAAGAGCCCGCGCGAACTCGCTTCGGTGGTGTCACCTTCGTTGATCCCGATCGCGCTCGCGTACCTCCTTGCGCATAACCTGACCCAACTGCTCATCGTCACTCCGATCATGTGGACCGCCAGCAGTGCCGACGCCACGGCGATGCGCTTCCAGGTGGAGGAAAACATCCGTCATGTCACCCCCGCGGTGATCTTCCTGGTGCAGGTGACCGCCATCGTCATCGGGCACGTTGTCGCCGTCGTGATGGCCCACGCGCGGCTGCGCGCCGTCGAGAAGAACCCCGGTTCCGCCATCCGCGCCGATCTCGGGTGGCTGGCGGCAATGCTGATCTACACCGCGACCTCGCTGTGGGTGATCGCCCAGCCCATCGCCAACGCGGATTGAGCATGGGGGACATGATCAGGACCGCGGACGGTAGGTGGCTCGACTGATGCCCGCCTGGGTCCTGCCACTGATCTTTCTCGGCTTCAGCGCCGGGCTGTCGAACTTTGGGGGCGCCGTCGGGCTTGGAATCCTGCCGCTGGAGAAGCGGCACCGGAGGGAGATCCTGGTCGCCTTCACCTCCATGGAGGTCCTGGCGCCGGCGATCGGCCTGGTGCTCGGCGGCCGGGTTTCCGGCGCGGTCGGTGCCAGGGCGAACCTCTTCGCCGGCGTGGTGCTGATCCTGATCGGCGCCTACACGCTGTTCGAGACGCGCCGCGAGACCCGCGACCTTGAGATTCCCGTCAAACGCCGCACTTTCATCCTCCTCGCGGTCGCGCTGTCGCTGGACAACCTGGTGGTGGGGTTCGGCCTTGGGCTGCTGGGAGCGCCCCTGCTGGTCGCGATCGGGTTCATGGGGCTTAGCAGCCTGGTCCTCACGCTGGTCGGCCTAGAGCTCGGAAAGCACGTGGGCCGCAAGCTCGGCGACCGGGCCGAGCTGTTCTCCGGCCTGGTCCTCGTCGCGGCCGGCGCGTTCGTGCTGATACACCACTGATACGGAGTCGGGGCTACATGACGGCCCGGGCGCCGAGCTGAAGGTAGCCATCGCACAGATGCGACCGTAACGTAACACGATCGTCTCAACTTGTACGAGCCCGCATGGAATCCGTGCAGGTGTGCCGTTAGATGGGGCAGTGGCAATTGATATCGAATTCGCAGTCCGACCCGCAACCTTCAGCAACGCATCGCTTTTGGCCCTCGTCCTTGGGGACCGCCTGGCCCGTCGAGGCTGGCAGTTCCGTGAGGCGGGGGCGAGCGTCACCGCGCACCGCCCCGAGTGGCCTGCGCAGCTATGCGTGCTTGTCCGCGAGGCGGAGGAGGATGCGCCCGCGATGATGGGCCTGGCCATGGACCTCAGCGCGATGCCGCTGCGCGGCGAACGCTTCCGGGACGTGTTCAACAGCGACCGCGAGCAGTTGATGCGCGGCTACGGCCGGTGCAACGTGCTCCAGCTCACCCACCAGGGCAGCTGGCTTCGGCCGCAGAGCGACCGCGCCTTTCTTCATGGCATGACCGACGGCATCTCGCGACGTACCTCGCTCGCGGTCTTCGACCGCGCCAGCGTCGACGAGCCGGGCAGCCTGGCCGAGCGCATGGCCGCCGACTCGAACCGCATCGTGGAAACGGGCGCGGAGCTGGCCGGGACCCTGCAGAGGCTCTACCAGCGGACCGTTCTGAGCCAGCCAGTGGTCGACGACAGCCGTCTCCCGGATATCGTCCGGCCCTCGATCGCCGTCCTCGCGCCCACGGCGGATACCGTCGGCGGCGACTACCCCTGGAGGCGCTGAGGGGCGGCTAGGTCCGGTAGCAGAGGGACTTCCAGCCGCCGTCAACGTTGACGAGGTGGACGTCCTGGGTCACCACGCTCTCACGGGCGCGCTGGCGGATGCGGTAGTCGACGACCAGTTCGGCGACCTCGTGGTAGGTCTTCTTGGTGTGGTCGTCGGTCCACGATGCCAGCATCCGCACCTCACGCACCTTGCTGCCCAGGAGACCGCGGCCCGGTTGCCGGGCGGCCATCTCGCGGGTGAAGCTGGACTGGTCCTTCCAATCCGCCTGCGAGTCCGGGGTGAGCAGGTCCCAGGCGGAGTCGAAGCGGCCCGCGCTGATGAGCCGGGTGAAGGTTTCCTCGCAGAGGGTGGGGCTGGTCCCGGCCACCGAGCCGGCCGACACCGTGCTCACGTTGATCACCGCGGGTGAAGTGCCGGCCTCGGAGTACGAGGCCGCCCCCGAAGGGAGGGGAACTCGCGTGAACCGCTCGAACTCCATTGTGCTGCGTGTGCTGAAGACGTTGAGAATGAGAGTCCAGGTCCTTGTGAACAGGACCTTGAAAATCGGCGGCAAGATCAGCCTCCTAACCCGGTGAAGCGGTTGAAGTGGTGGGACGGTCGGGTACAAGATCTTGGGTCACTCGCACTTAATACACACAACCAGCGGTAAGTCAAGATTTAATCTCAGTTGCGCCCGGCGCGGTCGATGACCTCTTTGGCGAGGTCACGGTAGGCCTTCGCCCCAGCATGGCCGGGAGCGTACTCCAGTATGGACCGGAATCCCGCGGCGGCCTCCGGGAATCGCACCGAGGATCGGATCACGGTCTTGAAGATCGTCTTGCCGAAGAATTCGCGCACGCTCCCTTCAACCTCGGCCGAGTGCAGCGAGCGCGGCCGGATCATGGTCGGCAGGATGCCGATGATGTCGAGGTCCGAATTGGTCGAACCCCTGACTTCGGAAATTGTGTTGAGTAGCAACTGCATCCCCTTCAGCGCCAGAAAGTCGGCCTGGAGCGGGATCAGGACGCTGTCGGCGGCCGTCAGCGCATTGACGGTGAGCAGACCGAGGTTGGGGGGACAGTCCATGACCACGAAGTCGTAGGCGGCGCGGATCGGGTCAAGGCCCTCGCGGAGCCGGTACTCGCGTCTCTGGCGGCGGCCCAGGGCGACCTCCCCCGCGGCGACCTGGATGCTGCCCGGCATCACGTCGAGGTCGGGCTTCACCTCCTGGATGGCATCAGCGGCGAGCGCGCCCGAGATCAACACGTCATACGCCGACAAGTCTCCGGGGACAAGTTCCACGCCGGCCATCAAGGTCAGGTGCGCCTGGGAGTCCAGGTCGACCAGCAGAACACGCTTCTTCCGCTCGTGCAGCGCCACTCCAAGGTTTAGGGTGGTGGTGGATTTCCCGACTCCCCCCTTCTGGTTCGCGACAGCGATTACCTTGCTCATGTACCTCGCCACGGTGAAATTTGATCTTGGCGAATGCGCCCGCTACCGGTCGGCCGCAGGTTCCATCCCTCTGGCCACGAATCCCGCCGTAGCCCTCTGGCGAGTATAGAGGGATCGCCCTCACCCCGGCGCGGGCGCCACCGGGTGGTCGAGGAGCAGCGCGCTGACGGCCTCGCCCGCGGCCAGCGTCTCCACTTCCTCCGGGATGTCCAGCAGGGCGTTCGCCGACGCCATCGCGCGCAGCTGGTGCGAGCCCTGGCCGCCGAGCGGGGTGGCCATGAAGCCTTGCGCCGTGCGCTCCACTCGAGCCCGGACAAAGGTCCGCAGCCCGGCGGGTGAGTCGACCATCCGCGCGAGCCGGCAGAGGGCCCGCGGTCGTGCCCAGCCGCCGCGGCCGGACATTGCGGCGATCGCGGGCAGGACGAAGATTTCGAAGCCAACCAGGGCCGAGACCGGGTTGC
>JBHEMP010000066.1:0-5348 GCA_046262515.1 Candidatus Dormibacteria bacterium | reverse complement strand
CGACGGCCGCACCGCGATCGGGGGTCGTCTAATGGTAGGACGGCAGCCTTTGGAGCTGCTCATCCAGGTTCGAATCCTGGCCCCCGAGAAACCCGCCGCATTGTAAAATCTGCGAACTACATGCCCGCACCAGGCGAGCCTCCCCGGTCCAGGGTGTCGACGCGCGCTCCCGACCTTCTGGTCGTGGTGCTCGCTGCCGGGAAGGGAACCCGGATGCGCTCGTCCCTCCCCAAGGTGCTGCACGACCTGGCGGGCCAGCCCCTGCTCTGCTACTCGCTGGCCCTCGCCCGGCGAGTGGGCGCCGCCGAGATCGCCGTGGTCCACTCCCCGGCACAACGCGAGGCCATCGCCGCGGTGAGCGGCGCGGCGGCCATGGTCCAGCAGCGCAGCCAGCTGGGCACCGCCCACGCCCTCAACCAGGTGCCGCAGGCGCTGCGGGGGCACGCGGAGGTCCTGGTCCTTTACGGGGACGTCCCCCTGTTCACCGAGGAGACCATCGCCACACTTCTGGCCGCTCGCCGCGACGGTGACCTCGATTGCGCCCTGCTGGCGGCGGAAGTGAGCGACCCGACAGGATATGGCCGCGTCGTTGGCGACCCCGGCGCCGCCCGCATCGTCGAGCAGGTGGAGGCGACCCCGGCCGAGGCCGCCGTCAAGCTAGTCAACACCGGGGTCTGCGTCTTTCGCGCCGAGGTCCTCTGGCCCGCCCTGCGCCGCCTCCGCAAGAGCTCGCAGAGTGGGGAGTACTACCTCACCGATGTCTTTGGCTCGCTGCCCGCACGCACCGTGGTCACCTGCCCGGAGGAGGAGGCCCTGGGGGTCAACGACCGCTGGCAACTGGCCCGGGCGGAGAAGGTTGTCCGACTGCGCCGCGTGCGGGACATGGCGATGTCCGGGGTCACAATCGTCGACCCGGACAGCACGTTCATAGGCCCCGCGGTGACCGTCGAACCGGACGCCCGGATCGAGCCATACACCTTCTTACGCGGCAGCACGACGATCGGCGCCGGCTCGCGGGTCGGTCCCTTCGCCGAGGTCACCGATTCCCGCGTCGGGCGCAACTGCGTCATCGGCGGTAGCCACCTGGTCAGTTCAACGGTCGAGGACGGGGTCGACATCGGGCGATTCAACAAGCTCCGCGCGGGTGCGGTGATTTCGCGCGGAAGTCGCATCGGCTCCTTCGCGGAGATCAAGAACACCCTCGTTGGTCCGGACACCGACGTGCACCACTTCTCCTACCTGGGTGACGCTGTGCTGGGCCGCGGGGTAAATATCGGTGCCGGTACGGTGACCGCGAATTTCCGCGGCTCGGGACTGCCCAAGGCTCAGACGGTGATCGGGGACCGCGTCTTTATCGGTACCGACAGCACCCTGGTCGCCCCGGTGCACGTGGGAGACGACGCCTACACCGCCGCGGGCTCGGTGATCACCCGCGACGTCAGTGCCGGTAGCCTCGCCATCGAACGTAACGACCAGCGCGAGGTCGAGGGATGGACCCGGCGCCGCCGCCGTTCGCCGGAGAAGAACGGGAAGTGACAAGCACGGCGGCCGATAAACTTGCCTCTCCCGCGCACGAGGCGGAGGTCCACGCAAAGGAACGGCCAAAGGAACGCCCAAAGGAACGACAGGGAGGGCCCAGTTTGTTCGGTGACCTCAAGTTGCTCTGCGGCAACGCGCACCCCGCGCTCGCCCACGCCATCGCCGCTGAGCTCGAGATCCCGGTTGGGGAGATGTCGGTCACGCGGTTCAAGGACGGTGAGTACGACGTCAAGATCGCCGAGTCGGTGCGCGGCAACGACGTCTTCCTGATCCAGCCCACGTGCCAGCCCGTCAGCGAGAACCTGATCCAACTCTTCATCATCCTGGATGCCCTGCACCGTGCGTCGGCGGCGCGGGTCACGGCCGTGATCCCCTACTTCGGCTATGCGCGCAAAGAGAAGAAGACGGCGCCTCGAGACCCGATCTCGGCCAAATTGATGTCCAACATCATCACCCTTGCGGGGGCCAGCCGGGTGATTGCCCTCGACCTGCACGCAGACGCCATCCAGGGTTTCTTCGACATCCCTTTCGACCACCTGACGGCCCTCAAGATCATCGCCGAACACATCCGCCGGCGGCACCTGAAGGACATCGTCGTGGTCTCCCCTGACGTCGGCGGCACGCGGCGGGCGCGCGCTGTGGCCAAGATGCTCGAGGCGCCCTTCGCCATCGTAGACAAGCGCCGGCCCCGCGACGACGTCACCGAGGTCCTGAACGTCATCGGTGACGTCGAGGGTATGAACGCGGTGGTCATTGACGACCTGATCTCGACCGGGAGCACTTTGGTGGGTGTTGCCAACGCCCTGATCGCGGCCGGGGCGCGCTCCGTCGACGTGCTCGCGACCCATGGCGTTCTCAACGACGGGGCGATCGCGCGGCTGGCGGCCGCGCCCATCGACCAGATCGTTGTCACCGACTCCATCCCGATGACGGAAACCAACGACAAGTTGCATGTCCTGTCGGTGGCGCCCCTGCTGGCGGAGGGCATCCGGCGCGTCCATGAGGATCGCTCCGTCTCAGAACTCTTCCGCGACCCGCGCTTCCCCAACGACGACGCCCGCACCGGTCGCGACCTGTGATGCCCGGCTCCAGACGCCCGGCGCCGTTCGGGGGGTGCCCCGGCCGGCCCTGAGGCCCGGCGCCCGTGTCTATCTACGACGCCCTCCTGCTGGTGATGCTGCTTGTGACCCTGGTCCTCGCATGGATCGCCGCGGCAGCCGAGACGGCCCTGACTTCCGTCAGCCGGATCCAGCTGCGCCGCCTGGCTGACGATGGGAACGCGCGTGCCGCGCTGATCCAGCGCCTCCACTCCAACCCCAACGACTACCTGACCGCGATCCTCACCACCAACACCACCGCCATCATCGTTTCCGCCACGGCGGCCGGGTTGATCGGCAACAACCACGGGCTCAGTGCCTTTCAGCCACAGCTGGTGATCTCTCTGATCGACGCGGTGATCGTCCTGGTCTTCTGCGAGATAACCGCCAAGACCCTGGCGCTGCGCTACAACATGCGATTTGCCATGGCCCTGGCGCCTACGGTCGGCTTTATCACCACCGTCAGCCGCTGGCCCATCCGCGCCATGTCCTCGTTTGCCCGCCTGCTGGCGCGGCCGGGGGGCGGCGCCAAGGGGCCGTTCGTGACCGAGGAGGAGCTGAAGATGCTGGTCACCGTGGGCGAGGAGGAGGGAATCATCGAGGAGGAGGAGCGGGAGATGATCCATGGCGTCATCGAGATCGGCGACATGAGCGTGCGGGAGGTGATGATCCCGCGCATCGACGTCGTGGCGGTGGAGATCAGCCGCCCCGTGGACCAGATCGTGCGCCTCGTCCTCAAGCACGGGCACACCCGTATCCCGGTGTACGAGGAGACCATTGACCACATCGTCGGGGTGGTCTACGCCAAGGACCTCCTCCGCTACAGCGCCTCCCGCGCGGAGCGCCGCACCGGTGACCTGCGCAAGCTGATGCGGCCGCCGTACCGGGTGCACGAGAACAAGAACCTGTCCGAGTTCCTGCACGAGATGCGCGAGAAGCGCGTGCACATGGCGATCGTCTTCGACGAACACGGCCAGTTCGCGGGGATCATCACCATCGAGGACATCATCGAGGAGATCGTGGGACCCATCCGCGACGAGTACGACTCAATGGAGGAGGAGGAGATCCAGTTCCTGGCGCTCGGCGAGGCCGTCCTTGACGCCCGCGTGTCACTGGCCGACGCCCGCGAGGAGCTGGGCCTGCAGCTCAACGCCGAGGACGTCGACTCCCTCGGCGGGTTCATGTATTCCGAACTCGAGTCCGTACCCCGTGCGGGCGCGGTGGTGAACGTGGAAGGAGTGACCATGACCATTGTCTCCGTGCGGGGACAGCGCATCGGCAAGGTCCGCGTCCGGTCGGAGAAGTCGTTCCCGGGTGCCGTCCGGCGCGAAGAGGCGCGGGCGGAGGAGGAGGAGGAGAAGCGGACCCAGGCCGAGATCCGGCGGCAGACCGAGGCGGCACCGCCGGCCGCCGCGACGCCCGCGAAAGGCCGCGCGCGGGGTAACGGCGGGCGCTGACCCCGCGGTATGCCGATCTACACCGCCGAGGCGGTGGTGCTGCGCAAGGTGGATTACGGGGAGGCCGACCGCATCCTGACCCTGCTGACGCGCGAGCGGGGCAAGATCCCGGCCATCGCCAAGTCGGTGCGCAAGGCCAAGTCGCGCATGGCGGGCCAGCTCGACGTCTTCTCCCACGGCCGGATGCTCCTGGCGGAGGGCAAGAGCATGGACGTCGTTACCCAGTTCCAGCGCATCACCGAGAACAGCGCGCTCGGGGCCGAGCTGCGGCGAGCGGCGGTGGCCTCGGTGGTCGTCGAGGTGGCCGACAAAGTTCTCGAGGACCGCCACGCGGCGCCGGAGATGTTCGGGCTGGTGGTCGATGCCCTGGCTCACCTCAGCGACCGCGACGTCCCTCCGACCGCGGAGCTCGCGGATTTCCTGGTCCGGGTGCTGGCGGAGATGGGCTACTCGCCCGCGGTGACCCGCTGCGCGCGCTGCGGGGGCGCGCTTGGAGAGAACGGCCTGACCTTCTCCGCGCTGGCGGGTGGGGTGGTCGGCATGGAGTGCGGGCACCACGACGGTGGGGGAAGGCCCGTCAGCGCGCGCACCGTAAAGGTGCTGCGGGTCCTGGGGTCGGGCGACCGGGAACTATTCTTTAGGCTCCGCCTTGACGACGCGGATCACCGCGCGGTGGTGGCCCTGCTGGAGATCCAGCTGGAGCACCACCTCGACCGCCAGCTGAAGTCAATCGACTTTCTCCGCAAGGTGCATTGAGCCCAGGCGGGGTCCACGGGAGTTATGTGGCCATCACCGAAGAGCGCACCATCACCGAGCCGGAGAAGCTGGTCGAGACCCTGGTTTCGCTGGCCAAGCGGCGCGGCTTCATCTTCCAGAACAGCGAGATCTATGGCGGCGTCAACGCCCTCTACGACTACGGGCCGCTGGGGGTGGCGCTGCGCCGCAACATCAAGGAACTGTGGTGGCGCCACATGGTGGAGCTTCGTCACGATGTCGTCGGCGTCGAGACGGGGATCATCATGCATCCCCGGGTCTGGGAGGCCTCCGAGCACGTCAAGACCTTCACGGACCCGCTGGTGGACTGCCGTAACTGTAAGCAGCGCTTCCGCGAGGACCACCTGCCCACCCCCGACGTCGCCCGCGACCACCCCGAGTCGCTCCGCGTCGAGCTCAAGCCCGAGGCTGCAAAAGCCCTGAAGGGCGGGCGGCTCAAGGCCGACGCTCCCTTCTGCCCGGCCTGCGGCGCCCAGGATTT
>JBHEMP010000065.1:0-7231 GCA_046262515.1 Candidatus Dormibacteria bacterium | reverse complement strand
ACCTCGTCGAGGAACGGCGAGCGCCGGCCGCGGCTGTTCTTGGGCGCCCAGCTCAGGAATAGCTGCTTGCGGGCCCTGGTCACGCCCACGTAGAAAAGCCGCCGCTCCTCGCTGATGGATTCCTCCGACTTGGCCCGGCGGTCGGGGATCTCGCCGGCGTTCAACCGGGGCAGGAAGACGGCGTCGAACTCGAGACCCTTGGCGCGGTGGTAGGTCAGGACCTGGACGCCGCTCCCCGCCTCGTCGGCGGCAAAGCGCCGCTGGACATCCCGGACAAACCCCGGCACCCCCGCATCCCCGCTGAAGTCCTCGGCGAGGCGCACCAGCCGGGTCAGGTCCTGCTGGCGGGTCGCCTCCTCGCTGTCCGCGGTGGTGGCGCCCCGGGCGTTCCATCCCACCTCGCGGGCCGCCACCTCCACCGCCTTTGCCACCTCGTCGGAGCGGGGCCTGCGCAGCCTCGCCAGCAGGTCGCGGGCGGCCGGGCGGCGCAAGAAAGCTCCTCCCTTGACCTGGTATGACACCCGTGCCGCGGATAACGCCTCCTCGAGCTCCTCGGACATGGCGTTGAGGCGATAGAGGACGGCGATCTCCTCCTCCAGCACCCCCGCGGCGAGAAGCTCGATGATCTTTCGGGCCAGCCAGTGAACCTCGCCCAGCGGGGTGTCAAGCCGCTGGATGAGCACGCTCGCGCCCGGCGGCCGGGTCGGCACCAGCTGTTTCTCGGTGCCGCCCAGTCGCGGAGTCAGCCGGTTGGCGAGGGCGATGACCTCGGGGGTGGAGCGATAGTTTCGAACCAACTTGACCACGGTCGCCCCCGGGAAGCGGCGCTGGAATCCCAGCAGGTAGGCGGGGGTCGCGCCGGTGAAGCTGTAGATCGACTGGTAGTCGTCGCCGACCACGCAGACGTCCTCGCGGTCTCCAACCCAGACGTCGAGCAATTCCTGCTGCAGCATGTTGACGTCCTGGTACTCATCAACGGTGAATGCCCGCACACGCTCACGGAAATTCTCCAGCAGCGTGGGCTGCTCGCGGAACAGCCGAGCCGTCTCGGCGAGGAGGTCCTCGAAGTCGATGTACCCCGCCTCGCGACGCGCCCTCTCATACCCCGCGTAGATGCGCGCCATGTGCTGTGGGGCGATTACCGGCTCGTGCCCGTCCAGGCGATCCATGTACTCCTCCGGGGAAACCCGGCGGTTCTTGGCCCGCTCGATCTCACCGGCCACGTCACTGAGGGGAACGAACTTGTACGGCGGGGGCAGCCGCGACACCAGCGGCACCAGGTAGCGCGCCTTGCTGGAGAGGATCTCGCGGTCGTCGCCCAGGTACTGGCGGAAGAGCGCCAGCGCAGCCGAGTGGAAGGTCCGCGCGCGGACCCCGCTGACGCCCAGCCGGTCGAGGCGCTCGCCCATCTCCCGCGCCGCGCGCTGGGTGAAGGTCACGGCCAGGATTTGGGCCGGCGTGAAGGCGCCCGAGAGCACCTGGTTGGCGATCCGGCGGGTCACCGTGGTGGTCTTGCCGCTGCCCGCCCCGGCCAGGATCACGATCGGTCCACGAAGCCGTGAAACCGCCTCCACCTGCTCCGAGTTCAGGCCCTCAAAGATCGGGTCTGCCGGGTCGGGCGCCGTTTCAACCACCTTGGGCATGGCCCCAATTCTCGGGCCCGTGTCGAGACACCACGTGGACAGCCGATAATGATCGCTCGAATCAGAAATACCCGCGGGCGCGGGTTGACGGGGTGAAACAAATGGCGATGATGGATACCCAGCTCAACTCGTGGCTGCTCTTCAGCCATGCCGAGAAGCACCACGGCGAAACTGAGATCGTTTCGCTCGTCGGGCCGGGCAAGAAGCATCGGTACACCTACCGCGAGTACGCCCGTCGCACCCAGCAGCTGATGCGCGCCCTCGACAGGCTGGGAATCGAACGCGGCGCGGCCGTGGCGACGATGGCCTGGAACAACTACCGCCACCTCGAGCTGTACTTCGCGATCCCGTGCACGGGGCGCATGCTCCACACGCTCAACCTGCGGCTGTCCGCCGACGACCTGGCCTACATCATCGGCCACGCGGAGGACAGGGCGATCTTCGTCGACGCCGACCTCGTCCCCATCCTCGAGAAGCTGCCGGAGGGTGCGCTCTCAGGGGTCAGGCACATCATCGTCATGGGCGACCATGCCGGCACCTCACTACCAAATGTGCAGAGTTACGAAGACCTCATCGGCGGTGAGGATGAGCACTATGACCCCATCGACATCGCCGAGAACACGCCACTGGGAATTTGCTACACGTCGGGTACTACGGGACGTCCCAAGGGCTCGGTGTACACACACCGCTCGACCTTCCTGCACTCGATGGCGGTGCAGACGGCCTCAGGTCTCGGCATCGGGCCCATGGACTCGATCCTCCCGATCGTCCCCATGTTCCACGCGAATGCCTGGGGCATGGCCCACGCCGGAGTCGCCTGTGGGTCGAAGCTGGTATTCACCGGGCCGCACATAGATGGCCCAAGCGTTGTCGACCTGATGGAGTCCGAGCAGGTGACCATCAGCGGAGGGGTGCCCACCGTCTGGCTGGCGGTGCTGGAGGAGTTGCGGAAGAGCAATCGCCGGCTGCCGCGCCTGAAGCACGTGGCCTGCGGCGGTTCGCAGCCACCGCGCGCGCTGATCGAGGGGCTGCTTGAGGTCGGCGTCAACCTGGTCCAGGCCTGGGGCATGACCGAAACCTCGCCACTGGCGACCATGGCGTGGCCGAAGGCCTCGATGCTCGACCTGCCCGCCGACGAGCTCACTTCCCAGGTGCGTTGCCAGGCCGGCCTGCCCATCCCCGGCATCGACGTGTCAATTCGCGACGAGGAGGGCAACGAGGTGCCCTGGGATGGCGAGGCCCTCGGCAACCTGCTGGTGCGCGGACCCTGGGTGGTCGACAGCTACATGAAGGGTGACGGGGCCGAGCAGTTCACCGAGGACGGCTGGTTCCGCACCGGAGACGTGGCGGTGGGGTCCCCCACGGGTTACTTCGTGATCTCCGATCGCACCAAGGACCTGATCAAGTCCGGCGGCGAGTGGATCTCGTCCGTGGACATGGAGGGCGCCATCATGGCCATGCCGGACGTGCTCGAGGCCGCGGTCGTGGCCATACCCGACCCTCGCTGGCAGGAGCGCCCGCTGGCGTGCGTGGTCCCGCGCGAGGGTAGGGAGGTCACACTCCAGCAGGTTCACGAGCACCTTTTGACGCATGGCTTCGCCAAGTGGCAGCTGCCGGATCGGATGGAACTCATCGAGGCCGTCCCGCGCACGACGGTCGGCAAGTTCGACAAGAAGGTGCTGCGGGTGCGCTTCCCGCAGTAGGGGGTCAGCCCCCGGCCGCCATCCGCCGCACCAGCGCTTCGGTAAGGCGCGCCGCGCCGGCGAGGGTGTCGTAGTCCAGGTTGGCGGCCGTGTCTGTCGGGAGGTGGTAGTTGGCCAGGGCTTTCCAGTCCGTGAGAGAGCTCAGGAGCGCCGCCGGGTAGCCCGCCTTCATGGGCACCACCGCGTCCGTGCTGACCCGCGCGCGCAGGCCCCGCTGCAGTGGGACCCCGGCGTCCTCCGCCGCCGCAACGACCGCGGCCTTCATGGCGCCGTCATAGTCACGCATCCTCAAAACGCCCTCGCCTTCGGGCATCAGGAGGTGCGGAGAAGCCACGGTATCCAGGTTGAAGAAATAGGTGCTGTCGCGGGGAAGCTCGTCGAAATGCCGCCGCGCGAAAGCCAGGATCCCCTCCTGCAGGGCCTCTTCGGAGCCGGCGGACAGCAGCAGCACCCGCAGGCCGGTCACCGGCGTGCGACGCAGCACGCGGGCAAGCTCGAGCTGCACCGCGACGGCGCTGATGTTGTCGTTGGCGCCGGGAACCGTTTCGCGGAGGCCGATGTCCGCCAGGGCCGCCGTGCAGGCTGCCGACAGGACGGTGCCAACCCGCACCAACGCCCGCAGTCGGAGCGCCGAGCCCACGGCCACCAGCGCCGGCCCGCCCACCACCGGGAACCAGAAGGGAGCGCTTGAGTGCAAACGGTCCAGCCAACCGGGGTGTTTCTCCCAGACCCAGCGCTGAAGGCGCTGGTCGAACAACAACCCGGTGTGTGCGGCGTCGTGGTGGGCCATGATGACGAGCGTGCGGCTGGCGCCGATATCGCCGGTTTCCGCCACGACATTCCAGGTCGAGGACTGCGGCAACGCCCGCCTCAGACGGCGCCGCCCGGAGTCGATGTCGTCGGCGATGGTGAGGGCCGCACATGCCCCGAGCAAACCTCCAAGGAAACGCGAGCGTCGAAGCGATATGAGCCCGGCGGCGGTGGCAGCGGCCGTCATCAGCCCTACCGGCCACCACATCGTGCCGTGGGCTCGCTCCTCCTCGACACTGACCGTGCAACCGCTGTCGCGCAGGGCGTCGGCGATCCACAGGGCGGCCGTACGCTCGCCGGGCGACGCAGACGGTCTGTGCAGCGCCGCCAGGTATTCGACGTCGCGACGCAGGGCGTCAGATCCTGGCGAGAAGTTCCCGGCGCGACGGCTCGACCAGCACGGAGCCATCGGGAAAGACGATCGTGGGCACACTGCGCATGCCGCGGTTCAGCTTCAGAACCTCCGCTGCGGCCTCCGGTACCTCGTCGATGTCGATGAATTCGTAGGCGGTCTGGTTCTCGTCCAGGATCCGCTTGGCCAGGCGGCAATCCGCACACCAGGCGGTCCCATACATCCGGATGGCGCTGGTCGTTGCTTCCTTGTCCATGTCAGGTGTAACCGCCAGGGGCGCACCGTGATTCCCGTGGGGTCCTTACTGGACGGGGGCTCCAGGCGGTGGCGCACCCGGACCGCGATGCCGACCGAAGGGCCCCGGTAGACCCTTCAGCCCTGAGTCCCAGAGCCGGTCAGCCATAGTCGCAGCCGCGTCGACGCGGGACTTGAGCTGGTCGGCGGTGAGCTTGCCGGCGGCAACCTGCGGCTGCAGCTCCGCCGTCAGTGCCGCTCGGAACTTGGTGTCGAAGTCGGACTTCACGGCATTGGGCCCGGCGACGTCGTGGAGGCTCTTGCCGGCCATGATCGCGGCGCGCAGGTCAGCGGGCGTGACCCCAAGCGCTGTGGCTGCGGCCTTGGTGACCGCCTCTAGCCCTGCCCCCGGGGGTGGACCGCCCATTGGCCCAGGATGCCTGCCGAACGCGGGGAGACCCTGGCAGCCCTGGACCGCGTTGATCTTGGTACGCGCCTTTGTTGCCTGCTCCTCCGTCATCTCGCCGTTCTTTACCGCCCGGTCGACGGCGGCCAAGGCCGACGCGCGGAGGGAGTCCTTGACCTTGGACTCGGGTACGCCGAGGCGGTGCGCGAAATCGGCCAGGAACGCATCACAGGCGGCCCGGGACCTGGCGTCCCGAGGCCCGCTGGTGGGCGCCGGCTTAGGCGCGGCGACTGCGGCGGCGGCCAGCTTGCCGGCCTGGGAGAACGGCCCGGCCAGGACGGCCATGGAAAGCGCGCCGAGCAAAAAGGCAACGGCTACCAGTGTGGGGACCAAGCGTTTCATCGACATGCGTTCACGTTACTACTCAAAGCTGAGAGAACGGTGATAACGCAAAGACCCTCGCGGTTCCATCAATTGAGCGCCACGTCCGGCGGGAAGTTCACGAACCATGCCAGCTCGCCGCGCTGCCGTCCCAGCACCGCCTTCCAGAGGCCGTCGGGATCACTGCTAAAGGCATCCAGGGTACGAGCCTCGACGACGAACCAGCCCCCGCCGGAGATCTCCCCCTCCAGCTGCCCGGCCTCCCAGCCCGCGTAGCCGGCGAAAAGCCTTATCTCCTCAATAGGACCGCCAACCTCGCTCGGCTCGCCGCTGACGTCAAGGGTGCCCACGGTGCCTGTCAGCGGCTTGAACACCTCCTCGGGTAGAGGCGCCCGGGTACGCGCGAGACAGATGCCCGCGCCATCAGCGACCACCGGGCCACCGACGAAAACCACACCCGGCGTGGCAGCCAGGTGGGCCCATTGGGAAAGGGCCGCCGCGACCTGGAACTGGCTGGGGCGATTGAGGACCACGCCTACGGCGCCGTCGTCCGAGTGCTCGAGCAGGAGGACCACAGTCCGCGCGAAATTGGCGTCAGTGAGAAGCGGCTGCGCCACAAGAAGGCTGCCTCGAAGGGACGTGGCGGTCACCGCCAGATGATGGCACGCTTCTAACCCACCTCGTGGCGCAGCATCCAGAGGTCGTCCGGGTCATTGACGTTGGCCGCGAACGAGGTCCCGAAGCCGGCCTGCAACAGCTCCCTGGACGGGCAGACGTTGACCCGCAGGTCCGCCACCACCCCCCGCATGCTGCGGTCGCGGCCGTGCAGCCCTCGCTCCAGGGCGGGGAGGGCGGACCGGCCGTAGACCGCGTGCAGGGGCTCGGGCCCCCGCGACCCCTCGGGCAGTGCCGCATCGAAATCCATGACCCGGTCCGCCAGGTACCGGAGCAGGACGGGGTTCGCGGCCGGCATGTCAACCGCGATGACGGCCAGCATTTCGTGCTTCGCCTCCGTGAAGGCGGCGACCAGCCCGGCCAGCGGACCGGCGTAGGCCACCGCGTCCGCGACCTCGGGGTAGTCCATCCAGCCCAATCGCCCCGGCTGCCCGGTCGCCAGCAGCACCTCGTCGCACACGTCACCGAGCCGCTCCGCCAGGACCTCAACGATCATCCGCCCATCCATCTCCAGGAGGGCCTTGTCGAATCCCATCCGCGAGCTCTCGCCGCCGCACAGGAGGACGCCCGACATCGGCGGTGAAGTCAGGCCACCGGTGCGTAACATCGCCTAAGGATGACCGAGACAGCGACACGACGGTCGAGCCGGACTCGCGCCCGGGTGCGCGTTGTCGATGAGGGACATCCAACCGCGCTGCGCAGCGATGAACTGGCTTCCGAAGAGCCGATGGAGACGCGGCTGGTGGTGGCGGGCCGGCCCCGGCCGGTGGCCGTGACGATGCGCACGCCCGGCTCGGACTTCGAACTGGCCGCGGGGTTCCTTGTCGGCGAGGGCATCCTCGCGCACGGGAATCCTCCGAGCCGCATCAGCTACTGCGTGGACGAGGCCGTCGATGCCGACCAGCGCTTCAACATTGTCAACGTCGAGGTGGAGTCGTTGGGGGACGCGGACCTCCGGGTCCTGGACCGCAACTTCTATACCAGCAGCGCCTGTGGAGTCTGCGGCAAGGCCAGCATCGACGCCCTC
>JBHEMP010000064.1:0-49305 GCA_046262515.1 Candidatus Dormibacteria bacterium | reverse complement strand
CTCTGGGGCAGGTAGGAGATGTAGCGTCGCGCGAGGTCGATGGCCTCCTCGTCGCTCTTGACCAGGAAGTCGCCACACCCACTCACAGTGCAGTGCATGCGGGCCCCACCCATCTCCTCCAGGGTCACCTTTTCGCCCACGACGACCTCCGCCATGCGCGGCGAGCCGAGGTACATGCTGGCGTTGCCCTCGACCATCACGACCACGTCGCAGAAGGCCGGGATGTATGCGCCTCCCGCGGCTGACGGCCCGAACAGCAGGCACAGCTGGGGGACCTGGCCCGACAGTCGGACCTCGTTATGGAAAATCCGACCCGCGTGCCGGCGCCCGGGGAACATGTCCACCTGGTCCGTTATCCGGGCGCCGGCGCTGTCGACCAGGTAGATCAGCGGGACCAGCAGCCGCTGCGCGGTCTCCTGGATCCGAAGGATCTTCTCGACGGTGCGAGCTCCCCAGGACCCGGCCTTGACGGTGGGGTCGTTGGCCATGATGCACACCGGGCGGTCGCCGATGCGGCCCACACCCGTGACCACTCCGTCGGCGGGCAGGTCGTCCGCGTTGGTGTTGGCGAACAGCCCGTCCTCAACGAAGGAACCCTTGTCCAGCAGCAGGCGGAGTCGCTCTCGCACTGGGAGCTTGTTCTGCTCAGCGAGCCTCTCGCGGTGGCGCTGGCCCCCGGCGGTGGCGCGGTCACGGAGGCGGCGGTGACGCTCGAGCATGCCTTCGGGCTCGCTCATGACGGCCCTACCAAGCGCGTGGCGTCAAACCACGGCGGGGGCCCGGCGCGGTGCAGCTTGCCCGGCAATTCGCTGCCCAGGGATTCCGAGAGCTCGGTGGCGGCGGCGCATAGCGCCCAGACGTCCGCGGTGGTTTCGTAGCCCGCCTCCGCGATCATGAAGAGAATGTCCTCGCTGCACACGTTGCCCGTCGACCGCGGCGCGAATGGGCAGCCGCCTATGCCGCCGATGGAGCCCTCGAACATCTCGATCCCGTTTTCCAGCGCGCTGTAGACGTTGGCGGCGCCCATGCCGCGGGTGTCATGGAAGTGCATCGACACCTCAACCCCGGCCAGCCGGTCGAGTGCGAAGGTGGCAAGCGTTCCGACGGCGCTGGGCATGGCGACGCCGATGGTGTCCCCGAAGGAGACCTCCGCGACTCCCATTTCTGCGAGCCGCATTCCCATCTCGATGGCCTGGTCAACGGACACCGGGCCGTCGTACGGACACCCCCAGGCGACGCTGACGGACGCGTCCACGCGCACGTCGGCCTCATCGGCGGCCGCGATCACAGCCTCGATGTCGTCAAGCGTCTCCAGCACGCTGCGGTTGAGGTTCTTGCGGTTGAAACCATCGGTGACGCCGACGTTTACCAGCACGTTCTGCGCGCCTGCCGCGCTCGCCCGCTCAAACCCTCGCACGTTGGGGACCAGCACGCGGACCCGCTCCATCTCATCGGATGTCAGGGCGCTGAGAACTTCCTCGGCGTCCGCCATCTGGGGAACCCATTTCGGGCTGACCATGGCGGTGGCCTCGACTCGCTGCACACCCGCCGCCAGCGCCGCCTGGACAAGGCGCACCTTGGTCGCGGTCGGAACCGGGTTGGGCCAGTTCTGGAAACCATCCCGCGGCCCCACCTCGGTGAACCGAACCGCTGTCATCGGCCCTTGAACTCGGGCTCGCGCTTCTCGAAGAAGGCCATCACACCCTCCCTGGTGTCCTCCGTTAGGGTGACGATGGAGAGCTGGGACTGGAGGTATTCCAGTGCCTCGCGGAATCCCATGTCCTGCGTGCGGTAAAAAGAGTCCCGACCCAGCCGCATCACGATGGGCGACTTCTTCTCCAGGCGTGCCGTGACGGCATCCACGGCGGCGTCCAGCTCCGCCAGGGAAACGACACGGCTGACCAACCCGATCTCACGCGCCCGCTCCGCGGTCACGCGGTCGCCCAGGAGCAGCATCTCCAGGAGGGTCTTCCGGCCGAGGTTGCGAGCCAGGACCGCCTGGATCATCATCGCCCACACGCCAACGTTGATCTCCGGCGTGCCGAACGTTGCATTGTCAGACGCAACCAGGATGTCGCAGCTGCTGGCGAGGCCGAGCCCGCCCGCGAGGGCATGGCCGTTGATCCGGCCCACGATGGGCTTACCAAGCTCCTGCATCAGCACGAAGAGGTCCACGAAGAGGTGGCGCCCGAGGTGGCGCTCCACCTCGTTCTCGTCAGGGTTGAAAGAACTCAAATCCGCGCCGGCGCAGAAGGCCTTGTCGCCGGCGCCGGTCAGCACGACCACTCGAACCCCAGGCTCGTCACGGGCCCAGGTGAACGCGGCGAGGAGGTCGCGCAGCATGCCGCCCCCGAGGGGGTTGCGCTGGTCGGGGCGATTCAGAGTGATGGTCGCGCAGTGGCCTCGGGTTGCCAAAAGGACGTTTTCGAGGGTGGGGGCGTCAGGCATGGGTAGGCAGTCTACGTGCCCGGCGGCACCGTCGCGTCGGTCACAAACGGTCTACTCGCCCGCGTCTGGAGGTGCGGGGGGCGTGGCGTCGGACGCGCCGGGAGGACCGCCGTCGGACGGCTGGCGTGGACGCCGGCGCCGGCGCCGGTGACGGCGGCGTCTTGCCTGGTCCGCGTCGCTCCCGGTGCCCTCGGCCGCGACGGGGTCGCCCGGGCTCCAGGGGCGCGGCCGTGGCAGGCGCCGGGGCGCGTTCTCGGTCGGGGCCGGCTGGCCTTCGGCCGGCTCGCCCCCGAGCACGTGTGGGACCTGCATCTCCGGCCCGGCCTGCCGGGGCTGCGCGACCTGCGGGTTGCGCGCCCGACCACGGCGCCGGCGCTGCTGTTTGGCTCCCCCGGCAACACCGGGCAGTCGGTGCCAGGGAATCACCGCCCCTGAGCGCCGAAAGCCTTCGAAGACCTGGCGCAGGACGCGGTTGCTGCGCACGGTCTGGGAGTCGCCGACGACGATCAGCAGGCGCTTGGCGCGCGACATCGCGACGTTGATGCGATTGTGTACTTCCAGGAAGCCGACCATGCCGCGCGGATTGCTGCGGACCAGGTCGACGATGACGATGTCGGCCTCGGCGCCCTCGAAAGCATCCACCGTGTCCGCGCGGAAATCGCGCCCCGTCCATTGCCGAGGGCTGCCATAGCGCCTGACCTGCTCGCGGTACATGCCGATCAGGGCGATGTTCAGCGCCGGGTCGGTGCGCTCTCCGAGCATGCGCACGATCGCACGGCAGATGTTGACGTGGTTGACGTTGTAGATCGAGCCATTGCCGGTGCGCACCTCGCGGACGTCGGCGCCGGCGGAATCGATCCAGACCAGCGAGCGGTGCTGGCCGAAGAGCTTGAGGCGCTGGTACTGCTTGACGGCATCCCCATCCCGCAGTGACCCGCGGTAGAAGCGCTGGCTCACGAGGTGGCGAATCGCCGGGTGCATGCGGTGCTGGACCTCGAGGCGGATCTTGTTCACCGCCGGCAACTCGGATTCCCAGAGGATCTCGAAATAGCTCTTGCGCGCCAGGTGCCACTCCGGGGTCCCTCGGCGAAGCCCGGACAGGTCCTCTTCCTCGACGACCGGGGGGAGTTGGTGGTGGTCGCCGATCAGGACGACTCGTTGGCCCAGCGCGATGAAGGGAATGGTCTCCTCGGCGCGGGCCTTGTTGGCTTCGTCCAGGAACGCGTAGGTGTACTGCTCGCCGCGCTGGCCCTCTGTGACCACCGCCTTGTTGCAGGTGGCGGCGACGATGCGCTCGTCACCGGCCCGATCCCAGGTCGTGGGGCCCTTGTCTTCGCCGGCCTTGAGGCGGAAGATCTTGATGCCCTGCTTCTGAAGCCGCTCGGTGGCGTCGTCGACGGCCCTGTTGGAGTGCGAGGAGATCAGGATCCGCGCCTGGGGATTGGCTTCAAGGACCTGGCGGACCGCCTCCACGATGACCGTCGTCTTGCCCGTCCCCGGGGGTCCCTGCAGCATCATCAGCGACGTTGGGGGCATGGCTACGATGCGCCGCACCGCCTCCAATTGCTCAGGGTTGTCATAGATCTTCTCGTTGAAGAGGCCGCGGGGGAGGGGCTCGGGGGAAGGCTCGGGCATGTGCTCCGGGTCCGCCACCAGCTGGACCACCGTGGCCAGGTCAGGGTGCCCGGAGAGCGCCAGGTCGATGGCATGGCGCTGCGCGGCGGCTACGGCGCCACCTTCGATCGGCGCCACCTCGACCGATTCCGGCAGCGTCACGGGCCGCTTGAAATAGAGCCGCAGCCGGTTGCGGTCAACCACGTCAAAGGGCGCCTCCGTGTCGCCCAGGGGTGTGATCACGTCCAGCTTCTGGAAGGAGTTGAAGCGATCCGCCTGTCCCGGCCCCAGTTCGAGGATGACCTCCACCGCAGAGCGCGGGTTCTGGTACGCGGGCCCCAGCGTCTTGGCGCAGTTGGGGCACGCGGGCGCCGGCGGCTCGAGGCGGGCGCGACAGTACGGGCAGTCAAGCTGCGTCGCGACGACTGTGGCCTTGCGCCGCAGGTCCTGCGCGCGTTTCTCCCGCGCGGTCTGCAGGACGTCGAGTACGGTGTCGACCTGCTCCAGGAAATCGCGCGCCCGACTGGAGACGTCGATGGGGTTAAAGGTGTCGACGTCATCGCCCCCGCCGAGGCCTGCCCCCGGCGTGCCCGGCACGGCGTAGCGCTTGTACCACTCTGCGACCTGGCTGCTGAACTCCGTGCCCAGGCGGACGAACCTGGCCTCGCCAGCCTCCAGCTTGGGCAACAGCAACCACTCGGTGTGGCTCATCTCTATGGGCTTCATGCTCTCGATCCGCAGCGCGGCTTTGGTCAGCTGCATGTCGTCGGGCGGCGTGTCCACGTGGCAGTTGAAGACCTGGAAGCGGCCGGGCTGAGGAGTGAACACGAGTGACAGCTCGTAGGCCTTCCCGAGCAGCAGCCCAAAGGGCACGCCACTGAAGAAGTCGGAGAGGAATGAGTACGTTGCCGTATCATCCCGCTGCCCGTCCCCGTCTGAGCTTTCGGCGAGCGCGGCCAACCACGGCACGGTGCCTAGGTCGACCTGGATCACCAGGCAGCCAAGGGAGTTTTCGAACTGCGGTTCTACCGCCGGGTTTTCGATATGTGTGTTGTGTGCCCGGATGCGACCTGCCCATCCCGGTGCTCGACCGGGAGGCGCCGTCAGCCCTGCTGGCAGCCGCTACCGAGCGTTGTTGAGACTTCCCCTACTCAGCGACTCGAAGTCCTGGCCGGAGCCGGCGTTCGAGAGTCGCGTGAGTTCCTGCCCGAAACGATACACCAAATCTCCAGCAATAGGGCCGCAACGGGACCCTCGGCTTAGCTGTAGAGGGGGTCCTCGGGGACGATGGGGGGATGGGCAAGCCCGCTGCCCTCGGCCTCGCGCACCACCGCCGCCGCCACCGCGGGCGCGACGGCGCGGTTGAAGACACTGGGAACAACGTATTCAGGTCCCAGTTCCGCGGGCTCGACGATCTCGGCGATGGCCTGGGCGGCGGCCAGCTTCATGGCGTCGGTGACGAGGATCGCCCCGCTGTCCAGCAGGCCTCGGAAGATGCCGGGGAAGGCCAGCACGTTGTTTATCTGGTTCGGGTAATCCGAGCGCCCCGTGGCCATGACCGCGACGATGCCCTCCACCAGTTCCGGCCGGATCTCAGGGTCCGGGTTTGCCAGGGCGAAGACGACGGGCTCCCGCGCCATCCGCGCAACGTCGTTGACGCTGAGCACGTCGGGCGCGCTGACGCCGAGGAAGACGTCCGCACCCTCGATCACGTCGGACAGGTTGCCCCTGACTCCCCGTGGGTTGGTGTGTCCCGCGTACCAGCGCTTGGTCCCCGTATCAAGTGGCTCCCGGCCTTTGTATATGGACCCGTGACGGTCCACCCCGATGATGTCCGTGATCCCAGCGGCCAGCATCATCTTGGTGCAGGCCACCCCGGCCGCCCCGGTCCCCGAGACAACCACTCGCAGTTCATTGAACTGCTTGTCGACGATTCGCAACGCGTTGATGAGGGCGGCCATCACGACCACCGCGGTCCCATGCTGGTCGTCGTGGAACACGGGGATGTCGAGAGACTCGATCAGCCGTTCCTCGACCGCGAAACACCGGGGCGCCGCAATGTCCTCGAGGTTGATCCCGCCAAACGCGGGAGCGATCCGCTCGACCGTCTCCACGATTTCGTCTATGTCCTGGGTATTCAGGCAGATGGGAAAGGCGTCGACGTCGCCGAACTCCTTGAAGAGCATCGCCTTGCCCTCCATCACCGGCATCGCCGCCTCCGGTCCGAGGTTGCCGAGGCCAAGGATGGCGCTTCCATCAGAGACCACGGCGATGCAGTTCTTTTTGATCGTCAGGCTCCGCGCCCGGTTACGGTCCTCGTAGATCGCGCGGCAGACGCGGGCCACTCCCGGTGTATAGGCCATGGAGAGGTCGTCACGGGTCTTGATCGGGTTCTTGGGCACTACCGAGATCTTGCCGCCGTCGTGGAGCTGGAAGGTGCGGTCGGAGTATTCGAGCACCTCGATGCCGTCGACCGAGCGCATCGACTGGACAACCTGGTGCGCGTGCGCGGAATCCCGGGCATGGACGGTCAGGTCGCGTACGATCGAGCCCGCGTCCACGCGGGTGATGTCAATGGCGCGCAGGTCCCCGCCCGCGTCGCCGATCCGGGAGGTCAGCCGGCCAAGCATGCCCGGTCGATTCTGCAGGCGGCAGCGAGCGGTAAAGGCGTAGCTCGACGTGGTCGGCGGCAGCATGCCCAATCGTACCGGCGCCCTTCGCCGCGAGCCCGCGGAGGGGCAGGGGGCCCTGTGTAGAATCAGCGCCGGAATGGGAAATAGGGGCGTCCAGGTCCTCCTTGTCGTGGTCGTCCTTGTTCTGGGCGTGGGCTCGGCGGTGGCCGTGAACAGCTCACGAAGCAGCAAAGAGAAAGCCACGGCCACCGCCAGCCCAAGCCCCACCCTCAGCCCCAGTCCCAGCCCGAGCGCCACGGCCTCCGCCTCGCCCTCGGCCAGCCCGAGCACCCCCGCTTCCCCCGAGCCGGCGCCGTCGGTGGCTCCGACCACGGCCCCGGCGCCTGCTCCCACTGCCAACGGTGGAACCGCAGATGCCTGCGCCCTGTCGCCGTCGGGCGGCTCCGGCACGCCACCCGAGATCTCTGCCGGTCGCTCCTACAACTACTGCGGCCCGCGCGCGTTCGTCGCCCACGCCACGGACTCGAGGGAAACCGCGTCCGGGGTCTGCGCCGGGATCAACGAGAGCACGCAGTCCTTCCCCGGGGGGTACGAGGGAGTCTTCTTCGTGGGGGTGCAGTTCCCGGATGGCAAGATCGTCTCCGCGGGCTATGTCCGCGATGCCGCCGGCCGCCACGAATTCGGGTCGATCCAGAACAGCAACGGCACCCAGAGGAACGGGGTGCTCGGTTCCGACCCCGGGGCCGGCTCGCACACCTACTGCGTCAATCGCAGCGGCTCGGGATGGGCCACTACCAGGGACGGCATCGTCATCTACACCGCACCTGAGGGCGCGGCCACCCTGCAGGGTGGCACCATCAAGTTCGACTCAGATGTCGCGCCCGTCGGCAGCCCGGCCCCACAGGCCTTCACGTTCACGGTCCCCGGGTTCCACGACATCCTCGTCAGCGGCGCCGCTCCCCGGCAGCTGCTGGGGGCCGCCTTCTACTCCTAGTCAGCTTGCCGTCCGGGCCGCGGGTCGGGTTCATCGGCCTTGGCGTGATGGGGCTGCCGATGGCCCGCCACCTGCGGGCCAACGGCTTTACGGTCGCAGGCTGGGCCCGCCGCGGGGAGACCGTCGCACGCGCCGGCGCCGCCGGTCTCGAGATGCGGAGCAGCCCGGCCGCGGTGGCCTCGGACGCCGACTTCGTCGTGACGATGGTGACCACCTCGACCGATGTTGAGGACCTGGCCCTGGGAACGGGCGGCGTCCTTGCCGCCATGCCCCGGGGTTCCATCCTGGTGGACATGAGCACGGTCGCGCCGGCGACCAGCCGCCGGCTCCATTCCGAGGCTGAGCGCGCGGGTGTCGGGTTTCTCGACGCCCCGGTCAGCGGCGGGTCCCACGGCGCCGAGGCGGGCACGCTGTCCATCATGGTCGGAGGAGAGGTGCATATTTTCGAGCGCTGCCGCGCCCTCTTTTCCGCAATGGGCGCGCCCGAACGCCTCTTCCACGTCGGCCCGGCGGGTTCAGGCCAGGTGGTCAAGCTGGTCAACAACATGCTGGTCGGTGCCATCTCCGCGGCGACCATGGAGGCGCTCCTGGTTGGCGTGCGCGCGGGCGTTCCCCTGGCGACGCTGGTGGAGGTGGTGTCCGTAAGCAGCGGCGCCAGCGCCCAGCTGTCGGGCCAGATGTCGCTGCGCGGCCTGTCCGGTAATTTCGAGCCCGGCTTTGCCACGGACCTTCTCGCCAAGGACCTCCGCCTGGCCGCCGAACTGGCCGCCGAAGTCGGCGCTGAGACACGTTTCAACGACCTCGCGATTGAACTCTTCAGCGCCCTGCAGGACGCGGGCCACGGCCGCGCCGACTACACCGCCCTTCTTCGCCAGCTGGATGTTGGCCTGGACCCGCCGCCGCGCCTGGCCTGAGTCGCCCAGGATGCGTCTCCTTCATATCGCCGACCTGCACCTCGACCGCGCCTTTGGCGGGCTGGCCTTCGCCGGCTGCGACGGCGCCGAACGGCGACGGTTACTCCGCCGCTCCCTGGAATGGGCCGTGGACCTGGCGGCGGCCGAGAGTGCCGACGCCCTGCTCATTGCCGGCGACCTCTTTGAGCAGGAGCACGTCACCGCTGACACAGTGGCGTTCATCACTCGGCAGCTCGGGCGCCTGGGCTGCCCCGTGCTGGTCTCCTCGGGGAACCACGACCCGGCTACGTCCGCCTCGCCGTACCGCGTCGCGCAGTGGCCCTCCAATGTGGTTCTCGCGCTTGAGCCCAAGCCCACGGTGGTGGACCTCCGGGATGCGGTCGTCGTCGGCTTGGGCTATACGGGCAAGGACCTACCGAGCTCCGTGCTTGACCGCGTCCCCGCGCGCGGTGAAGACCGGCGGCCCCGGCTGCTCTTGGTCCACGGAGTGGACATGGACCTGGCCGCCCCCGGCTTTCGCTGGGGTGGCCTCGGACTGCGCGCCGCCGACCTCGACCGCCTCGGGTTCGAGCACGCGCTGATGGGCCACGTTCACGCCGGCGCGGCGGGGGCGCGGCTCTCGTGGCCGGGCACCCCGGTGCCGCTGGACCCCTCCGAGGTCAACGGCCTGCACGGCGCGCTCTGGGTAGACATCGTCGACGGGTGTGTGAGCACCACGCCCGTGTCGCCGGGGCTGGCGCATTTCCAGACGGTCCCCGTCGATGTCACCGAGATTTCGGACTCGTCCGCGCTCGCCGCCTCGGTCGGGGTGGCGGTGTCGCTGCTCGAGGCCGACCGTGCGCTGGTCACCGTCCGTCTCCACGGCCGGAGGCAGCGAAGCCTTTCGATCGACCCCGCGGCTCTCGCATCGCAATGGTGCGACGCGGTGCTTGGCCTGAGCGTCGCGGATGCCACGGTACCGGAGGTCGACCTCACCGAACTCGCGCGCGAGCCAACGGCCCGTGGCGCCGCAGTGGCGCACCTCCTGGCGGATGGCTCAGAGGACGCCCGCCAGGCGGCGCAGCTGGTTGCTGAAGCCTTCGACGGCGCGCTCCGGGTGCCCGCGTGAGACTGCTGGAGTTGCGTGTCCGTGGATTCCGCCGCCTGCGCAACCTGACCCTGGACCTCAACCACGATCGGGTGCTCATCGTGGGCCCGAACGAGGCCGGCAAATCCACGGTCGTGGAAGCACTGCTCACCGCGCTGTACGGACTGGCGCCGGCCCGCCGTGGCAGCGGCCATGCCACCGCGCTACGGAGCGTGGCGCCCTGGACCGGCGAGGCCGCCGCCCTGGTTCTCCGCCTGCAGCTTGATGGTGGCCGCGAGCTGGAGGTCGACTGGGATTTTTCCGCCGAGCGTACCCGTGTCATCGATCACCGTGCGGGTGAGGATGTAACCGCTGACTTCTCGCCGGGCACGCATGGCTGGCTCGACGTGGGGGAGAGGCTGCTCGCCCTGCCGTCCGCGGTTTTCCGCCAGGTTACTGTCGTCGGGGAGGGTCAGCTGGCCCGCCTGTCGGACGAGGCGGAGATCCGCCAGGCGCTCCTGCGCCTCACCGACTCCGGCGTGGAGGTGATGGTCGAGCAGGCTCTGTCCAGGCTTGAGGACGCCGCCCGCCAGGCCACCTCGCCCCGCTCCAACTCCGCGACCCGGCACAATGAGCTCGCCCGCGCGCTGGGGGAGGCCGACGGCGAGCTGGCGTCGGCGACGGCCGCGCGTGCTGCCCTTGAGACCGAGGTTGCCGCGATCGCGGGCACAGAAGCGGAGCTGGCGTCGGTGCGCGAGGAACTTGCGCTGCTCCAGGCGGCGGAGGAGAAGCGAGCGGCGCAACGGCGAGGACTCCGAAGCGAGGTGGACCGGGCCGAGGGTCGACTGGCGGAGGCCGAGCTGAGGCTCGCCGAGGCCGCGGCGCGGCTGGCGACAGTCGCAGCGGCGTCGGCCGGATCGGCGGGCTCGCGGCCGTGGTCCGATGATGAGGTTGAACGGGCGCGGCAGATCCTTGTGGCCCCTGCCCCCACCCGGCCTGTGATCGACCGGTCCGCCGTGGCAGGCTGGGCCGCCGCGGCCCTGGGCGTGGTACTGCTCGTGGTCGGGATCCTGGGGGCCGTGGTATTCGTCGGGATCGCCGGCATCATCCTCGCCGGGATCGCCGTTGTCCTCCTCACCCGCGGGCGCGCCATCCTCGATTCGCCGCTCGAGGTAGGTGAGCTGACATTCCCCGACCGCACCCGCCTGATGACTGCCCTTGATGCGGAGCGAGCTCGTCGGGACCATGCTGTCCAGCAGCGCGGCGTGGACCAGCTGCGCCGCGAACTCACGGGCCTGGTCGCGGCTTCCTCTGGAGGCGGTGACGAGCACCAGCTCCGCCTGCGCGCCGCCGAAGAACGGCAGCGGCGGCTGCAACTGCAGCTGGAAGGCGAGCGGTCCTCATACCGGCGCGCTTCCCTGCTGGTCCCGGAGGTGGCGCCGCTGGAGGAACGGGTCGCCCACCTCCACGCCGCGCTTGACGCCCTGGCACGCTTTGGCACCGCGGCGAGCCTGGGGGCATCGACGCTGCGGGTCGCCGCCGAGGAGATCCGCCGGAACTACGCCCCGCGCCTGCAGGAATACCTTGGCCGCGACCTGGCCCGCATCACTGGTGGGCGTTACACGGCGGCCGTGGTGAATGACAGGTTCGAGGTACTGCTCCGCGCCCCGGAGACAGGCTCGCTGGTTGAGATCTCGCAACTCAGCCGTGGTACCCAGCAGCAGGTCTACCTTCTCCTTCGCCTGGGCCTGCTGGAGGTCATGAGTGCCTCAACCGAGCAACTCCCGATGTTCCTCGACGACGCCCTGGCACTGGCCGACGACCGCCGTCGCGTTGAGTTGCTGCAGTTGCTTGAGGCAGAGGCCCGTCAGGTCCTGTATTTCACCGCCGGTGAGGAGGGTTCCAAGGTCTTCGATGCCCGCTGGCACCGCGTGGTCCTGCCGCCGCCGGCCTCAGAGCACGTTGAGGCGGGGACGGGGCAGCTTCCCATCGCCCTCGTCTAGGGGCCACTCGGACCCGGGCGCGCGGGTCAGCCACTCCAGGCCCGCGGCGTGCACCGCGAAGGTGTCCTCGGATTTAGCGCCGGGAACCGTGGGGTTCCAGGCCACAGCGTTGCCCGCCTCCAGCACGTAGTCATTCCCCGGGATCGCGAAGCTCTCCCGTCCGCCATACCCTGTGGTGCCTCCCTGGTGGTGCTCCTTCCATTCGTCGTAGAAACCGTGTCGTGCATACGTGCGCGCGCCGGCGTCCAGCAGTTGGTCAAGCCGTGCCCCCGGGCGGCTCCCCGTCAGGTAAACCCGGTCCACGTCAAGGACGACCTCGAGGCGTTCCGCCAATAGCGGTGGAGGGGCCTGGAACGCGATTGTTCGCGTACAGGAGGCGTGCAGCCCATGGCGGGTGGCCGTGATCGATGCGACGAAGCCCCTGTCGACCCCGGCGCCGGTGGGGACGAAATGGCGGAACGTCTCGGCGCGCTCCAAGTTCCCGACAAGGATCACCTTTCCCTCGATGTCGTACGCCTTGAGGGCAGCGGCGATGGTGCCCGCGACCTCCAGTTCGGTCCAGGTGGGTCGTGCCTCGGTGACCGCTGCCTCAAGCGCCGTCGCCGCATCCTGGCCCAGGGCGCGGTAGCGCTCCATCTCTGCTTCCCCGAGCCGGGCCCGAAGCTTCGACAACAGCGCCGCCGCGCCGGGTTGCTCGCCGTCGACGGCAACGTCCGCGATGATCACGGCCCCGGGCGGCAGGAGCGGTCGCGAGGCAAGGAAGAGCGGCATGCGGTACCAGGGCTGCACGATCACCGGCAGGTCGAGGCCCCGGAAGGCCTCCGCCCGGCACCTGGCCTCCTCGTTGTTGGCAACCAGCAGCCAGGCGCCGTTGTGGCCGACCAGGATGCCGCAGAGGCCGGTGGGCTCATCCAGTACCACGCGGTTGCCCCGCCCGCCGCACAGCCAGGCCACGTTGGCCCAGTCCTCGAGGTAAACCGCATCCACGTCGGCCTCACCCATTGCCGCCCGTAGCGATGTGAGCTTCTCGCGACTCTCCGTTGGCACCCCCAGGGCGCGGGAGGCCGGCCCCCCTGGGAGCAGGCCCCAGTCGCCTGTGGTGCCGGTCATGGGCGGATTAAACCGGGTGGATCCTCCTTGTAAAGGCGAAACGGGCCCCGGAGGGAGAGGTCAGTGAGCCGCGGGAGCGGAACCCCTGTGTTCAGCCGGGGCGTTGTACCGGACTGCGACGGCGTCGAAATTCTGCTTCGAATCCTCTTCGCCGAGGGCCGTCACGCGGTCGCCCACCTTGAGATCCGCGAAGCTGCCGGCGCGGCGATCCTTCTTGCGCCCCGTCGTGTATTTGGTGTCGTCGGTGACAGTGACGGTCACGTCGCCCCGTTTGGCGGTGTGGACCACGAAGGAGTGATCTCCCTTCGACACGACTTTGCCGGCGCGGACATCGCGCTCGATGACGATGCGGGTCGCGGTCTTCTGCCCGCTGGTCTCCGCGAACCGAACCCGCACCCGCTCACCGACCTTGAGGGCGTCATGCCCAACCTGGTCCTTGCTGCCGGCATGGTAGACAAGCGTCTGCGGCGTGATCTTGAAGGTCAGGTCATCCTTCTTGACCTCTTTGGTCGCCTTGTCGCGGGCGGAGTGCTCGATCGTCATGCTCGAGTCAGAGACGGCGGTGATGACGCCGTGGCGGACATCCGCGTCCCTGTGCCGGGCGTGCGCGCCGGCGGCGGCATTCTGGCTGGTTGCGCTGGGGGTGGCGGCAAGCGCTGTGCCGCCGCCGACGGCGGCGAGCGCGGCGGCCGCGATGAGGGCCCTGGCGGCGGTGGTCCTGAACATCTTGGTGTCTCCTTTGAATCCTGCTGATGGGAGCCGAGTCGACTGGCTTGCGCTCATCGTCAGGGGAAGGCTGCGGGGTTTAGTTGAGGGCGTCCTGAGAGGACCCTTAGAGAGACAGGTCTATCGGTTGGGGTTGGTGATCGTCTCCGTGCCGCTCAACTTCCTGAAGTCCCAGCTCACGATCTTTGTCGGTATCAGTCGCAGCCACGCGTGGCGGCCATCGTGCGAGCTCATCGCCTCCGCCCCCAGGTAGCGCTGCGCGAACAGTCGCTCGGGGAGCTCGAGTTCGGGCTCCGGGTTGCCCACGCGGGGCTGCTCGCCGACCTGCTCCACGGTGCCGATGAACTCGACGCCGCGCAGCTGAAAGTACTCCGCCCCGCCCGCGTCGACCACCAGCGACACCCTCGGGTCGCGCTGGATGTTGGTCCAGCGCTGACTCCGGGTGATCGAGTACAGCCAGATCGCGCTGCCGTCCCATACGAACCAGATCGGCGTGACGTGGGGCGAGCCATCGGCCTGGACGGTGGCCACGCGGGCAACCACCTCGGTCGCCAGGAAGGCATCGCGCTCGGCGTCCGTCATGGCGATTGCCCGGGCGCGCTTCTGTTGTGTGGGTTCCGCCATACAGGTGCATTATGAGTTGCGCGGACGGGTTGCTTTTTTCGAGCCGGCCGGTCTAGTCTGGGCACAACGCAATGCGTCATGACGCCGGCGTCAGTTATATCCCCGGCGGGGGCCACTCGAGTCCCCGGGGGAACCCTTGGAGGATCAATGGTCAGCTTTGAACTGAGCGCCGAGCAACTGGAGATGAAGCAGTGGATCCACGAATTCGCTGTCAAGAGGATCCGGCCCGCCGCCGAGGAGTGGGACGAGAAGGAAGAGATGCCGTGGCCCATCATCCAGGAGGCCGCGGAGGTTGGCATTTACTCCCTCGACTTCCTGCAGCAGACCTTCGCCGGCCCTGACGAGAGCGGCCTGCTGGGGCCGATCGCGCAGGAAGAGCTCTTCTGGGGGGATGCGGGCATCGGCCTGGCGATCATGGGGTCCTCGCTGGCGGCCGCCGGCATTTTCGCGGCCGGCACGCCCGACCAGGTCATGACGTGGGTCCCGGAGTGCTACGGCACCCCCAAGGAGATCAAGCTGGGCGCCTTCGCGGTGACCGAGCCGAACGCCGGTTCCGACGTCCGCTCGCTGAAGACCACCGCCAAGCGGGACGGAAGCGACTGGGTCCTGAACGGGACCAAGGTGTTCATCACCAACGGCGGGATCGCCGACACCCACGTCGTGGTTGCGTCCGTGGATCCCGAGCTCGGAGCCAAGGGCCAGGCGACTTTTGTGATTCCCAAGGGGGTCAAGGGCATCTCCCAGGGCGCCAAGCACAAGAAGATGGGCATCCGCGCCTCGCACACCGCCGAGGTCATCCTCGACGGTTGCCGTATCCCGGCCGACTATCTCCTCGGCGGCGAGGACAAGCTCAACGACCGTCTCGCGAAGGCCAGGGAAGGCCACGTCGGCAAGGGCTCGGGTGCGATGCGGACCTTCGAGATGACCCGCCCACTGGTCGGCGCGCAGGCCGTGGGGATCGCCCGCGCGGCCTACGAGTATTCGCTGCAGTATGCCAAGGAGCGGACAGCCTTCGGTCGCCCGATCTTCGACAACCAGGCCATCGCCTTCAAGCTTGCCGACATGTGCACCGAGATCGAGGCCAGCCGGATGCTGGTCTGGCACGCCGCCTGGATGGCCAAGCAGGGCAAGGAGTTCGACAAAGGCCAGGGCTCGATGTCCAAGCTCAAGGCTGGCGAGACCGCCGTCTGGGTGACCGAGCAGGCGATCCAGATCCTCGGCGGGTACGGCTACATGCGCGATTACCCCGTGGAGCGGATGCACCGCGACGCCAAGATCTACACCATCTTTGAGGGCACCTCCGAGATCCAGCGCCTGGTCATCAGCCGCGCGATCTCCGGCAACCGCGCGACCTAGGAGGCGGCGGGCGCATTGCCCGCCCGGCTCCGCCGGCGCCTCGCCACCGCGGGCGCTTTCCGCGATCTAGAATCCCCGCGACGGTGGGCCGTGATCCGGCCCCCCACGGATGGAATCTCTAAGGGGAAACAGCATGCCGGCTTCACTGATACCGCTGCGTCATTTTTTCGATAACCCGGAAAAGGCGCTCGGAACCGTATCGCCCGACGGGCGCTACATCGCCTACCTCGCCCCCGACGGCGGAAAGCTCAACGTCTGGGTCCGGACCCGCGGAAAATCGGATGACCGCGCCCTGACCCACGACCATGTGCGGCCGATCCAGGGTTACTCCTGGTCGCGCGACAGCCGGTTCATCCTCTACCCGCAGGACCAGGGCGGAGACGAGAACTACCACGTCCTCCGAGTGGATGTGACGCAGCCCGGGTCGGAGCCCGTGGACCTGACCCCGTTCCCCGGGGCGCGCGCGATGATCGTGGCTGAGCCCCCGGCGACCCCGGGCAAGGCGCTGGTCATGGTCAACAACCGGGATGCCGCGGCCTTCGACCTGCACCGCCTGGACCTGGCCACGGGCGAGATGGAGCTGGTGGTCGAGAACCCCGGCCGTTTCGCCTCCTTTGCCCACGATGCGAAGGGCCGCGTCGTCGCCGCCTCTGCCTCCAACGCCGAGGGCAAGCACGAGGTCTATGTGCGCGCCGACGAGACGGAGGACTTCCGGCTCCTGGCAACCTTCGACACCGAGGACGAGGCCGACCTCCACGGCGTCGACGCCGACGGCGCGAACGTGTTGGTGGGAACCGCCTGGGAAAGCGATTGCAAGCGGCTGGTGAGCATCAACGCCGCCACCGCGGAGTTCACCATCCTGGATGCCAACGAGGGCAGCGACCTCCTCGCCACCATGGAGGACCGCAACGATCACCATCTACAGATGACCGCCTATCTCAAGGACCGCCTGGAGCTGCACTTCTTCGACGAGCGGATCGAGAAGATCTATGCGGGGATTCGCCGCATACACCCCGGTGATCCCTACATCACATCTCATACCGACGACTGGCGCCTGGTGGTGGTCAATTTCAACGACGACCGCGACGCCGGCATCACCTTCGTGTACGACACCGAGTCAGAGGACTCTGAGCTGCTGTTCCGGCCCCGGCCCTGGATGCATCCCGAGGAGCTGGCGCCGATGACCCCGGTGCGAATCCAGTCGCGGGATGGGCTCAGCCTTCCCTGCTACCTCACCCTGCCTGTCGGCCTCGAACCCGCCGGGCTGCCGATGGTGCTGCTGGTCCACGGCGGACCCTGGGCACGGGACGCGTGGACCCTGCAGCCGGAGGTGCAGTTCCTGGCCAACCGTGGCTACGCCGTGCTCCAGGTGAACTACCGAGGCTCCACCGGGTTTGGCAAGAGCTTCACGCACGCGGCGGAAAAGGAGTTCGCGGGCAAGATGCACGACGACCTGATCGACGCCGTCAACTGGGCCGTCGAGAAGGGCTATGCGGACCCCGCGCGGATTGGCATCTACGGGGGCTCATATGGCGGCTACGCCACCCTGGTCGGCGTCACTTTCACGCCTGACGTGTTCGCCGCCGCGATCGATTACGTCGGCCCGTCAAGCCTGGAAACCCTGATCCGCTCGTTCCCGGCATACTGGCGCCCGTTCATGGAGTCCACCTGGTTCCGTTATGTCGGCGACCCCGACGTTCCCGAGGACCGTGAGGACATGCTCAAGCGCTCGCCGCTGAATTACATCGACCGGATCAAGACCCCGCTGATGGTCTTCCAGGGCGCCAACGACCCGCGCGTCACCAAGCTTGAGTCCGACCAGCTGGTTGAGGCACTACAGAAGCGGGGCGTGAAGGTGCGCTACATAGTCAAGGACGACGAGGGCCACGGGTTTGTGAACCCCGAGAACCGGCTCGAGATCTACTCGGCGATGGAGGAGTTCTTCGCCGAGTTGCTGGGCGGGCGCGTCCACCAGCCCGAGCTAGTGCGCTAATCCAATAGGCCCGGCGCCGACTGAGTGCGCGCCTGGGCGAGGAGCTCGATCCGGATCGTCTCCGCCGTGGAGCTGAGAAAGCTCTTGATTTGCTGGGGGTCAGCCTCGATCAGCATCATCCGCTCCAGTTCCGGCGGCACGGTCACCTCCCGGTCCGCCTGACGCCGGAAGGCTTCATACCAGGCCAGGGGCGCCTCGGCGAGGCCGGCGTCCTTGGCAAAGAGGTCGTCGCGGACCGCGCCCATGCTGACACCCAGGAGCTTGTCGACAGCCCACAGGTCTATCGCGTCCTTGGGGTCGTCTCGATCGCAGAGCGCGTGGGCCTTCCCGGCCGCGATGTCTCGGAGTGAAGCCACTCGAATACCTTCCACCTCCTCGTCGAGTCCAAGAGATGGTGGATCCGCAACTCCGACCTCGAGCTTGATGTTCTCCCCGCCGGAGCGGGTGACCGCGAACGAGCTGAACATGCCGCTGGTCACGGTGGTCTGCACGGCTGTTCCCGGGACCAGGACCGGAACCTGAGCCTCGAGGGCGCGGGCAAACGGTCGGACGAGCTCTGGAATCAGCGTGAAGAGCCCGATGTCCTGGCTGAGCCGATGCCCGCTGTAGTACTCAGTGAGTCCAGTGCCGCCGTAAAGCGCGAAGGCATCCGCGCCGGGCACCCGGAAGCAGGCCGTCAGAACGGCGTGCTGCAGAGGGGTGAGGGTGCCGTGGGCGATGGGGCTAGGCACCGCGCACCAGCGAATGCCAGGCTTGCTGGCGGGGGATCTTCAGGGCATCGATGTCACGGGCCACGGCCTGGAGGGTGACGAGGTGCCAGATGTCACTCCATTTGCCGGCGGTCAGGAGCCGTGTGAGTGCCAGCCTGCGGGTGTCGTCATGCGGCGAGCGCAGCATGAGGCGAAAACCCTCCCAGTCGACGGCCAGGTCCCAGGCGAAGTAGGGCACGGGCGTACTTGGGGGCGAGGACGTGGCCGGTCCGTGGAGGACGGCGGCGGCGCGCGCCTGCTGGGTGTTGGCCCACCGATACACGCGGCGCCGACCGACTGTTTCTGAAATGGCCCAGCCCTGGCGCTCCATAGCCTGAAGAGCGCGCGCGGTTGGCGCGGCCGCGGCACTGACCCGACGGGCAGCCTCACGGACGTGAACTCCGCGACGATCTTCAAGGAGCAGCGCCACGAGGCGGCGCATCAGCGAGTCGGACATGTCACCAGTTTAGGTGACATAGAATCGCTGGGACACCAGCCGCCCCATCCGTGAGGTCGAGCAGCTGGTAATGGCACAGGTGGGACGGGCCCCGGCGCGGGAGCACATGGCCGTAAGCCGCAGGCCCTGGAGAAAGTTCGGAGGGCCGTTGAGGCAGAGCACGGGGTGTGTTGTCGGCGGAGCAGCGGTCAGCGCTTGAGCTTCTGTGCTCAGGGGCTGGCGCGGTGGTGCTGGTGGGGCAGGCTGGCAGTGGCAAGCGAACGGTGATAAGGGGGGCGCCCAGGGCATTTGAGGCGCAGGGGGAGCGGGTATCGGGGTGGCGCTGGCAGGGGCGACTGCGGTGAGGCTTGGCAATGACGCAGGAATTGAGGCGATGACCCTTGAGGCGCTGGTCGAGCGGGTGGAGCTGGGGCGGCTTGCACTCGGTCCGCGGTCGGTGGTGGTGGTGGATGAGGCGGGGATGCTTGACCATCGGCGGATGGCGCTCTGTTTGAGACCATCGATGGCAAGGGGGGCCAGGTGCATTCTGGTCGGGGATCAGGCCCAGCTCAACCCAATTGAGGCTGGCGGGCTCTTCCCAACGACTGCAAAGGCTGTACCCAGGGCTGAGCTGACCGAGGCGCGGCGGGCGAAGGCGGGCTGGGAGCGGGAGGCCTGGTGGATGCTTCGGAACGGCCTGGCGCTGGCGGAGTATGGGGCGCGGGATCGGCTGCACGTGCAGGATGACCGGGCCGCGGTGCACACCGCGATGGCCAAGGCCTGGAGTGAGGCGCGGCTGGCGGCGGGGGAGGAATCGAGGGATCTCCGCCACCTCCTGATGGTCACCGACGCCAGCAGCCGTGAGCGCGATGCGCTCAACGCCCTGACCCAGGCGCACCGGATCGTAGCGGGGGAGCTTGGCAAAGAGGCGGTGGAGCTTGAGGGCAAGCCGTATCAGCTGCATGTCGGCGACCGGGTGATGTTCTCGGCCCAGCTCTACCTTGGGCCCGGGACACAGCGGGTTGAGAACGGCACGCGAGGGGAGATCCTGGCGGTCTCAGAAGCCGGCGAGGCAGTGCGGATCCGCACCGAGGAGGCTATGCCGCGCGAGATCACGGTGCGTGCCGAGCAGCTGCAGGGGCTCGAGCTGGCCTACGCGGTGCACGTCTTCAAAGCCCAGGGGGCGACCGTCAGCCACGCCCTGGTCAGCTGTGGCGGCTGGCAGACCGACAGGGAGCGCGCGTATGTGGCCATGAGCCGGGCCACCGAGCGCACCGACATCTTCGTCTCGCGGGAGGATCTTGAGGCGGACGAGATCCGGCCGGAGGCTCTGGAAGACCTAAGGGCCCGGGTCAGCCGCAGCCACCAGAAGCAGGCGTCCATTGAGTACCTTGCGGCCACCCACGAGCAGCGCAGCGAGCGCGCCCGCGAGGCCGCCCTGCTCAGGGCGCCAGCGCTCGAGCACACTCCCGTACGCCAGGCGCAGGCACGCCGGCGGGAGCTTGAGGAGCGCGGCGGATGGACCGGCAGTTGGAGGTCACAAAGACCAAGGAGGTTGCGCAGGAGCGCGTGCGTTCACCGCGTGAGGACCGGCTTACGCAGCGACTTGATGAGCTTGCCGAGAAGCGGATCAAGGACGGACACCTGCAGATGAGGGAGCTGACCGAGATGTCGCAGTTACGGCGTGCGATTCGTCGCGAGCGCGAGGCCACTGACCCCCCTGCGAAGGGACGACCACGCCGCGCGCCTGCTGCAGGACATGCAGCGCCGGCGAGACCATGCGCGGGACCGCGGGATAGAGCGCTGAGATGCCCAAGTTCTCCGTCTCGATAACCGACCAGGATCACGCTGAACTGCAGTCCCAGGCGCTGGCGCTGGGCAAGACCCGGACCGCGCACGCCGGCGACATGCTGCGCGACGCGCTGAGCCATGGCGCCACCACCGCCAAAGAGGTCGAGAATCTGCGCGTACAGCTGCGCGTCACCGAGCGTGAGCTCAGACGACTGCGCCGCCGGGGCGCAGAGCAGGGGGCGGCAACAACCCTTGGACAGGCCACGGGGCCACCCTGGTCGGATGGGTACCTCGAGGGTGCTGAGGTGCGCGAATGGTGGGAGGCACTGCGGTGGTTCGTTGGTCACCTGGGGAAGTACGGGGTCCAGGTCGAGAATGGCTGGTGGGAGAACCGCCTCCTGGTCGAGGCCTGCGCCGCGGCCTACGTCTGGTGGCTGGAACTCGAGACCAGCGGCGGCGACGCCACCGCCACCGCGCGCGACAAGCTGGACTTTCTGCGCTGGGTCAACGAGGACATCCGGAGGCTGGCCGAGGCCCACGACAGCCCGGTGCTGGAGACGATGAAGACCACGCAGGGAGGGAGTGGGTCCACGTTTGAGGAGCATGTGGCGGCTCGGGCGAGGCCGGGCACCTGACCTCGGGTCTCGCTGTTCACCCCGGATGCGCCGCAGCGTGAGTTGCAGCCGCCGTTGGCTGGCCCAGACCCTCGCGCTCTACCGCGAAGCCCAGGTCACCGGCCCACAAACCCGAGTCTCACGAGCACCCCCGAGACCGAGGTGGAATCTGGCAACGGACCCCTAAAACTCGCGCCAGCGCGCTGCCAACATTGCTACGACTGCGCCGATGATGATGGCCCCACCGACTCGCACCTCATCAGGCAAACCCGGAAGCAGTGAAAGAATGTGGCCGCCAGAGACCGAGGTCAGGTACTCTGAGGCGACAGACGTTGACAACATTCGAGGCAGCACTGCATTCGCGCCGGCGCGCACCTCCGTAAGCGGCCGCCAGGTCGAAGCGTGGGACTGGAGCATGCTACCGAATGCCGTTATGGCACCGGCGTACCCCGCAGCGCAGAACGCGCCGAGCGCCCCGCCGAGCAGCCACCCGACTGCCGCGGCCAGAGCTCCGATCAGGACCGCGTCAAGCCAGATCGCCACCATTAGGCTAAACACTGTTTGCACACGTGCCGCAGTCACCACGATGAGGCCCGCCGCCTCCAAACCGATTGCGGGAGTGACGACGGCAATCACTGCGATCAAAGTGGCAACGTACCGGGCCAACGCCTGCCCCTCCCGCGCCCCTGAAACTGCGAACGTGAAGCAACAGATTTCCTCGTCGACTTCACTGATCGTCAGAATGGCCGTCGTGGCCAACGCTAGCATCAAGCACACAGGGCCGAAGCCAATCACGAACGGGGACATGAACGCGTTAATTTGTGGGCGGGACGCTGCTGGCCCCCCGGCGATTCGAAAGATATTCGGGAACAGGGCTGCATACGCGACACCTATCAGCGCCAGTGCCATCAGAGACCGGCGGCGGTAAGCGTCCTTGAGTCGAATCAACAATCCCGCGCGGGCGGCGGCGAGCAACGGCCGGTTAGAAAGTGCGGAAGCGCGCGAACAGAACGCCTGTCGCGGTTGCGACGGCGACCACAGCAAACGCGTGCCAGTAGTCCCACGAGGCGCTTTGATGAAGGGTCTGGACAATCCCTGCCATGAACGCTGCCCGACTGCCGGGTGGAAGCGCATGCGTCGTATAAGCCGCGAGATAAAAACGAGAAAAATCATTTCCCAGGGGATCTGGCACTATCCAGCGGACGTAGCTGATGAGAGCGTACCCGCCATATGGCCGGCCGACCGGCCGCAATTGCCAAAGATAGTCGAAGGCGGAGCCGACACCAAAGAGTGCAGCGGCTGCAGTGGCCGCGACAATCGGATCGAGGAGCATCCCCAGAGCAAATAGAAGGCTGACAAGGATGACGACGTTCAAAACGGTGTCCGTCAGGAGCAGTGTCGTCGCCGAGCCCGTGTCGGGAACACCAGCATAAACAGCGAGAGCCAGAAAGCCGAGAATGGCGGGCAGGAGAGCTACCGTGGCCAAGATCAGGGTTGATGCGAACTTGCTCGCAAAATAACGCTCTGGTCGACCCGCTGCCATAACGAAGAGCGCCGAGCTCTGCTCCTGGATATCTGGCAGCAGCAACCATATCGCAACGAGTCCGCCGACCAGTAATGTCACCGGGCCGATCACCGTCGAAAATCGTGCGACGCTGATCGCAACCGCCGCTTGTCTGGTGGCGCCGTCGAGCGGGCGTGACGCACCCTCAATTGCGTACACAACCACGACGAGGGTTTCGAGCAGCGGCAGTATGAGGAGACCGCGGCGCCGGTAGAGGTGTTTGGATGAAATCGCTGTGACTTGAGTGCTCACTGCCAAGTCGCGGTGCCATCGCGTGGTCACGGTGGCGTCATCACATCCACGTACGCGTCCTCCAGCGACAGACCGCCGGCTGTCAGCTCAGAAGTCGTCCCGGCCTTCACAATCTTGCCGCCGCGAATAAAGCAGATCCGATCTGCGACAAGCTCGACCTCGCTGAGGAGGTGGCTGTTCAAGAGAACCGCCGTACCCTTGTCCCGTTGATTACGAATGAGCTCGCGCACCCAGCGTCTCCCGATGGGGTCTAGGTCTGATGTTGGCTCATCAAGAATCAGCAGCCGAGGCGAGCACACGAGGGCCTGAGCAATAGCGAGACGCTGCTTCATTCCCTTGGAGTATCTTTTGATCCATTTTCGCTCCCCCTCTAGCCCGGCTGCGCAAAACAATTCGTGCGACGTAACTCGAGCACTCGTCTTGGAGAGGCCCTTCATTCGTCCGAGATGGTAGATGAGCTCATCTCCACGGAGAAATGGCGGAAAGCGCGGAGCTTCCGGCGCATATCCGATCAACCGGGCGGTCGCCGTGTCCATTTTAGGCCGTCCCATAATGCCAATACTTCCCGCCGTCGGACGTAGGAGCCCCGCCACAAGTTTCACCAGAGTTGTCTTCCCTGCGCCGTTCGGCCCGATCAGGGAAACGACCTCACCTTCACTCACATGAAGGCTCACATCGTCCAGCGCGAAGGGTCCGCGCATCCCATAGCGCTTTTGAACGTGCTCGACCGCCAGCGCCGTCAATGACATGGTGCGCCTCCGGCGGGCACCGCGAAGTTCCTCGGGCGCAATATGGGCTGCCTTCCATGGCCCAGCAGTGTCCTCTCGCTGGACCGCCGGCTCCCGTCTACTTCCCCCACTGGACCGCCAGCGGCTCGCTCCCTCGATAGGCGCGGGGGCCTGGCGGGGGATGCGTCAGGTCGAACCCTGACAGTCAACAAGAGAGTCGTAGGGGGGTACTACCCAAAGACTTTGGTTCCCGAATGGCCGCCAGACCAGGACTCTGAACACCTGTGCCGCACACTGGACGGACGGACCTGACCGGACCCACCGGCCGTCCAGCTCGCACCGGACGCTAAGGCTCAGGCGCAGCCCGTATCCAACCGGGTGGCGGTGAATGGCTGGGTATCGAGCACGTTCGAATTACTGCTCGTACCCGACTGGCCCGTCACCGTTATTTCAGCGCGGTACCATGCCTGGCAGACCGTCTGATTGATCGTGTCGACATATGGTCCGGCTGCAAGGTTCGCTGCGTTGGTACTGGAGACACTGTGACAAACAGCGTTCGAATATCCAAAAGGTACACCGAAGATATTCGATGTCGCGACTTGCACACACACATTGACGGTGATGGATGATGAAGATGAACACGTGCCTGAGCCGCTGTCCGCCACCGTCACCGTGACGGATGCGTTGTTCGAGTTTTCAGCAGTAGACGTTCCGTGAGCCGAACCGCTCGCAGTACACGTATACGTCGAGCCGACGGGATCACCGATGAATGGCAGGGAGCAGACGACAGGCAGGTTACAGGATCCTTGTGGCGCAGGTGAACTCGACGTGAAGGCGGTATCGGCCAACACGGGTGAAGCCAGCCCCGCCAACGCGGCACCCGCAGATGCCAAACCAGCCACGAACTTAATGAACTTGCGGTGAGCCATCGTCCCCCTCCCATAGTAGCCCCACCAGTGGAGCGACAGCGGGCACTGTAACACGTGGCTGTAAACAGAAGCAAGGCGCGCATTCCGTCACGGGTAAATCTGACCGGGGCGACCTCATCCGTCACGGCCGATCTGCCCTAAACCCCGTTGGCGGATTGCCAGGTGAAGACGAACCAGGGGCTTGGTTCGCGGAGATCACAGGCAGGTCGTTCCGGGCGGGAGGGCCAACGACCTCCTGACGTCCGATAAGCTTCCATTATCGGACGCTAGGAATGGGCCTCGCGCACCAAGTTCTGCGGCCAGGGTCGCTCCCTCAATCGCCTTTCTTGGTCCGCCGTCGCTCCAACAGGCGCGCCGCGAGGTCGCCGGATTCAGCACCGGGCGGAGGCGCTTCCGCCGGGGTGGTGTTTGGCGAGGCGCCCGTCTCCGGAGGCGGCAGAGCGGCGGCGCTCGGCGTCGCCCCTACACCCGCCCCAAGGCGCCCGGCACGTTTGCGGTCCAGGCTGCCGCGCAGGCGACCCAGGGTTGCCTCAACCTCGGCCGGCGCGGCCTCACCGCGGCGGACGACGGCGGCCCAGATCTCGGCGTCTCCCCGGCGGAACACGAGCCGCCGCAGCGCGACGTCGACCGGCAGCAATACGGCGGCGAGCGCCAGCAGCCAGGCGGCCAGGCCGAGCTGGACCTGGAGTGGTGGCAGTGACACGCGAAGCGCGGCGTCGGGGCTGCCCAGCACCTGGCCGCCTCCAGCGCGGGCGATCGCGCTGAGGGCATTCATGTCGGTGCCAAGAAAGCGGAACTCGGGCGAGTAGGCCACGGCCAGGCCGGCGGTGGCGGCGTGCTCCGGCCGCCCGTGTTTCCCCGCGGTCACCCTGAGGATGTATGCGCCCACCTGGTCCGCGGGGAAGTCACCCTCGAACCTCCCCGAGGCGGTGAGCAGCAGGGGCACCTGGCGGGTGGCCAGGTCCGGCGCGACGATGCTGGCAACGGCGGTGGTGTCCGCGCTGGCGCTGCGAAGTTCCGCGATCAGGTGGCCGGTGTCCCCGCTGGAAGTTGCGCGAAGGCCGAGGTCGGGGTCGTCGCGAAGGGGCAGCGTCCACGCGACCATGTTGGCGAGGAGCTTCCCGCCTGCCGGGGACGCCAGCAGGTCCTTCGACCATCGCCCCTCGATGTCGCTGGTCCAGGCCACCGTGCGCCCCAGCCCGTACTGCCACTCCGCCAGCACCGGGTCCTGCTGTGCGCTGCGCAGCACCACCTCGGCGGCGCCCTTGGGGGTGGCGGCGACGTACCCGTCGAGGGGCGGCAGCGCCCCGGGCGCGATCCCGGCGAGGACGCCGCTGGGGCGGTCCACCGCGGGGCGAAAACGCTGTTCGACGATCCAGGGTTTGAGGCCTTTCTCGGTTTCCTGGAGCAGCAACTGGGGAACCTGTGAGGCGTTGTCAGACTCCGTGAAGCGCCCCTTGCCGTCACGCGCGATGGTTCGCATCGAATCCATAAGGCCCGCCTGGCCGTGGACGTTGATGCCGATCGCGGAGACGGTAATGCCCCGCGCCGCCATGCCCTGCAGCAGGCCGGGGGTGGTGGGGATTGCGTCACCGTCGCCGACGACAACAATGTGTTTGACCGCGTCCTTCTGCGCGGCAAGCGCGTCTGCGGCCGCGGAGATATAGGGCGAGTAGTCCGGCGAGTCTCCAAAGCTTTGGATCCCGGCGACCTGGTTCTCCAGCGCCTTTCTGTCCTTGACGGGCTGCAGCGGCACGGCCAGCCCACTGCTGCCGCCGTCGGTCACGCCCACGAAGTCCTTTGGGGTCAGGGCACCGACGACGGCCTTCGCCGCGCTCCGCATCACGGCGTCCGCCTGCGAACTCTCCATCGACTCCAGTACCAGGACGACGGCGATCGGCGGCTTCTGGGAGCGGTCGGAGATCTGCATGTCGATCGGCAGGGCAGCCTCCAGGGGTGTGCCCGCGTAATCGCCGGGACCAAACGTGTCGGGGCCTCCGAAGGCGGCCAGTCCCAGGCCCAGGTCCTTGACCGCGACCTGAAGTGCGCCCATGCGGGCATCACCGAGGTCCGCGGCGGGCACGTCCACCAGAGCGACCGCCTGGTACGCGGCCAGCCCGCTGGCCTGGCTCGGAACCTGCGAGGGGCTAACCAGGACCGTCTCGACTGAGACCGCCGCCAGCGCGCTGACGAGGTTGGCGGCGGCTCCCGGGTGGCCCTCCACCACCAGCGCGCGCTGGGCGCCGAGGACCTCGAAGAGCGCCTCGCCGCTGTTGTTCTCCGCGTAGGTGTCGACCAGCGGGGCGATCTCCACCCGGACGTCATGGAACCCTGGCGAGGCGGGTGGCAGGGTGACGTCCACCGTGCTGGAGCCGGCCGGGAAGGCCGCGTCGACGTCCGCGACCAGGGCATGGTCCAAGAAGACGCGCGCAGGGCCTGAGGTGGCCGCGCTGCTGGTGATGCGCACCGCGGCGTGGACGCGGTTCCCCGGCGGAACTGCCGCCGGCACGTCCAGCCCGTCCACGCGCACGTCAGGACCAAGCGCCACTTGCAGCGGCAGCACGTCAACCCGCGTTCCCTGCGAGCGCAGCAGCCGTGCCTGGGTTGTCGCGCTACCGATGTTCTCCCTGCCATCGCTGACGACGACCACGTGGTGGCGGAGCTCCGCCGGCATCACCGTTGACGCCAGCCGCAGGGCGTCGTCGACGCTGGTGTAGTTGGGGTTCGGCTCGGTGCTGAAATCCGAGAACGCGGGGGCGGTGCCAGGCGGGGCTTCGACGAGCGCCTCACGACCAAAGGCGACGATCCCAAGCTGGTCGGCCCCGTGCCGCGCGTCGAGCAGGCGGCGGAGGATGTCACGCTCCTGGTCCGCGGCGGGTGCGACGCTGGCGCTGCGGTCCGCGAGCACGACGATGGCCTGCCCGGTGGGATCGCGGACCAGCGAGAGCCCGGCGAGGGCCAGTACAAGCAGCAGCAGCAGCAGGCAGCGCGTGACCAGCGAGAGCCGCGCACGCACAGCCGACAGGGGCGGCGGGTACCGCAGCCACGTGGCCGCCGCGAGCACGACGACGGCGAGACCGAGGAGGCCCAAGGGCTCGCTGAGGCTAAGGGGTAGCGCGGACCTAACCACCGCGATGGAAGACCAGCCATTCCAGGGTCAGTACCAGCAGCACCGCGGCCACCAACCACGGCCAGAATTCCCTGAGCCCTGGTGTCGCCGCCGCCACCGCCCCGCCGGAACGCGAGCTGACCAGTTCGACCCGATCGCGGGGGGTGATCGTGGAGGTCACGCCGCCGCCGTTGACCGCCAGCGTCGACGAGACCACGCCGGATTGACCGCGCTGTTCCACGGCGTAGAAGCCGGTCTGCTCCGTGTCGTCAAAGGCGGCGTATCCCGCCCCGGCTGTCCCGGCGAGGTGGTCGACATGCCCGTCCGGCCTGGTCACGTCGGTCCGCGTCGTCCCGGTCGGTATGGGTAGCAGAACGGGCTCGCCGGGGTGGTAGGCGCGGGCGCCCACGGTCGCCGGTACCAGGTCGCCGCTGAGGTGGTCCACGAGAACCGGGAAGGCGGTTCGCAGTGGCAGGTCGCTGGAGTGCAGGTCGAACCCGAAGAGGACCGCACGGGATGGTTCGTCGCGGACCAGCACCAGCGGACCGCTGTCGGCCTCGACCAGGGTTCGGCCGCCGAAGGTGTTGTGGCGCAGGTCGGCGGAGCGCGCCACGTGGACCTCGCGGAGATCGACGTCGCGCATCAGGGGGTCATCGGCAGCCGCCGCGCGCGGCCGCCCAACCGGCACGAGGGGGCCGGCTCCGAAGCCGCCCGCGGGGGGATTCAGATACCACGTCGGCGTTGCCGGTAGGGGGCTCGGGACGATGCCGTCGAAGACGTACAGGTCCACCGCCGAGTCGAAGTGATAGTCGGCGGGGCGGACCATGGTCACCCGGAGGTCCGGGCGAAGCTCAAGCGCGCGCTGCAGGAAGATGTTGGCCGGGCTGACGACCGTCACCCGCAGCGTTCGTGGCAGGGCGGCAACGGCGTAGGCGACGTCGTCCAGGGCCAGGGTGTCCTGCGTCCGCAGGCGCGCCCAGACGCGGTTGGCGCCAGGGGGCACGTGGAAGCTGACGTCCCGCGCCGCCCCCGCCTCAATGTCTTCCGAGCGCGCATCCACGAGCCGGCCGTCGACGTGCCATTCGATATCTGCGTGCCGGTGCTGCCGGCCCATGTTCTCCACGCGAACGACCGCGGTTCGTTGCGCGGGCTCGGGATGGAGGGTGATCGAGGTGAGCGCCAGGTTTTCGCCTGAGACGCCGACACGGCGGTACTCCAGGGGAAAAGGAAGGCTGGTGGCGGCGGGTAGCGGCCGGGTGATGCCGTCACCCAGGAGGATCACCTGCGTGCGCCCGGCCGCGCCGGCGGTGGACGCCGCCAGCGCCAGGGCCTGCTGCAGGTCGGCAGGACCATTGGTTGGTCGCATGGCTGCCAGGGCGCCGCGGACCGACCCCATGTCCCCGGTCGCGCTCGCCGCCAGCCGCGCCTGCGGGCCCATGTCGATGAGCGTCACGCGCTGCCCCGGGCCCGTTTTGTCGATGACTTCCCCCGCCAGGCGACGGGCCTCCCCGAAACGGCTGGGCGCCACATCCGTCGCCTGCATCGTCGCCGAACTGTCGACGATGAGGATGGTGTGCCCGCCGAGGCCCCCTCGCACCGCCAGCGCCGGTCGCGCAAGTGCCGCCGCCAGCAGGGCCACGGCGAGCAACTGCAGCAGCAGCAGCCTGGAGACTCGCAGGCGCTGCCAGGGGGCGCTGGCCTGGCGGTCAAGGACGGCGCGCCGCCACAGGAGCGTCGAGGAGAAGTCCGATTCCGGCCGCCGCACCTTGAGGAAGTAGAGGACAAGGATCGCCGGGATCCCGACCAGCGCCAGCGCGCCGAGCGGCGCCAGGAAGCTCACGAGGCCGCCCTCACGGGATGATCCCGGCGCGCCTCAGGGTCTGGGGCAGCAGCACCTCGAGCGGCTCAGCAGAACCCGCCAGGTGAAAGGTGGCGCCGTGGGCGCGTGCCATGGCGCGGATCGAGTCCACGTGGGCATCGAGGGCGGCGTGGTAGCGGGCCAGGACCGCCGGGGTGACGGTCACCTCCACGCGGGCGCCGCTCTCGAGGTCGCGCAAGGCCACGTCGCCGGCGACTTCGGGATCGAGTTCACCGGGCGCCAAAAGCTGGATCAGGACGACCTGCTGGCCGCGCCCGCGCAGTGCCCGCACGGCTGGTTCGCCGAGGTCCTCCGACAAAAAGTCGGAGATGACGACGCTGGTGCCGGGGGAGGGGGCGCCGCCCGCGGCGACGCACTCGAAGCGGGTTTCCCCGCCCCCGCCCAACCCCGCCAGGAATGCCCAGGCGCGGGGTGCGGCAGGACGCCCGCGAACGGGGCGCAGTTGAGCGAGCACGCGGTCCGCAATGGCGGTCACGCTGACGCGGTCGTGGGCGCAGAGGGCCATGTAGGCAAGTGCCCCGGCGAGTCGCCGCGCGGCCCATTGTTTGCTGGGAGCGCCCCAGGCCATCGAGGCGCTGCAGTCCACGAAGAGGTTGAGGCAGGTGTCCTCCTCGCCCTCGAAGAGCCGTAGCACGAGGCGGTCAAGGCGGCCGTAAGCGTTCCAGTCCACCCTTCGAAAGTCGTCCCCGGGGACATACGTGCGGTAGTCCGCGAACTCCATCGAGGTGCCGGGGCGGGCGGATCGCCGGCCACCGCCAAGCTGCCCGATCACGGGCTGGCGACTCCGCAGTGCCAGCCGCTCCAACTGCCTCAGCAGCGGCCCACCGAGCTCCAGCGGGTCGCCGGGCGTGGTCACGCCGCGGCGGGGTCGGTGACGAGCATCTCGACGATCTCGCCCACGACTGCGTCGGCGTCGATTCCCGCCGCCTCGGCCTCGAAGTTGAGGAGGACGCGGTGGCGCAGCGCGGGGATCGCAACCGCTTTGAGGTCGTCGAAGGCCACGTTGTACCGCCCGTCCATTAGCGCCCGTACCTTTGCCGCGAGGACCATCGCCTGCATGCCGCGGGGACTGGCACCGAAACGGACATACCGACGCACGCTTTCGCTTTTGCTGCGTCCAGGGTGGGTCGAGGCCACCACCCGCGCCGCGTACTCCAGGACATGGTCGGCCACGGGCACCTGTCGGGCCAGGGTGATCATCGCGGCGACCTCCGCGGCACCGGCGATGGGCGTCGGCTCCGCGCCCGCCTCGCCAGTCGTGCGGCGGGCGATCTCAACGAGGTCCGACTCCGGCGGGAAGGGGACCAGGATCTTGAACAGGAAGCGATCCAGCTGGGCCTCCGGCAGAGGGTATGTGCCCTCCAGCTCAATCGGGTTCTGGGTGGCCAGCACGAAGAAGGGCTCGGGCAGCGCGCGGGTCTCCGTGCCAACGGTGACGTGGTGCTCCTGCATCGCTTCCAAAAGCGCGCTCTGGGTCTTCGGCGTCGCCCGGTTTATCTCGTCGGCCAGGACCAGGTTGGCGAAGATTGGGCCCTGCTGGTAAACCGGCCGCCGGCCGCCGTCCTGCTCCTGGATGATGTTGGTGCCGACGATGTCCGCGGGCATCAGGTCGGGGGTGAACTGGACGCGCGAGAACTGAAGCGAGAGGGAGCCGGCAACGGTTCGAACCAGCGCCGTCTTGCCCAGCCCCGGTACGCCCTCGATGAGGACGTGGCCTCCCGCGAACATTGCCAGCAGGGTGTCGCGGAGCAACTCGTTCTGGCCGACTATTACCTTGCCGAGTTCTGTCTCGAGTCGCCGCGCGGTCTCCATGAAGCGCTCGGGACTCATGGGCTCGCGCATCAGGTCGGTCATGGGCGGGGGCCTCCGAGGTCTGAGAAGTACCGCCGGATGAGCTCGCTGTTGCCGGGGTCGTAGGCGGATCGGTCCAGCGCGTCACCGGCATCTCGCTGGTAGGCGCCGAATACCGATTGGTACCCGCTCTGAGGGACCGCCTGGCCGGGGCCGAGGGGGCCCGGGTCCGGCTGGTCGATGCCGGTGCCGGGTTGCCCCGTCACGTATATCGGCTCGTCGGCGCCGCCGGCGTTTGCGGATTGCCCACCGGTGCCGCCGCCGGTACCGGTGCCCTGGCCGGTGCCGCCCTGTCCCTGACCTTGCCCCTGTCCCTGGCCTTGTCCCTGTCCCTGTCCCTGTCCCTGGCCCTGTCCTTGTCCCTGGCCCTGGCCTTGTCCCTGACCTTGACCTTGACCTTGACCCTGGGCATCGGCGTTGGCCTGCGCTGCTGCCTGCTGCCGGCCTGCCTCTGCGGCGGCCTGCGCCTGGGCCAGGGCGGACTGGAAAGACTGGTCGGATGACTGTGTCGCGGTGGCGCTCGCGGCCTGGTTCAGTGCCGAATTGGCGGCGGCGAGATCGCCCGCCTGGAGGTTTGAGGCGGCCTTGCCCAGCGCCTGCTGAAGGGCCGGGTCGCCGGCGGACGCCGCGGCGGCGCGCTCAAGGGCCTGAGTCAGTTGCTTCTGCTGCTCGGCGGTCAGCTTGCCCAGCGAGGCGCCCAGTGAGCGCAGGCCGGTGGCCGCCGCGCCGGACCTGCCCTGCTGGAGGTCCTTCGCCAGCTGCGCTGTACCCGGCGCACCATCCAGCGCCGCACCGGCAGCCTGCGCCGCCTGCTGCCGGGCCGCCAACGCGGGGTCACGAAGCCGGCTCAGGCCCTCCTGCAAGGACGACAACTCCTGCAGGGCCTGGTAGGGGCTCGAGGACCGCGCCACGCGCTGCTGGGCGTCGCGCAGTGCGGCGTCCAGGGCAGCCGCGTTCTCCGGGCTGGCGTCCCGCGTTGCCACGGCGGCAGCGGCACGGGCCCTGGCCAGTTCGGCGGCGACCCGCGCCACGGCGGCGCGGTCGGCTCGCTGGCGCGCGAGGTCCGCATCGCGCGGGTTGGGCAGGATGACCAGGAGCGCGCAGGCGCTGAGCAGCGCAGCCAGCAGCAGCGCGCCCGTCCGATGGCGGCGCATCGGGAAGGCGCTTGCCGGGCGCTGCGACCGGGCGCTCGTGAGGGCGTCAGCGTGGAGGCGATCGCCGAGGTCACCCTGCCCCGTGGCCAGGGCGGAGGCCAGCCGTTCGAGCAGGCCCAGCCGCGCATCGACGAGCCGCGCCACGTTCATCAGGGTCGGGCGGCGCACCGCGCCCCACGCGATCGCCAGGACCAGCAGGGCCAATGCGCCCGCGGTCGCCGCCGGCGCAAGCCAGGCCAGGATCCAGGCCCGGCTCGCCAGCTGCAGCGCCACCGCCCAGGCCGCGCCGGCCGAACCCCCGATCAGGGCCCAGCGGAGCAGCCGGTCCCGGGCGGCCGCGCGATGGAAAGGAGCGAGCCCCTCGCGCAGGTCCGCGCTCATGGTGGGCCCGCCGGAGGCGATCCATCACCCTCGTCGCCCGCCCCCGGCAGTGGCGGTAGGACGGCGTGGCGTTCCAGCCTCAGGCCGCGGCCGGCGCGGCCCACGCGGTTGCCTCCCAGCAGGATCGTGCTGAGGGTCAGCAACAGCGCTGAAAGAAGCACGTTGAGAACCACGAAGACCTGCCAGGCGTGCCACCCCTTTATGGGTCCTTCGGTGACCATGTCGCCCGCCATGATGACGTTGCCGGCCGGAATGGACGCATCCTGCGCCGCCCCCACGGGGCCGGACGAAAACGTTTGCCCGTTGACCACACTGTGGCACTCCTGCCCGCCACCCGGGAGGCTGTTGCAGACCGTCGTCGGACCCGCCGCGTGCGAGAGCGAAGGGCTCACAGTGCCGCGGCTGACCACGTTTCCGCCGTTGATCGTGTTCGGCGGCGCCAGCGTCACGGCCAGCGTGTAGAAGGGCTCGCCAAGCTGGTAAACCGGGGTTCCGCGGTTGACCAGGAATGACCTTGGCGTGGTCACGGCGGTGAGGAACAGCGGCAGCAGCATCGGCCCGGCAAGGAAGACCACCGTCAGCAGAAAGGCGGCGGCGGTGCTGCCGATCGCGTTTCGGATGAAGCATGAGCAGAAGATCCCGATGGCCCCAACGGAGAGCGCGGAGACCATGACCAGGAGGGTGACCACCACCACCTGGTCCACCTCGATCCCCCCGAAAAGGAACACAAAGGTCACCAGGGGCACAGAGATCAGCACCAGCAGGAGGATGAACAGCAGCGAGGACACGAGCTTGCCCGCGACGATCGCGCTGGGGCGGACGCGGGTGCAGAGCAGGAGGTCCAGGGTCTGACGCTCCTTCTCACCGCTGATCGCCCCCGCGGTCAGCGCCGGGGCGATCAGGACCACCAGGATCAGTTCGGTGACCATCAGTCCGGCGAAGATCCCGAGTCCCAACCCGGGGGTCACGGCCGTGCCGCCGAACTGCGTCGCCGCCGAAGCCAGGGACACCCCAACCCATCCCACCAGGCTGAGCAGGAAGACGAAAAGGCTGATGAAGAGCGGCGCCCGCCACGAGCGCATCCGGGCCAGCACCTCCTTCTCCACGATCGGGTTCCAGGCAAGGCCGCGGACAACGTCCAGGGCACCACGCCATGGTGCCCCTCCGCTCGTGCCGGGGACGCCTCGAGCCTCCGTCACCCTGGCGCCTCCGCTGTGACCTGCATGAACACATCCTCGAGGTCGGTCTCCACGGGTGTGAATGCCCGCACCGGGACTCCGGCCTGCATCAGCCACTGCAGCACCTGGACCGGCTCCGTGGCCACTGGGTCATACCCAAGCTCCATCCCGCCGCGCTCATCAGGGATCACCGCGTTGACCCCGGGCAGGCCCTGGGCGGTGCGCATGGCGGCATCGATGTCGCCCTTGACCGCGACGCGTATCCGGCTGGAGCCGCCCGGCCCCATCAGGCTGTCCAGCGGACCCGCCGCCAGGACCCGGCCCCGCTCCAGGATCGCGGCAGAGGTGCACAGCTCGCTCAGCTCCGGGAGGATGTGGCTGGAGATGATGATCGTTTTACCCATCGTGCGAAGCTCCCTGAGCAGGTCGCGCATGTCGACGCGCGCACGGGGGTCCAGCCCCGATGCCGGCTCATCCAGGAGCAGGACCTCGGGATCGTGAACCAGGGCGCGCGCCAGGCAGAGCCGCTGCTTCATGCCGCGCGACAGCGAGTTGACCTGCGCGTCCCGCTTGTCGCCAAGGCGCACCAGCTCAAGCAGGTCCGACACAATGGCGGGGCGGCGCCGCCGGGGTATCCGGTAGCAGGCGGCGTAGAAGGAGAGGTACTCGGCGCTGGTGAGGCGGTCGTAGACGCCGAAGAAGTCGGGCATGTAGCCGATCAACCCGCGCACCTCGAAGACGTTGGTGGTCACGTCGAGGCCGTTCACCATCGCGCGCCCTGACGTCGGCGGGAGGAGGGTGGCGAGGATCTTCAGGGTCGTGGACTTGCCTGCGCCGTTGGGCCCGACGAAGCCGAAGATCTCCCCTTTGTTGACGCTGAAGCTCACGTCGTTGACGGCGCGGAAGGTGCCGTAGGTCTTGGTCAGCGATTCGATGCGGATCAAGCCGGGCCCGACCTGCTCGCGGAGATATCGGGGATGCTCACATTGACCGGGGCGCTGCCCGCGGGAAGCGATACACGAAGCAGCACCGCGCCGTCGTCGGCGACCTGTCCGCCCGCCGGGTTGAGGGGCGAGCTTCCGTCCCGGGGACTCGCGAGCGGCTCCCAGCGACCGGATTTGAAGTTGAACACCGCGGCGGACCCCTCCGTCACCCCGGGGACGCAGCCCGCCACCTGCTTCCCCTGAACGTAGTAGGGCAAGGTCGCTCCGGCAGGCCCATTGCCCTGGGGCGGGACCGGGACCGGGACGGGAACGGCGCGTGGAACCGCGCCCCCCGTGGATGAACCGGGCCCGCCGGAGCAAATGGCCGCTGCGCTGGCGGAGGCGACGATATCCGCCGTCCGCCAACCGCCCCCTGGCAGGTCCATCTCGATGACGGCGCTGCCGGACCCGAGGTGCAGCATGGAGGACGAAAAGTTGGGGCCCAAGAGTACGGTCTGAGCGTCGCCGTCAAACCCCACCAGGCGCGGCCTCACGTCCCCGGGAGCCACCGTTGTCGCCTGGCTGTCGGGAGCGAGCGTGGGGGTCACGACAAGCGCGGTCTCACCGGTGACCGGGACCTCCTGGCCGTTGACCCGCGGGCGTTGGGGCGTACCGGCCTCGAAGCCGATGATCATGGGGTCCCTCGAATAGCCAGCAAAATTGGTATTGGTCATTGCGCGTAGGACCTGCGCCCGCCGCTGGCGCTCGCGCTCGGCGGGGGTGGTGGGGGAGCGGTTGTAAGTACTCGGGAATAGGCTGCCCGCGATATCCCCCCCCGACTGGTTGATGTTCAGGGCGGAGAGTGAGACCGCCGCGGGCTGGCCCCTGCGCAGGACTCCGAAGGCATAGAAGGACCTGCCGTAAATCACCACGGCATCCTCGAGGTCCCTCGGGCCGCCGTTGGTCACCGTCCCGACCAGGCTGCCTCCGCTCAGGTGCAGGTCGGCGGTGACCTTCTCGCCGGTCGACGCGAATCCCTCGGCGACCACGCTCCGCACGGAAAAGGCGGTCATCGCTGGAAGCTGTGCCTGCGGGGGTTCGCCCCGGACATCGACACCGCCAGTGCCGGGCTGGTAGTTGTTGGCCACACTGCCGAGGAAGGCGGTGTCGGGCAGGGAAAGCGCGTAATCGCCGCGGTGCGCAACCACGACGCCGGTGTACGTAACCACGTAGGTCCGGGCGCCGGCTGCGCTCAACTGCACCAGCCGTACCTGGTTCGCCTGGTTCCCCGAGCCCTTGACGCTGAACCCGACGACCAGCACGGATGCCGTTGCGATGGCGATCATCGTCGGGATCGTGACCCAGGCCAGGTGGCGGCGACGCAGGCGCTTCAAGACGACGTAGTTCACCGGCCCGACGAGGAGCGCGTAGCCGAAAAGCAGCCATCCCACCAGCCCGGCCGCGGGGACGTCAAGGGATGGCAGGTTGTTGAGAACGGAACTGATGGCGGAATAGTCCACCGCGCCACGCCCCGATTGCGGCTGGCTGAAGCCGGTGGGGCTTGGAGGCACCCTTATTGAGGACGCGCGTGCCACCAACTCCCGCAGCAAAGCCGCTTCTCCCGCCCACGAGCTGATGGGCTCCGCGCCGGGATCAAAGGCGGCGTAGACGAGGCCGCCGGCGCCGAAGCGCCCCCAGGCGAGCAGTGGAGTCTTCCCGTCGCTGACCGCATGCGCGCCCTCCTGAAGCTTGCCCGTCGAGACAACGGCGCCACCGGGTGGGGGGGCTGCCTGTGCCAGGCCGGCCACCGCGGCCAGGTCCGAACGCCCCGCGCCGCTGAGGCGCACCGGTTGAAGTTCTAGCGGGATCCCGGCGAAGGTCTTGCTGCCGGTGGGCCCGCCCACCAGGAGAAGTCCTCCCCCCGCAGACACGTAGTCCCTGAGCGCGGACTTCTGCTCCGCCGTCAGGGTATCGGTGCTGGCGTCGTCGAAGGCCAGCGCGTCAAACGAGCGCAGGAGGATGCCGCTCGGCGCAAGGTCAACGGGCCTGAGGTGAACGGCATGCACCGTGGCCGCGCCGCCGAGGCGGACCAGGGAGAGATGGTCCAGGGTATCGGCCCGGTCGGAGACGATGCCAACGAGCAGCACCGATGAGCCGGTAAACGTCAGCGTCTGTGCGAGTTCGGCGCTGGCGACTTCCCTGCCTCCGTCGAGCAGCGCCGCGCGCGGAGACTGCGCCGCCGCGACGTAGAGGTTGTAGCGCCGGGTGCCGCCGCCTGGAATCGCGACGTCGAGTTCTCGGTCGGCGAACCCCACGGGGCCCCCGCAGCAGTTCGACTGGGCGGGGGCCCTGAATCCCCGGCTGGCAAAACCGCCGCTGCCCGCGGTCCCGTCGTCGATGCGCAGCCGCCCGCGGAAATCCGGCCCATTGTTCTTGACGGAGACGTGCACCGGGACCCAGTCGTTGGGGCGAGCGAGGCCGTCATAACCCGCCGTGACCTGCATGTCGAAGCGGCCCGCGGCCATGGCCGGGGCGGGGGCGCCGAGCTGGACCAGAAGGCTCGCGGACAGGGCGATGGCGGCAGCGTAAACCCCGCCGGCCATCCGCGATCTCAATCCAGGCACCAGGTAGTGAAGCCCCATAACGGTTCCGCCACCTTAACGTAGCCTGCCCTCATTAGTTCCCCCCGCGGCAGAGTCTAGGAGCTTCAGCTACCGAGATGGTGCGACAGGGAACGCACCAGGGCGGGGGTCCTGTCACTCCCGGCACAACCCATGTCGCCGGACGGGGCGGAGTTATCGCGGAAAGCCCCTGGCGGGGCTTCCTCGCCGCCCCTCGAAACTGCGCGCGCCCGTTCTCCAGGTAGCCTCAGTCAATCCGTCCTGCGTGCTCGTTACGCCGCGACACGAGTTGTGCCGGGAGCGCCACCCCCGCCTATGCCATCCCTGCACCACCCCGGAACGGCTGGTTTGTTGTCAGGGAGACGGAGGTAGGGCGCGAACCACTGGCGGTTCGGGGGGCACGTCTTCCCGGGTGAATCTGGAGCGACCGGCAGGACGATGGCGGCAGCATCCAGCGACTGCGGGAGGACGTGGAAGAGGCGCCGCGTCGCGCCAGCCACGACATCGGGGCGGCCCCGCTGAACCCGGGGAGGCGTGCCCCCGGGCCGTCAGGGAGCCGAGGGGCGCCTTACTGTCGCCTCATCTTGGAGGCCGTTCAGTCTAGGATTCAGAGGCGCGAATATCCGCGAACGCAAGGAGTGAATAAGTGGCCAGCAGGGTTGAGAACAGCGTCGATATCGATCGTCCGATCGCCGAGGTTTTCGCGTTCGTCGACGATTACCGCAACACCACGAGGTACATCGTGGGTATGACCGAGTACAGGCCGACCACGGATAAGACCAACGGTGATGGCGCGCGATTTGCGATGGTGAAGAAGACCACCGGGCTCCCGGACATCAAGTCAGAGGTGGAGATCCACGGCTGGCAGCAGGACAGCCGGATCGCCTTCCGCTCCATCAGTGGCTTTGAAAACTCGGGCAGCTACACATTCACCAGCCGTGATGGGGGCACCCGTGTGCGCCTTGTCAACGAGTACGACCTGACCAGCCTGATCGGCGGTGGCGGTGGGTTCTTCGGCGGCCTCAAGAAAGCCGCGGGCGGGGCGCTGGGGAAGGCCGCGGAGGGCCAGGCTCGCAAGGATCTGACCGGTTCCCTGGACAAGCTCCGCGAGTTGGTCGAGGCCAGCCCCAGGAAGGCGCTGCCCGCCAAGTCCGCGACCACAGTCAAGCCCAAGCCGGCGCCCGCGAAGAGCGCGACGGCGAAGCCCGCCGCGGCGAAACCGGCTGCGGCGAAGACCGCAGCGGCGAAACCGGCAAAGGTTGCGAGGGCCACGCCCGCCGCCGCCAGGCCCGCCGCTGCGAAGCCGACCACGGCTGCGAAGCCGGCCGCTTCGAAGCCCGCTGATGGGAAGGCGATCACCGCTGCGAAGCCGGCGCCTCCCAAGGCCGCTTCTGCGAAGGCGACCGCCGCCGCGAAGCCGGCTGCTGCCAAGCCGGCTGCTCCGAAGACCGCCGCTCGCAAGCCTGCGGCCGCGAAGGCCACGGCCCCCAGGGCCGCCACCCCCAAGCGCGGAAGCGGGGGTAAGTCCTCACCAAAATGAGCTCGGCCGCCTCCCCGGCGGAAACGGTGCCCGCTGCACCCGCCCTGACTCCGCGCCATTTGCGTGTGGGTCGGGCCCGGGTCTTTCACTACGATGCCGGGGCGGGGGTGCCAGTCATCCTGGTGCACGGCTTCAACCACCACGCGGAGGCCTGGGTTCGCAATATCGGCGCACTGACGGCCGCCGGGTTCCGTGTCCTGGCCATCGACCTGCCGGGGTTTGGTCGCAGCGGTGTTCCGCATATGGAGTACTCGCTTCGCGGCTACGCGGATTTCCTTGTCGCGTTCATGGATGCCCTGGAGCTCCGGGTCGCGCACCTTGTGGGCAGTTCGATGGGTGGGGCCATCGCCCTCAAGGCGGCCATAGACCGGCCCGACCGCGTCCTCACCGTCACCGGCGCCGACCCCGCGGGGATGTTCGAGACCGTACCCCGCACCTGGGCCCTCGCGGGTCACCCGGTGGCGCGGGCCCTCCTGCGCCCGTTGATGGGAAGACGCTGGTTGCTGGAGCGCTCGCACGCCCGCGCCTACCACGACCAGGCGCTGTCCACCCCGCTGCAGGTGGACGTGATGGCGGAGGCGTACGCCCAGCCCGGTTACCGCGACCACATCCTCGGCATGGCCGAGACCATGCTCATCGGCCCCGGTGGTGGAACGCTGTGGGAGCAACTGCCCGAGCTGCGGCGGCCGGCCCTGATCGTTTGGGGGCGGCAGGACCGCACCCTGCCGGTCCAGCATGCCTACCGCGCGGCGCACCGCGTACCCGGCGCCGAACTGCACATCTATGACCAGTGCGGGCACCTACCGATGTACGAACAAGCGGACGCCTTCAACCGCGACCTGGTCGATTTCCTGCGCCGCCACGGCTGACGTCCTTGCCCTGATCAGCCGCATCCACGAGGCCCGCGAAGCGGGGGACGCACGCGGGGCGGTGGTAGGGGAGCTGGAATACCAGGCCGCCGGCTGCGCGGCCATCGGGTCGCCCCTCTACGGCCACCTGCTCGGCCGCCTGGCAGATGATGCGCGCAGCGGCGGGATCTCCTGGCGCGTGCTGGAGGTTCACGCCGACGAACCTCCCCTTACCGCGCTGGGGCTACGCCTGATGGCCGCGGTCCATCGCCTCGTACTTACGGGGAGCGCACCACAACTGCGGCGCCACTACCCGAGTGCCGGCGGCGACCTTGGAGTCGAAGGTTCGTGGGAGGCATTTCGCGCGGTCCTCGAGGAGCATGTCGACGAGGTTCGCGACGGCGTCTCCCGCCCCTGCCAGACCAACGAGCCCGGGCGTGCCGCCGCGCTCCTCGGGGGTTTCCTCAGCGTCTCGCGGCACACCGGGATGCCCCTGAGGATCCTGGAGGTCGGCGCCAGCGCCGGCCTCAACCTGCGATGGGATCATTTCCGGTACGTCGACGGGGTCGTCGCATGGGGCCCGCCGGGGTCGCCCGTCGTGCTGGACGGCGTCTTCGAGGCCGCCCCTCCGATGCACGTGCCCGCGGTGGTCGTGGACCGTCGGGGTTGTGACCCTCTGCCGCAGGACCCGCTGAGCCAGGAGACTGCCCTCAACCTGCGAGCGTCGGCGTGGCCGGACCAGCTGGAGCGCTTCGCGGCCCTCGACGGCGCCCTGGCGCTCGCGCGCCAGGTGCCGGTCGTCATCGATCGTGCGGAAGGACAGGACTGGCTCAAGGACCAGCTGGCGACTGCCCGGGATGGCGTGGCCACGGTTGTCTATCACTCCATCGTGATGCAGTACATGACCGAGGCCGCACGTCGCGAGATGCGTGACGTCCTGGTCGCCGCGGGCGAGCGTGCCACGGCGAAAACGCCCCTCGCGTGGCTCTCCATGGAGCCTGGCGGAGCAGGGCGGGCGCACGTCAATCTGGTCACCTGGCCGGGCGGGGAGCAGCAGCTCGTTGCCGAGTCCGGGTACCACGGTCGGCCCGTCCGCTGGCTGGAAGTACCCCGGCCCCTCGACCTCGGCCGGGGCGCGTACTAGCGGGTCGGGTCCTGCATGCGCCGGAAGACGACCAGGTCAAGGTCCCCGGGCGAGTGGCCGGCCTCGGTCAAGAGCAACGCCGCCTCCCCGCGGTGGTAGGTGCCGTGGTTCACCGCGTGGGCCAGGAGCAGCGCCAGCACATCGCGGTGGGGGTTGCCGCGGCTGTCGCTGAAAGTGACCTCCGCGAGGTACTGCTGGTCGTCGAGGCCGGCCACAAAGCCTTCGAGGGCGTCGTAAACCGCATCGAACCAGGCGCGCAGGCCCGCTTCGTCCGCCGCCTCGTGCTGGATTGTCGGCTCTCCGTTCCAGCGCGAGAGCCAGGTCGCGTGCGAGGCGGCGACGTGGCGCATGGAGCCGTCAATGCTCTTCCAGCTGGCACCCGCGGAGGGGTTGCCGGTGTCGAGGCCGGCGGCCGCGGCGAAAATGCGGCCGGTGGCCCAACGGTCATACGCGACCATCTCGCGCGCGAGGTCCGCAGCATTCACGCATCAAATCTAGTGGACGCACCGCTACCCATCTCACTCGTAGGCGATCGCCTCCAGGACAGGCACCGTCGCCGCCTGGCGGGCAGGGTACAGGGAGCCGGCCACCGCAATGACCAGCGCGGCAACGAGCCCGATTCCGAGGGCGGCCGGCTGAAGGTGGAAGTGAAGTGGCAGGCCGGTCGTGGCGTCCAGGAAGATGATCCCGACCGCCTGGATGGTCAGACCTAGTGCGGTGCCCGCCAGCAGCGCGAGGGCGACCATGACCCCCGCCTCGGCGAGGAGCGCCTCTGCCAGCTGGCGGCGGTGAAGCCCGATCGCGATCAGCACCCCGATCTCGCGACGTCGCTGAAGTACCGCCACCAGGAGGGTGTTGAGCACCGCGAGCACCGCGACGACGACGCTGACATTGCGCATGTGTGTGAAGGGTGCTTCGATGGCGGCGTTGGCCCGGCGCACCGTTTCGATCGACGCCGTGCCCGGCTGGACCACGCTCTCGTCCCCGAGCTCGCGGTGGATCGCGCCGCGGACCGCTTCGGCGGACATCCCCGGTAGCAGCTTGACCAGGACCTGGTTCACCTCCGGCTGCCGGTATGCGCTGACGAAGGCACTCCGCCCCATGATGAGAACCCCCTCCTGCCAGCCCAGGTCCTCCACGATCCCGCTGACGTGGAACTGGCGGTCGCCGGCTGGTGTCCCAAGTGTGACGGTGTCCCCCAGGCGGATGCCGTCCAGCTGAGCCACCTGGGTTGAAATCAGCAAACCCGAACCGGATAGCGAGGCGTACGCGCGGTCCGGGTTGCCGGCGGCGAAGTCGAGGTCGAAGGCGCGTCGGGAGGCAGGTTCCTGGGAGAGGACCGCGATCCTGCGCCCGTGCCAGTTCAAGAAATTGAACGTTATGGGGTAGGCCGCGGCCACGCCGGGGAGTGCTCGCACGCGCGTCACCGCGGCGGCGGGGAAGGGCAACTGCAAGTAGAGATTGTCGGAACCGTTGGCCACCAGGTCGACGCGGCTGAAATGCGAAGCGAAGCGGTCGACGGCCTGCGTCACGTCGTCGTTCGAACCGGCGAACCCGATCACCAGGGAGAGCGACAGTGCTGCGGCGCTGATCGCCGCCACCGTCCGGCGCGGGTTGCCCTGGAGGTTGGCGGCGACGACACGTACCACTCCCGCGCCCCACCGCCACCGCCAGCGCTCAAGGGCGACGGCCGCGAAGCGCAACGCCCTCGTGAAGACCTCGGGCAACGCCAGCACCGCGCCCAGGAAGGTGAACCCGGCGAAGATGTAGCCGACCCGCGGCACCAGCAGTGCCCCCGCGAGCCCCCCGGCCAGCAGGCCGCAGCCGGCGATGAAGGCGAGTGCCGCCAGCAGGCCCCGGCGAGGAGCCTCACCCAGGGGTTGCGCCCTCAGTGCCTCCGCCGGGGGCAGGCGGAGGATGCCCAGGGCCGGTCCCGTGGCCGCCGCCACCGACGCCAGGATGCCGGCGAGTAGCGCGGCCGCCACCCCGGAGGCCGGCACCGCGACCTCGGAGTGGAAGCCGTAGGCCTGCTCCAGGTATGGCGGGACTCCGCCGGCCAGGTAGCGTCCGACGTAGTACCCCGCGACCAGGCCTACAAGGGACCCGGCGAGACCGAGGAGGGCCGCCTCGGCTAGAAACCGCGCCAGCAAGCGTGCGGCGGAGTCGCCGAGCGCGAGCATGATGGAGAACTCGCGCCGTCGCTCCACGGCGGCCATGGACATGGTTATGAAGACGACGTACCCGCCGAGCAACAGCGCGAGCAGGGAGAGCAGGTTTGTCACCGACCGGAACTGTGCCGTCGAGATGTCGAGTTCACGCCGAACGTGGTCGGCATCAAGCACCTGCACGGACGTCCCGAGGTCGGTGACGAGCCGCTCCCTGAGGGCGGAGATGCCGCCGCGACTGCGGTCCGTTGCCCCGATGAATATGGAACTGACCCGCGACGGGGCGTTGACATACGCCTGCAGCAGGGGGAGGGGAAGGGCGACGACGCGCCCCTGGTCAACCTGCTGCCCGACCTCGGCGGGCATGACGGCGACCACTGGCAGCGGGTGCGCCACGCCCTGCGCCACGAGAGATAAGCGGTCATTCGTGGATAGCCCCAGTCGTGTGAGTAACTGGGGCGCAACCACCAGCCCAGGGCCGTCGCGCAGACGCCGGAGGCGCTTCGGATCCACTGCCGCCGGCGCCAGGCGCGCCAACCCGGGGTCGTAGCCGATCGCGACCACCTCGACCGCCGAGCGGGGACCGCGGATGAACACATGCTGCTGCAGTACCGCGGCGGCTGCCGCGACGCCCGGCATTCCCCGCGCCCGTGCGGCCAGGCCCTCAGGGACGCCGGCAAGTGCCGCGGTGGTCACCTCGAGGTCGGTTTGTCCCTGGAGCGACTGCGTACGCCTGGCAATGGAGTAGCCGGCGGAGGCATTGTCGATGATCGCCCCAAAGAGCAGCATCACGCCCAGCGCGATTCCCACCACGGTCAGGCCTATGCGCAGGGCGTGGCCACGGAAGTACTCCAGGTTCAGGCCGCGGAAGAGGATCCACGCGGCCCTCAAGGTCAGCCCTTCCTGGGGCGGTGACGCGAGGCCACGGCGCCGTCGACCATGGTCACGATGACGTCGGCGCGACGCGCCGCCGCCGCGTCATGGGTGACCATGACGATGGTCTTGCCCTCATCGTCGACAAGCCGGCGCAGGATGTCCAGGACCTCGATGCCGGTGGCCCTGTCAAGGTTCCCCGTTGGTTCGTCGGCCAGCACCAGCGCGGGGTCTCCCACGAGGGCGCGGGCGATCGCCGTCCGCTGCATCTCGCCCCCGCTGAGAAGCGACGCCCGGGTGTCGAGGCGGTGCCCGATTCCGAGGCGCACGCCCAGGCTCGTGGCACGATCGCGGGCCTCCACCGGGGCGGCCCCGTCGATCAGGAGCGGCATCGCGATGTTCTGCCAGCAGGGCAGGTTGGGAAGGAGGTTGAAGAACTGGAACACGAAGCCCAGCCGCCGGCGGCGCACCAGGGTCAGCTCATTGGTGGTCAGCCGGGCCAGGTCTCGACCTTCAAGTAGGACCGAGCCGCGCGTCGGCGTGTCAAGCCCCCCGACGAGGTGAAGCAGTGTGGACTTACCTGCCCCGGACGGACCAACAATCGCGGTGAAGCCTCCCTGCGGGACTTCGAGGTCGACCTCACTGACAGCCCGTACCAGCTGGTCGCCTCGGGAATATTCCTTGGTCACCCCCGTCAGCTGGAGCAGCGGATGGGCCATGCCCAAGGTTACGAGCCCAGAGCGTTCCCGGCTCTAAGTGGGGACCGGCTCGGCCTCCGCGCGCACGACTTCTCGCGAGCCGCCGAGGGTGACCCCAAGGGACGCCGCCACGACGAGGCAGAAACCGATGGTCTCCTGCAGGGAGACACGCTGTTGCAGGACGACCAGCCCCACCAGCCCGGCGCTCAGGGGCTGCAGGCTGAGCAGGACGCCGAAGATCGCCGGGGGCACGCGCTCCATGGCCACCAGTTCGACGGAGTAGGGGATGGCCGAGCTCAACACGCCCGCGATCACGCCCAGGCCCAGGACCCGCGGATCAAGCAGGGTGGGCGCGGAGCGCGCGAAGGCCGGAAGGGTCAGGAAGGCCGCGCTGGCGGCCATGGCCACCGCCAGGGTGTCGGCGCGCCGACCGCCGACAGCCACCCGTCGTCCCAGCAAGACATACAGGCCCCAGAACGTTGCCGCCGCGAGCATGAAGCCCACTCCGGCGAAGTTCAGGTGGTCGGGTCCCGGCTTGCTGGCCGCGATCACCCCGGCCGCTGCCAGCGCCACCCAGAACAGATGGCGCCGGCTGTGTGAGAGCAGCGCGGCTACCACGATCGGCCCTGTGAACTCGATGGCCACGCCATCGCCCAGCGGAAGGCGAAGCAGTCCTTCGTAGAAGGTCGCGTTCATGCCCCCCAGGATTACCCCGAGGCCCAGGGCCGCCCGCAGCTTGATGCCCCGGAAGGAGCCCCGGCGCAGCAGCACCAGGGCCACCAGGATCGACGCGCCCACGAGGTTGCGGAGCCACGCGGCCATGCTCGGGCTGGTGTACCGGAAGAGGTGGAAGGCGTAGGTGGCGCCGAGCTGCGCCGAGAGCGAGCTGAGCACCACCAGCCCCGCGGCGCCAAGCCTTTCGGTCGGCGACGTGGCGACGCGGTCCTGGGGATTCCTGAATGCGCTCGCGGCTCTCACTCTGAAGGCTAACCCGGGATTCGCCTCACCCTGCCTACAATCCAAGCCCCCGTCGGCGTGGTGGAACGGTAGACACGCCAGCCTTAGGAGCTGGTCCCGCAAGGGGTGGAGGTTCGAATCCTCTCGCCGACACTCTCAGCCGGTGGATCCCGGCTTGGAACTCCTGCGCACGCTGCGCGCGAGCACCCTGGCGTCACGGCGCGCATCGGCCCGGCGCCGCGCATCGACCCTGCGCGCCGTGGCCGCGACTTCGGCCTCCATGCGCTGTCGAGACTCGAGGCGGGCAGCGCTCAGCGTTCCCCCCGTAACTGCGGCCTGTACCGCGCAACCGGGCTCCGCCTGGTGGCGGCAGTTGGAAAAGCGGCAGCCCAGGGCGAGCGCCTCAATGTCCGCAAAGGCGCGCGACACCGACTCGCCGGTCTCATCCCACAGCTGGAGCTCGCGGATGCCGGGGGTGTCGACCAGCAGCCCCGCTCCGGGCAGCCCGTGGAGTTGGCGGCGGACGGTCGTGTGTCGCCCTTTGCCGTCGCTGCGCACCGCTCCAACCGCTGCTGCCTCGGCGCCGAACAGGGCGTTGACGAGGGTTGACTTACCCGCTCCGGAAGGCCCCAGGAGGACCGCGGTACGGCCCGGGGGCACCAGGGCCCGAATGTCGTCCAGCCCCTCGCCCGAAAGTGCCGCGACACCCACGACGTTGACCCCCGGGAGCTGGCCGCGAAGCTTCTCCAGCAGCGATCCCGCGTCAGTGGCGAGGTCCGACTTGGTGAGCACCAGGACCGGGGTGGCACCACTGTCCCATCCCGCGCCAAGCATGCGTTCGACCCGGTGGAGGTTGAGGTTGTCAGCGGCGGCCACAACCAGGACGATGTCGATGTTGGCGGCCAGGACCTGGGCCTCGCTGGCGGCGCCGGGCACCTTGCGTTGGAGGGCCGAGCTACGGGGCAGCAGTTCCAGGACCACCCCGGTCTCGGGTTCGACGATCACCCAGTCCCCAACCGCGGGGTGGTCGGCCGCACGCCGGGTGCGCAGGCGGCCGGGCACCGTCACGGGTTCCGGGCCCTCGCCCGCGTCCGCGTACACCTGCGGACCCGCCTGTGAGACGACCCGCGCCGGTCGCCCGCGTCCGGGCAACTGGGCGGCGCGGACCGCCGTCCAGCCCAGTGCGATCAGCTCCATGTCGAGTCCATGCCCTCCACTTCTACATGGTTTGTGCGGTCACGGGTTCGAACAGGGGTCACCCCTCTAAGATTCAAACGTGACAGACCCTTCCCGAGAGGCCCCAGCAGGGACAGACAGCCCGGCCCCGAAGGACGTCGCCGCGGCCGCCGTGGAGTCGGTCGAGGCAGTGGCGGAAGAGACCAACGACGGGCTGACCGAGGCCGCCCAGAAGATAGCCGAGGACGCACCTCCGCAGAAGAAGGCGGTTCTTCGTGAGATGGGAGGCATTCGAGCCCTGGACGCGTCCATCTTCCTGGCGGTCAACCACCTGCCTCACAGCCAGTCCCTCAATGACATCGTCGAGACAGTCTCGGACCTCGGTAAGGGTGCGGGTTGGGTCGTCGCGGCGGCCATCATCGCGCTGGGTGGAAATCGCCGCGTCGGCTGGCGAAACGCCGCGGTGACCACCGCCACAATGCTCGCGGCCACCGGCATGACTCAGGGGCCGGTGAAAAAATACTTCCTGCGGCAGCGACCCTGGGCGGTCCTCAAAGAGGACATCGTCATCGGCAAGCGCACGACGGATTCCAGTTTTCCCTCGGGTCACACGGCCGGCAGTTTCGCCGCCGCGCTGGCGATGTCCCGTTGTTTCCCGGATCAGCGGCCGCTGATGCTCGGGGTGGCCGGCGCGGTGGGCCTTTCCCGGATCTACCTTGGTCATCACTATCCGAGTGACGTGCTGGGCGGGGTGGCCATCGGCTCCGCCATCGCCCTGGCGAGCGGGCTGGTTTCGGACCGCCTGTTCGACAGCAGGTGCTAGGCGCACCCGTGCCCCTCGCGATCGGGCTGCGCCACTACCTGGACCAGGCCCTGCCGCTGACCCGGTTCATCAGCGGGCAGATCCGGCACCACCAGGCGGTGGCCATTTTCGCCGTGATCATGCTCGAGGAGATAGGGGTGCCTCTACCGCTCCCCGGCGACGTCTTCATCGCCTATGCCGGCCACCTGGTGGTGCATCACCGGATCAGCCTGGTGGCGGCGTTCTTGTCGATCGTCGTCGGGTCCATGGTGGGGGCTTCCGTCCTCTACTGGCTGGCGCGGCTTTATGGACAGCCCTTCGTGCATCGGTACGGCCCCTACATGCACATCAAGCAGAAGCGCCTGGACTCCGCGGAGCGTTGGTTCGTCCGCTCCGGTCCGCTGATGATCATCGTCGGCCGCCAGGTCCCGGGCTTCCGGATGGTCATTTCGGTTTTCAGCGGGCTGTTCGGAGTCCCTTACACAGTCTTCCTTCCCTCCGTGGCAGCGGCGGCCGCGATCTGGGCGGCGACCTTCTTGTTCGTGGGTGTTCGACTCGACCACAACATCGGGCCCTACATGACCATCACCCCGGTGCACCTGCTGCCCAGCACCATATTTATCTCGGCCAGCATCATCTACGCGATGATCCTGAAACACCGTGCAAGCGCGGCTGAACGCCGACAAGCACGCGCTGCGGCGGAGACCCACCCTGGCTGATTCACTGCAGCGGCAGACTCGGGACGACATAACATCCCGAGTGGCGGCTCTGCAGCTGGAGATCGCGCCCGTCAGGGAGCGCCTGCGGGACCTCGAGGCCCGGGCAGAGGCGCTGCGCGCGGAACTCCGTCGCCGCGAACGCCTGGAGTCGTTGCAGGGCCGGCGCGAGGTGCGCGCGCAGGTGGCGGCCGGCGGAATGTGGACGTTGCTGGAACTTGTCGAAGGCCCCGAGCCGGGGGACGAGACGAGATTTGACGACCTTACGTATTTCAGGGATTCCGCGACCAGGGTTCGCCTCGGCTACGCCGCGGCATCGCGGCAGGAGGTCAGCTTTACCGATGGCACCACCACCGAGGACGCCGACGACCTCGGGTCAGCCCGCGCGCTGTGGCGGCGGGGCTGGGAGTTCGGGACGGTGGCCGCACGCGGAGTTCGTATTTACCCCCTGGGTAGCAGGGCGGAGAAGGTCGTCCCTGCTGAGGAGGTCCACGCTGCTCCGGCCACGGCTGAGCCCTGAGCGACGTCCTCTCCTTCAGCCGGCTGAGCCTCTTCGCCGGCTGCCCGCTGCGCTTCCGCTACCTGGAGGTGGAACGCCGGCCTGAGCCGCACGTCCCGCCGGACTGGCGCCGCGCACCGGCGAAACTGCCTCCCCTGGCCGTCGCCTCCGCCTTCGATCGCAGCCTCGGCGTGGCGGTGCACATCGCACTGGCGCGCTGGCAGCGCGCCGTCGAGGGCGGAGCCAA
>JBHEMP010000063.1:0-21502 GCA_046262515.1 Candidatus Dormibacteria bacterium | reverse complement strand
CCTACGCAGCTCGGAATTTTCGGCCGCCGCGCGACGAACAAAGATTGATATCGGAGTCTCGGCAGCCACGCCTATGTCCAGGTCGCTGGCACCGTAGGCGGAGAAGACGGCGATGAAGTGGATCAGCAGGCGGTCACGTAGGTGTTCGCTCATGCCCTCTCCACCGACGATCCCATAGAGCCGGAACTGCCGCCAGTCGACGCCGTTGGCCTCGCCATACTCCAGCAACTCGCGCAGGAAGGGTGGATAGCCCGTGATCACATAAACGTAGTCCGGTCCCAAAAACCTCAGAGTGCTGATGACGCGCTCGAGGTCTGGCCCCGGCGACTTGACCAGGCCATTGCGGTGCAATGCCTGGGCCGTGTTCATCCCCGTCGACCAGGCACCCATGGAGAAACAGTTGATTGTGACCACCGGCTCTCGAAACACATAACGGCCGAACTGGCTCAGCTGACGGTGTACCTCGTTCAGCTCCATCGCACCCCGAACCCAGTTGTACGGAGTTCCGGACGAGCCCGAGGATTCGTCCATCTCGGTACCGATTAGTGGGATTCGGCCATCCACGCAACGGGTCGTGGTGGGGTAGCGCTGGATGTAATTCGCTTTGTCCATGATCGGCAGCCGCGAAAGGCGCTCGCTTCCGCTGAGGGAGGTGTCGTCGACCCAGCCGGCACCGGCGACGAATTGGGCGTATGCGGGGACATGGCGCACAGCATGCAGTGCGGCCCGCAACGCGCCGCGAGCGCCCAGGGGTTCGACCCACCGCGGGATACTGGTGGTCGCCGCGGCCTGGAAGAGCGGGTAGGAGCGGAGCGCACACCACTTGCTGGCATCGGCGGCCCGCAGCGCAACCGCGGCCGCCGCCGCGCGAGCGGGCGCGGGCAGCGCGTGCAGCGCGTCGCTCGAAGCTGGACTCATGGGCATCGCATCGTTCAGGAAGATGATAAAAGGAGGCTGGCGGGATGGGAGGGCTGCTCGGTCCTCTAGGGTTCTCTAGGTTCGCATCATGCGATCCGCCATCGCGTACCGACGACCGGGATCAATTAATCCGGCCGGCAAGCGCCTTCTTGACAGGGTCTGAAGCGCGAAATACACCGCGGACCTCGACCGTCTGAATGGTCTGACGGGCCAGCTCCGCCGGCACGTCAGCGGCGATGTGGAGCAACCCGGTGACCTTCACGTCAATGGTCTTTTGTTTCGCGGACAGATCCTCTAGTTGCGACTTCGAGATATGCGTCACGCCGACGACCATCATGCGACGCGCCACAGTTCCCTGCAATTGCGCAGCGTGCTGCTGCAGCTGAGTCCGCACCGCTGTCCGGACAAAATCCGCGCGGTTCCCATAGAAACCGTCCTCGACCAGTAGGTCGATCTGCCCCAGGTCGACGACCCCAAGGTTGATAGTCAATTTTTCGTTTTCGGCCGGAACCGTTTGTTTTGGCATAGCAGGATCTTACCATCCAAGTGCCTGGCGGTCAAGCCGTGGCCTAATGCTCGGGCTCAGTTCACCCAGATCCGGCCCGCGACATCCGTGGACATCGCCACCCGCTGACCTCCTACGTCGACCGTGACCGTGCCGGCGCCCGCGTTGTGAGCAACCGCGGTGACCTCGGCGCCAATGTGCAGGCCGCTCTCGCCGAGGAAACGCAGCAGTTGCGGCGCGTCGTGCTCCGCGACCTCGGAGACCCGCCGCACCGTAGATGTCTGCCCGGGCGGAAGGTCTCGAAGCGCCGGCCCCTGGTTCCCCGCCGGTTGTTCCGCACCGGGTATCGGGTTTCCGTGCGGGCAGGTCGAAGGCCGGCCGATGTGGTCGAAGAGGCGGTCGGCCACCTCGTCGGACAGGGCGTGCTCCAGCTTGCCCGCTTCCTCGTCTGCCTCCACCCAGTCCAGTCCCAGGACATCGGTGAGCCAGCGCTCGGCGACCCGGTGGCGGCGCACGATCCGCTCGGCTGTTTCCTGGCCACGGAGGGTGAGCTTGACCTCCTTACCAGGCCCGAGGTCGACCAGCCCGTCGCGGATCATCCGGCGCAGGGTGGCGCCGGTGGTGGGCTGGGAGAGACCCAGCCATTCCGCCAGGCGCGCGGCGCGAACCCGTTCTCCCTCGGCGTTCATGTAGTAGATGCTCTCGAGGTAGCGCCCTATCGTCTGCGACTCGGATGTTGCCATTAAGCCCGCTTAGCACCCACTAAGTGATTGATATAGTTGAACCTAAGTCATGTACGCATTGATGCGCAACCATGGCCGGTAGCTTCCTCATCTTTCTCCGAGAGGGGATCGAAGGAACCCTTATCTGTGCCATCCTCCTGACATACCTCGCCGCCGCCGGCCGTCGGGACATGTTCAGGTGGGTACTGGGCGGCGCGTCTGTCTCGCTGGTCGGGTCGGCGCTGGTGGGCGTCGGCCTGTACGCCGGTGTTCACTCCGACTTCATCGGGTCACGGGGGCAGCTCTGGTTCGAGACGGCGACGTTCGCCATCGCCGTGGTCGTCCTGACATACATGACCTTCTGGATGAAGCGCCACGCGCGGCGCCTCAGCACCGACCTCAAGTCCCGGGTCGACGGTGCCGTGACCGGCGGCTCAGGTTTCGCGCTGGCACTGGTGGCCGGCGCGACGGTCGGTCGAGAAGCGGTGGAAACCTCCGTCTTCACCGTGGCCATCACCCTGCAGAGTTCGCCGCGCGACCTGCTGATCGGGGCCGCCGCCGGGCTGGGGGTGTCCCTTGCGATCAGCTTCGCTATCTACCGGATGGGCGTCCGGGTTAACCTGGGCCGCTTCTTCACGGTCGTGGGAGGCGCGCTGATGATCGTCGCGGCCGGGCTACTGGCCAACGTGGTCCAGAACCTCCAGCAGCTGGGCGTGGCGGCGCGCATACCCGGGTCCGAGATTCGCGTCTGGGATACCCATCACCTGGTTCCGCAGGACAGCACCCTCGGGGACATCCTTCACGGCCTCGTAGGGTACGCGGAGACGCCCTCCCTGCTGCAGTTTGCCACCTATGCGCTGTTCCTCTCGGTTGGTCTCTGGCTGTTCCTGCGGCCCGGAGCGGCGAGGCCGACTCCAGCCGCGTGACCGAAATCGCGCTCCAGGCAATGCGCAAACTGCGCCAGCTGGGGGGCGGCACTCTCCCACCCGAGCCGCTGGGCCATGAGCTGCGCAACGGGCGCCGCGGCATCCGACGCGGCACGGGTGTCCAGGAAAGCCAGGCGGGTCCGGCGGATCAGGGCATCCTCAAGGGTTATCGCCATCTCGTGGTCGCACGCCCGCTCGATGTCGGCCAGGGTGTATCCCGCCGCGCCGGGCAAGTACGGTGCGTCCGCGCGCGACTCGGGAGGAGCCGGGAGCGGTTCTGACTCCGGGGCCGCGGCGCGCGGACCCGGCAACAGGTCGACCGCGTCGACGGCCATGCGGACGAAGGTCGTCAGCTTTCCGCCGGTCAGTGTGAGCAGCCCGTCCGGCGCAAGGTTGATGAAGGGACGGCGGCTGAGGTCCTTGGTTTTGGAGTCGCTGCCCCCCTTGGCGACGAGCGGCCTGACGCCCGCCCAACGGCTGAGCACCGCACCCGGGCCGAGTTCCAGGTGGAAGAATTGGTTGACTCCACGAAGGAGTTCCGCGGCTTCAGCCGGGCTGCACTGGGGGTGGGCGATATCACCGTGGTAGTCGTCGTCAGTCGTCCCGACAACGACATAGCCGTGCCAGGGAATGGCGAACAGCATCCTGCCGTCACCCACGGGGAACGCGAGGGCAACCCGGATGGGGAGGTCGGCTGCTGACACGGTGAGGTGGATCCCCTTGCTGGGGCGAATCTCGGCGTCGGCGCGTCCCGCCAGCGCTCCGACCTCCTCCGCCCACACTCCAGAGGCATTGACGATGTATCGCGTGGTGACGGTAAGGATTGACCCGGTGAGCTCGTCCGCGACCTCCGCCCGCCACCACCCGTCACGCCGCTCAGCGCTCCGCAGCGGGGCGTAGTTCGCTGCGAGCGCTCCCCTGGTCGCGGCGCGCCGAAGGACCTCGATGGTCAGGCGGGCATCGTCGGTGCGCGCGTCCCAGTATTTCCAGGCCCCGCGGATGGCCGACGCCTGCAGCGCGGGGGCCTGGTGAATCGCCTCCGCGGCGCTGACCCGGCGGTGTCGCTCGAAGCCCGAACCCACCGAAAGGGCGTCGTACATCCAGAACCCCGCCGCGAGCATGGCCGCCTGCGACCTCGCACTGGGTATCGGCATCAGGAAGGGAAGTGGTTGGACCAGGTCGGGGAACATCTGGCGAAGCCGTCGACGCTCCTGCAACGCCTCGTGCACCAACCCCACCTCCCCCTGGCCGAGGTACCGGATACCACCGTGCACGAGCTTGCTGGAACGGCTGCTCGTGCCGGACGCGAAGTCCCGGGCCTCCACGAGCGCCACGTCGTAACCGCGCCGGCGAGCCTCGAGGGCGACCCCGGCGCCACTGATGCCGCCGCCTACGACGAGCACGTCGAGCCTCCGCGCCGCCATGTCTTCGAGGTTCGCACGACGTCCCTCCGCCGAGAAGGGGCGGGACCGGGGCAGGGCTGGCACGCGTAATGCTAAGCCCGGGTCCACCTGTTGCGGGATGGGGACCAGGCATAAAAAGAGGCCCCCCACCGCGGCCAAAACCTGGCGGTTTCGGGGTTGGGGGGCCTCGAGGAAGGGAGGGGATTGACTTCAGTATGGGCACCAATGATGAAGCGAGCGTTAAAAATCGCCGACCACCGTGCGCAGGTTCCCCAGAAGTTCCACCTCGAGTTCGACTGCGTCCCCCGGACGCAGCCACTGTGGATCTGGCTGTTCCAGCAGGCAGCCGTAAGAGACGGTGCCAAGCCCGATCACCTCACCCGGCCGCAGCGTCACCCCCGCCGAGGCCCTTGCGATTACCCGCGGCACGGGGTGGTAGATGGTGTCGAGGTTTGTTCGCGTGAACTCCTTGCCGTTTCGCCGGCCCACCATCTCCAGCGATATGGCGTCGCCGCGGGTGCGGTCGGAGAACTCGTCGAGGGTGACGATCGCCGGGCCCAGGGTGGTCGCGAAGTCCTTACCCTTCGCCGGCCCGAGGCCCGCCTGCATCTCTTTCAGCTGGAGGTCGCGGGCGCTCCAGTCGTTCATGATCGTTAGGCCCGCGACGTGGCCCCACGCCTCGGACTCAGGGATGTCCCGCCCGGTCCGGCCGATCACCAGGGCGACCTCGAACTCATAGTCCAGGCGAGCGCACCCCGGCGGCGCGAGCACGGGGTCCTCGGGCCCGAGCACGGCGAGGTGGTTGGAGAAGTAGAAAACGGGAAGCTCATACCAGGCGGCGGGTACATTTGCGCCGCGCAGTTCGCGGGTATGCCTGACGTGGTCCTCGAAGGCCATGAAGTCCCGCAGCGACACGGGCTCGGGCAAGGGCGCCAGGAGCCTGCACTCTGACAGCGGCCGGGCTGACGCCGCAGGGTCGATGTGCGTGGCCAGTTCCTCGGCATCAGCCTCCAAACGCAGCAGGTCGAGGACGGTGGCCGGCAGGCGTCCCGCCGACGCGTGGGCCACGTCAACGATGCCCTCAGCCGAAAGCAGGCCCGCTCGACCCCGGGCACCGGATGCGCCGCGCGGCACATAGGTCACCAGCCTCACGCGGGCAGCTTAACCGGAATCCACCGAGCCGAGCTTGCATTTCGGCGCTGAACGCCCGGTGGGTCAGGTGCTAAATCGCCAGGGCGTGAGCGTCGGTATCGCTTCGAGCCGCGGCCCGGTCCTGCATCGCCGAGGTCTTGCGCAGCGGGATCTCCTTGATGAACGTGGTCAGGACGAGGGCGACGAGGGTAACCCCCAGCCCGATCCAGAAGACCTCGTTGAGCGCGGTGGCCATGGCCACCTTGACGCCCTCCCGGATCACCGGGAGGATGGTCGCAAGCTGGTGTTGAAACGCCGGGGGGGCGCTCTTCAGCACCTGGTCCGACTGGGCGCTGAAAAGCGCTTCAGGGTTGAGCAACCGCGATTTCGCCGACGCCGGCAGGCTGGAGAGGATCCGTGCCGGGATGTGACGCGGGATCTCTTCATTGAGGCGCTGGCTGAACACCGAGCCGATGATGGCCAGGCCGATCACGCCACCCATCTGCCGGATGAACTGCAGGGCGCCGACCGATGAACTGATCATGGTGGCCGGCACCGCATTCTGGGCGATGACGTTGAAAACCGACATCGAGATGCCGATCCCGAAGCCGATGGGGATGATCCCCTCCCAGACCTGGAACTGTGTCGCGCTGACATTGAGGCGGGTGAGCATGAAGAAGCCGAACAGCATCGAGGTGAAGCCCAACAGGGACTGGAGTTTGTACCGCCCGGTGCGGCTCATCACCTGCCCGCCACCGATGCTGCCGACGACCAGGCCGGCCATGAGGGGAAGGAGCAGGAGGCCGGAAGAGGTGGCCCTCACCCCAACGATGCCCTGCAGCAGCAGCGGGATGTAGATGATGACGCCGAACATACCCAGGCCGGTCGCGAAGGTCACCCCCATGGAGAGACTGAATATCGACGACCTGAACAGTTGGGGCGGAAGCACGGCGGCTGGAGTATGGCTCTCGTGCCAGATCGTCGCGGCGGCGACGAGGATGCCCGCCACGATCAGCACATATACGGGTCCGTAGCTCCAGCTGTTCAGCGCGACCAGGGAGAAAGCGAGGGTGAGCATCGCCGCGGCGGAACTCAGCCCCAGCGCGCCGAGATAGTCGATGCGCGCCTTTTCGCCCTGGAAGTGAAGGCTCGGGAAGGTGAAATACAGGACAGCCAGCACCACCGCGCCGATCGGCAGGTTGACGTAGAAGATGGCCCGCCAGCTGACGTTGTCGGTGAGGTAACCGCCGACCAGGGGCCCGATGACGGACGCGATGCCGAACATCCCGGCGACCAGGCCCGTGTACTTGGCGCGCTCGGCGGGGGCGAAGAGGTCGGCGATGATGGCGAAGGCCATGCCGCTGAGGACGCCGGCGCCAAATCCCTGGATGCCACGGAAGATGATCAGCTGGTCCATGTTCTGGGCCGCGCCCGAGATGGCCGAGCCGAGCAGGAAGAAGCTGATCCCGAAGAGAAACACCCGCTTGCGGCCGAGCTGCTCGGAGATCTTGCCGACGACGGGTACCACGGCGGTGCTGGCGAGCAGGTAGACCGTGGTTACCCAGGTGTAGCGGTCGAACCCGTGCAGTTCGCCGACGATGCGCGGCAAGGCGGTACCCACGATGGTCTGGTCGAGCGCCGCCAGGAAGAAGGCGGCGAGCACGCCGAAGAAGGTGAGCATGCGCCGGTCGATACCGTGGTGCTCCTGGTTCTGGATCTCGTCGGCCGTGGGGGTCATGCGGTCACCTCCTTGGGTGCGCGGGCGGGTTGGGCCGCTCGGACCAACTTCATGCACAAATGCCTCAACTGCTTCTTTTCTTCCTGCGTCAGTGACCCAAGGACGCGCTTCTGGTCGGTTGTGTTGACGGCCAGTGAGGCGATCGCCTTCTCCTCCCCCGCCGCGGTCAGGCGGACGATGAAGGCGCGGCGGTCACGCGGGTCCGGAACCCTCACCACCAACTCGAGGGACTCAAGCTGGTCCACCAGCGCGGTCACGTTGCGAGGCGTGACGCCGAGCCAGCCGGCAATCTGGTGCATCTGGATGCCTTCCGAGGAGCCGAACCTGAGCGCCATCAGGGTCCGGAACTGGGTATGGGTGAGGGCCTGGCCGCGAAGGGACTCCTCGAACCGGTGTGAGACAACCTTGCCGGCAATCACCACCGACCGCAGGGCTTCGGCGTCGATGATCTGAGCGCGATCCACGCGCCCCGCGATCATGTCGCGGAAGGTGCAGTCAAAGAGAAAGCCATCCGCATCCTCCTGGAAGCGCGGCTGATCGGCCCGGGTTGGTTGCTGCACGTCCGCGCCAGTTTGCGTCACCACTTCATTATAGGTGCCCTCATTGTGCAAAGCAACATAGTGAAATCGTTCACTAATCTCCCTCCTGCACTACGCTTAGTCGGATGTGTCGCAGCATCAAGACCCTCAGAACCACCGGTGAACCGCCGACCGAAGATGAGATCCGCGCCGCCGCCCTGCAGTTCGTGCGCAAGGTCAGTGGCTATCGCGTTCCATCGAGGAAAAACCAGGAGACCTTCGAGCACGCGGTCGAGGAGGTCGCGCGCGCTTCCCGAGAGCTTCTCCAGGGACTGACCCCGGCATCCTGACGGGCTTAACGGCCCTCACTCAGGCCCCCGCGGATTTCAGCTCCTGCTCAAAGCGGTCCCTGGTGGCCAGGCCTGTCCTCACAACGACCACCCTGCCCTGCCGGTCCAGCACAAAGGTCTGCGGCAGGGCGGGTACCTGGTAGGCGGTGTAGGCCTGCCCTCCTGCATCCAGCAGCACCGGGTAGGTGACCTGGCGCTCGTCGACGAACGGCTGCACGGCGTCCCTCCCCTCCTTCCAGTCCAGCCCCAGGATGACCACGCCCTCCGCGAGGTGCCTGCGGTAGGTCACCTGCAGCTCAGGGATCTCCGCGCGGCAGGGGATGCACCAGGTAGCCCAGAAATTCACCAGGACGACGTGTCCACGGTATTCGGCCAGGGAGTGCTGCCGGCCGTCGAGCCCCTGGAGGGTGAACCCGGGGGCGGCCATGCCCACCGCAGCGCCGCGACCTTGTCGCACTGCGGAGGCGGGACCGGTTTGACCGCAGCCGGCCAGCACAAGGACGATGAGGAGCAGGACGGCGCAGGGCCAGCGGCGGAGAAGCAAGGTCACCCCCGTAGTATCGAGGGCATGCACCGGACGTCGCGATTCAGCGCCATCCTGGCGAGCTGTATGGCACTCGCAGCGTGCGGGTCCACCGGCGGCCAGCCCAGCCCCGGACGCTCCGGCAACCCCGGCCCGGCGTTGCAGGTCATCGCGCTGTCGGCGCCCTCGGACCAGTGCGCGCCCTGTGTGGTGGTCGGTGCGGATCGACGTTTCGCCATGGCCGTAACCGACCGCGACGGCGTGCCGGTCCCCGGCGCCGCCGTCAAAGCACAGCTCTTCCGAGTTCCCGCGGGCAACGCTCCTGCCGAACCCCTCGGCCCGGCAATCGAAGCCCCCTACAGGGGCGAGCTCCTCCAGGACAAGGGGGTCTACGTGCTGCACCAGTCCTTCGATCGACCCGGCATCTACAAGGTCGTGGTCGACGCCCAGAAAGGATCGGTCTCAGCGCGCTCCGAGGCCAATTTCCAGGTCATCGCCACCGACCCCGGCATCGCGGTCGGTCAGCCGGCGCCGCTCAGCCATGGGCCGCTTGCGACCGAGGTGAAGGACATCAGCACCATCGACACCGGGCAGCCGCCGGATGACATGCACTACACCACAATCGCGGACGCGATCGCGTCGCACCATCCCGTCGTCGCCTTCTTCGGTTCGCCGGGATTCTGCCAGTCAAAGACCTGCGCGCCCGAGGTCGAGGTGGTCAAGGCCCTCGAGGCAAAGTACCGCTCCCGCGGGGTCGACTTCGTGCACGTCGAAACCTTCAAAGGTGGGCGGCCGGACTCCGCCAAAACCGTCAACCCGGAGTTCGACCAGTGGAAGCTGACCACCGACCCCTGGGTGATCGTCGTGGACCGCGCGGGCCGGGTCAGCGCCAAGTTCGACGGGCCCGCCACCGCCGGGGAGATCGACCCTTCAGTCGCCCCGCTGGCGACCTGAGCCGGGATCCACCGATCCGGGCGCGGCAGGTTCGGATGATGGACGTTCGAGTTGCAGGAGCCGCGGGTACCCGCTTGCGGGTGGCACCGGACTGAGCGCACCTGAAGGTGCGGGAGGGAGGCGCGCAACCCCGCGCAGCGGGCGAAGCCGGCGACGCCCAAATCGGGCGTTCAGCGCCGGAAATGCAAGCTCGGATCGGTGGATCCCGGCTTAGGGCAAGAAGCCTCGAGCCCGGCGCAGACAGGCCCCGGTGAGAAGCAACAGCAGGACCAGGCCGGCGCCGGCCTGCTCTTTTGAGGTGTTGGGAAGACCGACCGGAGTCCCGGCAGGGATGCCGCCGTTGGCAGCCGCGGCGGCAAGCGGGATGGGGCCGATGTTGCCGGCCGCATCCACTCCTCGGATGGCGCAGTAGGCGGCACCCGGGGGCGGGGTGATAGTCACCGACTCGCGGGTGCCGGCAAGGGAGGGCTTGACGCTGCTGATGTCCACCGGCGTGGCGGCCGCGAAGTTGTCCTGGGTGATGGGGCTGGCGGAGCAGGCGAGACGGTAGGCCGCCGCGGTGCCGAAGTTCCAGTCGTCGCCAGGGGCGGTGAAGTTCAGTTTCCACGCCGGCCCGGAGGTGTCGATCGAAAAGTCACGAATACCGGCCGGGGGCCGGGTATCGGTGCCATAGTGACCGGTGTTGCGATCGTCCTGGTGCCAGTGCCAGGACTCGTGGTTGGCACTTGTCAGGCCCGGTGTGTCCCAGACGTGGACGTATCCCTCACGCGTCACCGCCGCTACCGAGACCGTGCCGCTGCCGTTCAGGTCACCGATCGCGGGACTCCAGAATGACCACCCGCCGGTCCACTTGGGGAAACCGGCAGCAGGTTGGCCGGTGAGGCCGTCGACCCCCTGCATGGCGCCGGAGTCCGCCACCTGGAGGATGTCCGCGCGCCCGTCGCCGGTCACGTCGGCCACGGCCGGGGCGGCGAAGAAAGCCAGTCCCTGGAGGTACTGGTTGAACTGGGGCAGGGTCGCGCCGGTGTCCGGTTGCCAGGCCTGCATACCGTTGTCGACCCGTCCGCCGAAGCCCGGGTACTGCGTGATGGAGAGCACAATCTGGATCCCGGCCGACCCGGGCTGGAAAACCTGGGGCGTCGGGCCGCCGAGGACGTTGCCGAGCGCGGCCGAGGTCGTGAACGAGACCAGGAACCCTTCCGCACTGGTCCCGGACGTTGCGACAACGGGCCGCGGGACGGCTGGGGCCATGACATTCAGAACGCTGTGGCTCCGCAGGTCCACACGCATCGGGAACCACAGGTTGGCATTGACAACGGCCTGGGGACCCTGGGGGCTGTCGTAGACCGCGGGCGACTCCGTGCCCTGAGTGACGAAGTCCTGGGCATCGCCGTATCCCTGTATCAACGCGGGTATCTGCACCGGGTAGCCCGACAGCAGAGCGGGGTTGCCCGCCGTCGGTCCAGCGGCGAGGTTCCCGCGACCGTCATATGCCATCAAAAACGCCTTCACGCCGGCGTCCGCCGGGGGAATGTTGCCAAGCGTGGTGTCGTCCAGGCCCACCACCACCTCCGGTATGCCGTCCCCGTTGATGTCCGCCAGCGCCGGGGTGGTCACGACCTTGGAATCGTGGGTCTGGGTCAGGCCCGCGGCCACCGTACCAGCTGGCAGCAGTGTGCTGACCGGCCAGCCGGGCAGCGGGCTGCCATCGCCCCGCCAGGCGTGGATGCGGTTGTCACCGGCGGTCTGGATGATGTCCAGCGTGGCATTGTGCTCCAGGTCGGCCAGGACCGGCGCGCCGCCGGCGATGTTCTCGGGCTCGAAGGAGTACGGCGTGTCCGGGGTCGGCACCGCCTGGTGGTAGTAGGCCGGGTCGCCGTTGAGGACTGGGAAGCCGCGCACCGGCCGTCCCAGTCCATCCCAGGCGTAGGTCTTGCCTGAGAAGCTCGATGCCACGATCTCTAGGCCCCCGTCGTGCCGCAGGTCTCCCACCGCCGCGGGCGCGAGGAAGCCGTCCCGGGGGCGGGTGATCAGCCCGCTTCGCCATCCCGGCGCCCCGAGGTAGTTGGCATCGTAGGCAGGGTCCATCCCTGGGGCGGGACCGGTGTGGACGGGAAAGCCGGGAGCCTCGCTGCCGTCAGGGCGGAAGGCGTGGACGGAGCCGTCCGCGGTGGCCATGACGGTGTCGAGCCAGCCCCTCCCTTCGATATCCGCCATCGCCGGCGAGGATTCTCCTGAGCTGTTGATGGGTACCGGGAAGCCCGGCCGCTCGCTGGAATCATGGCGGAGATGGAAGGCGCGGCGGTCCTCGCCCATCTTCCATGCCGTAGAGCGGTCGCCGCCGGCGTAGACCCTGGCCCGAACGGTGACGTCATAGCGCTCGATACTCGTCCGCCCGGCGGCATCGATCGCGTACGGGTCAGAGGAAAAGGCGCTCGGGATGGTGGCAAGGTCGATGTTCCCGCTAACGGTCTGTGGACCGCTGCCATTGCCGGAGGCGAAGGTGTGCCAGTCACCATCGAGGGGCTGCGGCCCGGTGGCGTACTGAAGCTCCCACGCGTACCCGGAGGCCCGCTGCGCGGCAACATCGGCGGCCACCTGGAGGGTGCCCTCGTGGGTCGGATCCACCTCCTGATACCAGTCCGGGCTCCGGATGTCCGCGGTCGGTGGTATCTGCCCCGCGATCACCGCCTGCGCCGCGTGGAAAACGTTCGGGCGCCCGTAGCCGTACTGGATGTTGAAGTTGGTCCCGTCCACGCCCTGGAAACAGGTGGGGCACGTGGGCAGCGTGCCGATGTAGCTGGCGGTGGACCTCACCACCTGCTTCACCTCGTCGGCGCCAAGCGGGGTTCCCTGGATTGCGGCCTGCGATTCGACCAGGGCCGCGACACCCGCCTGGGTCGGCGTCCCCGCGGACGTCGAGCCGTCCTGGTTGGGCACCGAGAAGAGAGCGTGCGGGCCGTAGGACGTGAGCGATGAGCGGGCCCTGAACGTGGTGTTCGAGGTGACCCAGGCGCATGATGCGTCGCTGGGACGGGGTGGCGTGGGGAAGACTGGACAGGTCGCGCCATTACGGGTGGAATGGTCGCCGGTGAGCGAGTTGCCGGGCCAGACATGAGGGTAGAACATGCCGTCGGTATGGTCCGCGGACTCGAAGTCGTTGCTGGCGAAAACCACCACCATGCCCTTCTTCCAGGCGTAGTCGATGGCGTCCTTGACGGTCTGCGTGAGGCCCAGGGACGCGCTGGTGACGTCCATCACGTTGACCCCGTTGTCTGCGGCGTAGACGATGGCCTCGGCGACCCGGTCGGGCCGGTCAATGGCCTCATCCCCCGCCTTGATCGGGATGTAGCGGCAGAGGGGGCACACGCCGGCGGAGGAAAACCCATTATTGGCCTCTGCGGTCAGGCGCGCGGATTCGTCGTTGAAGTGGTCGTAGACGCTCTGCTCGGTCTGGGGGTCATTGGTGTCGCGGTTGAAGTTCCAGCCGTTGATGTCGTTGGCGTAGCCGTTGTGGTCGTTGTCGAAGTGCCGCGAAGGGTCACACGGGAACACGCCGACAATGGCCCCCGCGACAACCTGGCAGTGGCCGAAGGCAACGATCAGGTCCTCGGGGGTGATGTTCGAATTGCCCGGCCCGATCGCGGCGCAGAGTTGGTGGAGAAAGGGTTGTGTCGGGTCCCCCGGGCTGCGGTGCAGACCCACCTCGGCGACTCGGATGCGGGGGTCGTTGACGTAATCCTCGACGTTGACCACGCCATCGCCGTTGAGGTCGTAGGGGTTGCCGGGCCCCGCTCGTGTTCGGCCGCTGCTGTCCTCGGGGTACGGCAGCTCGCTGGTGTTCAGGCGGGCGCGGTCCTTGAGGTCGCAGCTCTCGCCGCGCCGCCAGTTCACGCCGCCCTCCGTGTAAGCGACGGTGACGCGGTCGCTGCCCTTGTTGCCAAGCTCGTTCCAGACACGATCGATGCTCATCCCCGACGCGTTCTCGGTATCCGTTGATGCTGGTGCGGTGGCCGGCATACAGCCGAAGAGGTACCACTGGTCCCCGTCCCAGGTCGCGCCAGAAGTGCCGCGTTCCGCCGGGGCGTAGTCGGGATCGTTGGGGTAGCTGCTCCCCGGCGCGCAATATGCCCGCGCGCCGTGGGCCGGGATCGCCGCCGTCGCGGCGGAAGCCATGAAGAGCGCCGCGAGGATGAGGAGCGGGGCGCGCCGAAGCCGCCAGTCCCCCCGGTTGACTGTTCTCCCCGCCGCGAACATTCCCGCCGGAATGCTACTGCCGGCGGGCAAAAGCCTGACCGCGCATCTCGCCAGGTTCGGCTTGACCGGGGTCCACCGATGCGCGGTTTAAGCTAGTGGCGATGGAGATCGGCAGCCTTCAGGTCGTGCCGTCCATGCTGGACGTCGACCAGGGCCATGTCGCCGCCGCCCTCGCGGACCTCGAGGCCGCCGGCGCCGACCGCGTCCAGTGGGATGTCATGGACGGCTCCTTCGTCCCCCGTATCACCCACGGCCCCGGCGTGATCGCGGGGCTCCGGCCGGATAGCAAGTTGCCGTTTGAAGCGCACCTGATGATCGACAACCCGGAGCGGCACTGGCGGGCTTTCGCCGAGGCGGGGTGCGAGGTGATCATCGTCCACGCGGAGGCCACACGCCACCTGCACCTCCTGCTCCAGCAGCTACGCGCTGCCGGGGTTCGGGCAGGTGTGGCCCTCAACCCCGCGACACCCCTGGAGATGGTCGCGGATGCGCTGGACCTGGTCGATCACCTCCTGGTCATGACCGTCAATCCCGGGGCCGGCGGCCAGCAGTTCATCGCCTCGATGCTTCCCAAGGTGCGGGCGGCGCGCGAGCTCGTGGATGGCTCTGGCCTGCCCATAGACATCGAGGTTGACGGCGGGGTGTCCCGCGCCACCGCACCCCAGGCAGCGCAGGCTGGTGCCAACCTGCTGGTTGCCGGTTCAGCAGTCGAGGGGCACCCCGAGGGGCGCCGCCGGGCGATCGAGGAGATCAGGCAGGAGGCACTGCGCGGGACCCGCCGGCGCCACAAGCTCCTCGACGAGGGACATGAATCTGAAGGAGAGCCGGCGGAGGCGGCGCTGGCCCGGGGCGTTGAGCTCTTCAACGCGGGGCATTTCTGGGAGGCGCACGAGGCGTGGGAAGGCGCCTGGATGCCGGTGCGTGGCTCGGACGACGATGCCTTTTATCGCGGCCTGGTGCAGCTGGCAGCGGGCTGCTACCACCACCAGCGGCATAACCCCGCGGGTGCCGAGGGCAAATGGCGAGACGGCGCGAACCTACTGCGGCCGTACCTTCCTTCGCGCTCTGGACTGGACCTGGCCGCACTGGTGACGGCGGTGGAGGAACTCCGGTCGGCCGCAGCCGGCGAGCACGGCGCGGCCCCGGCCATGCCGAGGATCAAGCCGGCCTAGCGGGCTCGACGCCCCGCTCACAGCCCGCCGGTGCTGCTCCCCGCCACGAATATCAGCACCGTGCAACCAGCCGCCAGGACGTTGAGCCGGAAGGAAGCCCGGTAGCGGCGCGACAGCCCGGCTACCACCAGGCCGGCCACCAGGAGCAGGCTCACCAGGAGCAGGCCGAGGGCGATGGCGGAAGGCCTGCCGGGGCCCACGGTGGCGACCATTGCGGCGAGCGCGAGGATGGCGCCCGCGGCGATAACTGAGGCTGGCCGACCGATCCGCTGAGGCAGCCCCCTGATCCCCGACTCGCGGTCGCGGTCGTGGTCGCCGAGCGTCTGGGTGAAGTGCGCCCCGCCCCCGATGAGAGCGGCCGCGAGCACGATCCAGGCCGGCGGTAGACGGTGGGCCGGCAGCCCCAGGGTGACGAACGCCGGCGCCAGGGCGAAGGCCAGCGAATACGCCACCACGCTGGCGTCCGTTGACTTCAGCCGCAGGTTGTAGGCATGCGCCAACGAAAGGGCCGCAATGTGCGCGAGCGCTGCCGCGAGACCAGACGCCATGGAGAGACCTACCGCCAAGACCAGCGCGATGATGGACGCATTGCGCACCCAGCTGGCCGGCAGCGTGCCCACCGCCAGGGGCTTATCGAGCCGTCCCGCGTCCCGGTACCGGTCCAGGTAGTCATTGGCCCACCCCACCGACAGTTGCCCACTGAGAACCGCCGACGTCACCCAAGCCGTCCCGGGGCCGCGCCCCCAGCGCAGGGCCAGCAACGTCAGCAGGGCTGTCACCGCCAGCGTCGGTTCGGGGTGACATGAACGCGCCAGGCCCAGGAGTTTCATGCGCGTGGCCATCTTCCGCGACGATAGCGGGGTCGGCGTTAGCATGTCGGCACACGTATGTCAGTTGCGTCCGGAGATCCAATGTGAGCAACCAGCGGACGGTCGAGTTGGTCGAGCGTAGCGACCTTTCCGAGCTCGGCGCCCTGGACATAGACGATGTCTACGTCCACATCGACACCCTGCTCCAGGAATTGCCCGGTCCCCTGGACCTGTACCAGCGGTGGGAGCGGCAGCAATGGTCGGCTCACTCGATCGACTTTGCCGTCGACCGCCAGCACTGGAACGCCCTCGGCCCCTACCTCCAGGAACAGCTGGAGATGATCTTCAGTGGCTTCTTCGTCGGCGAGCAGGCGGTCACCGACACTCTGTCACCCATCCTGATCGGCGCCCCCGGCGAGGAGGATCGCTGGTTCCTGTCCACCCAGGTCGTCGACGAGGCACGCCATGCCTACTTCTTCGCCCGCTTCTTCAGCGAGGTGGTCCACGAGGGTGACGGGCTGCGCCAGGTCATGACGCGGGCCTGGCAGTGGACGGCCAGTGACGCCTACGACCAGATCTTCGGCCCCGCCGGCGCCCTGGTCGGCAGCACCGACGCCGTACGGCTTGATCCCACCGACACCGGCAACTGGGTCAGGGCGGTCACCACGTACCACCTCATGGTCGAAGGAATCCTGGCACTGGTGGGGCAGCGCCTGGTGCTCAGCCTGCTCCGCCGCCTCGACCTGATGCCGGCATTTCGCGCCGGCTTCACCGCCGTCACGCGAGATGAGTCGCGCCATGTGAACTACGGGATCTGGGCCCTGCGGCGTGCGGTCCGAGACGGGTTTGAGGCAGAAATCCGCGCGGTGGTTGATGAGACCCTGCGCCCGTCCCTTCGCGTGTACGTCAATCCGCAGCGCCTCGTGGTGATCCCCGCCGATCTACCCGAAAGCGCCCGGATCGACCCGAGGACCAACTGGACCTTCGCCGTGGACTCCGTGACCAAAAGACTGCGGGCCGCGGGCGTTGACGGCGGCTACATCGAGGCCACCCGGTCGTCGGCCTGGACCCACATCCACGAGGCGGTTGCCGAATACGAGGACATCCACGGCCAGGACCACCCGGTCAGGGAGTTCCAACCGGCCTTCTGACCTGTGGGCCAGACAGAGGGGCGGCACCACCCTGGCTCCGCCCCTCACGCCGCGAGTGCGACTACCCCTGGGCCTGGACCGTGTTGACCCGGGGGGTGCCGGTGCTCTCGGTTCCCTTGATCGGAATGCGCCGGGGCTCCGGCTTGACGACCATCGGAACCGTCACCGTGAGAACGCCATCTTTGAAAGCGGCTTCAGCACGCTCGCCGTCGACCTGGTCTCCGAGGGCGATCTGGCGGTAAAACTGCCCCAGGTGACGCTCCCGCCGCAGATACTGACGCTCCGCCTGATCCGCCTGATTTTCGTGTGAAGCGGCGATGGTCAGGACCTCGGCGTCAACGGTGACGTTGACCTCCTCGGGGGTGAAGCCAGGCACGGATGCGTCGATGACCAGGGAATCCCCTTCGCGGCGGATGTCGACGGGCAGGTATACCGGGGCGTTGGCACCGCCATCGTAACGTGGGCTGAAGCCACTGCCCTTGAGCAGGTCATTGAAGACTCGGTCCATCTCGGAATGGACGCCGAGCAGGTCGAACGCGGGATTCCAGCGAACCAGGTTCATGTCGGATTCCTCCTGTTGCATGGTGGTTTCAGGCCGTTATTACCACCCGGCCGCGGCCTCTAAACATGCCCCTACAGGGGCCGCGGCCCCGGCTTAGGAGCCTTCGCGCAACCCCTCTGCGAGGGCCTTCGCGGCCGGGGTCAGGGGAAGTGGAAGTGCGACCGAGACCTCAACGTGCAGATCCCCCGAGCCCTTGCCCTGCAGGCGCGGCATGCCGAGGCCTCGCAACCTCATCGGAGTGCCGTTCTGGGTTTCCGGCGGGATCGTCAGGCTCACCCGCTTTCCGCGGATGATTGGGACCTCGACCGAACCGCCGAGCAGCGCCACGTCAAGCGGAACGGGGACGCGCGCGCGAAGGTCATCGCCGAGGCGTTCAAACAGCGCATGGGGAAGGATCCGAACGCGGATGTAGAGATCGCCCCGGGCGCCTCCCCCGCCACCACCGCTGCCCTGCCCGGCGGCGCGCACGCGGGCCCCGTCGGCGATGCCCGGGGGGATCTTGACCTCGACGCGGCGCGACTTACCGTCGCTCTCGACCGCCACCGTCCTCGACGTGCCGTTGGCAGCCTCGTCGAGGGTGATCTCCACCGCACCCTCCACGTCGCTGCCCCGAAGTTGCTGGGGGCGGGCGGCACCGCGGGGGCCTTCGCCCGGAGCGTTACCGGGCCGACCGGCGGAGCCGAACATGGAGTGGAAGAACTCCGAGAAGGGGTTGGCGCTGCCGAACATTCCCTCCAGGTCGGTCGCCGACATCGTCCTGTACTCGACTCGCTGGCCGTTGCCCCCCATGCCGGCGCCGAAGGGATTCCGCGCCTGCGGCCCGTGTTCCCAGTCAGCGCCGAACTGGTCGTACTTGCGTCGCTTCTCGGGGTCGGCCAGGACCTCATGTGCTTCGTTGATCTCCTTGAAGCGCGCCTCGGCGCCGGCGTCGCCGGGGTGGAGATCGGGGTGCGACTTGCGTGCCGCCTTCCTGAAGGCGGCCTTGATCTCCTTGTCCGTTGCCGTGCGCGCAACCCCGAGTGCCTGGTAGTAGTCCTTGAACGCGGTGGCCATCACAGACAGTTGTACCCGACCCGCGCCAGTCTCAAAACCGGCAGCCGCCCGCCCACTGATCCGCTCCAGCCTCTCCCGGCGTATCCGGGGAGGCGGTCCGAGCAAGGGAGAGCAGGCATATGGCATTTGACATCGAGCGGTACAAGGCCAACTCGAAGAAGATCGACCTGGGTGACATCGATTGGTCCCACGTGAAGGAGCACGAGGTCCCGCAGGGGGCCATCGACGCGATGACCTACATGATGGACATCGAGACCCACACGGTCATCTACCTCAGCGAACTGCTGGTTTCCAAGGCGTGCATGGACCCCGTCATCACCGCTTTCCTCAGCGCCTGGGTATACGAGGAGATGTACCACGGGGAGGCCTTCGTGAAGTTCTTCCGTGCCTATGGCATACCCGTCAGCGACGACCGCCCGCGAGAAGTACGGCTGCAGGAGGGGCTGGGCCGGGTCGGCGCGACCATGACGATCATGCTCGGTTCTTACGTGCTGCCGTTCTTTCCTGCCCTTTACCTCACCGTAGGCGCCGTCAATGAGTTGACCACGCTGACGGGCTACGGGCAACTCAAGGCTCGGTGCAATCACCCCATCCTCAACCAGATCCTCGACCGGGTCATCAAGCAGGAGCGGACCCATTTCGCGTTCTACCGCTCGATGTCCGAAAAGCTTCTCGGCGAGAGCGCGACGGCCCGGGGGGTGACCCGCTATTACTACCAGCGACGCCCCCGGGTGGTGGGCGAGGGCGTCAAGAACGAGGCCGAGATCGACCAGCTGGCCCGCTTCCTCTTTGACGGCGATGACGGGCTGGAAGCCGCCCGCTCGGTTGACCGGCAGGTGGCAACCCTGCCGGGGCTGAAAGGATTCGACATGCTGGAGACGGTGCGCAACCGGGCGCTGGGCCGTTCGGGCAACCTGGCGCTGCCGACAGGGCGGCTTCGGTTGAGCACCGGGGAGGCGGACGCCGCCTGACCGACCCCCGCCCCTTAGGCTCTGGGGATGAACCTGCGCGTGCTCCATGCCGGCGTTGGGTCGGTTTGCGTGGCGGCCGGGGCGGCCCTCGTGCTATCCGGGGGCTGGGCCGCGGCGACGCGCTCAGCGCCCGCCATCCGGTTGGTCCTCCTGGTTCGCCGGGTCGCCCTTATCGCCGCCGGCCTGGCGGTGTTTATGGGTTTCATCCTGCTGGCGCAGGGTCGCCGCCCGCATGTGCCTTTGCACTACCTCTACGCGGCTTTCGCCCTCGCCGCGGTGCCGCTTGCCAGCACCATGGCGGCGCGTCAGCCTCGGCGTGGGGGCCTGTACCACGCGGGCGCCGGCGTACTGCTCCTGCTGATGTGCTTTCGCCTCGCCACCACCGGTTGAGAGCCGGTTTGTGACCGCGCTCACAGACCCCCTGCTCGTGCCTGGCTGACCATCCGGGGCACCGCCCGTCATCCCCACGGGCGAGGAAGGAGGCCCCATGTTCAGCGAGATCTACGTCCCGGTCGACAACTCCGAGCACTCCACCGCGGCGATCCAGGTGGCCGTCGCGCTCGCCAAAAGCACCGGTGCCCGCCTGACGGGCTGCCACGTGTATGCCGCGCGGATGCATGACGTGCGCTTCAAGCAGATGGAGTACACGCTGCCGGAGGAGTACCAGGATGAGCAGGAGCTGGAGCGCCAGCGGAAGATCCACGACTCGCTGATCACCCGCGGGCTGCAGCTGATCTCCGACTCCTACCTGGACGTCCTCAAGGAGCAGGCCGAGGCCGCGGGCCTCGAGGTGGGCTACAAGACGTTCGACGGGAAGAACTGGGAGTGCCTGGCCAAGGACATCCAGGATTCGACGTACGACCTGGTGGTGATGGGCGCCCTGGGGATGGGGGCGGTCAAGGAGAGCCAGCTGGGCAGCGTCGTGGAGCGGGTGATCCGGCGCACGCGGACGGACACGCTGGTGGTTCGGGACGTACACCCCCTCTCTGATAACGCCAGCGACCGCATCGTCGTGGCCGTCGACGGTAGCCCCCAGTCGTTCGCCGCGATCAAGACGGCGATCAGCCTGGCGGGGGTGTTCGGCAAGCGGGTCGAGGCGGTGGCGGTGTACGACCCCTACCTCCACTACTCGATGTTCAACGGCATCGTGGACGTGCTTTCGGCTGAGGCCAGCAAGGTCTTCCGCTTCAAGGAGCAGGAGCAGCTCCACGAGGAGATCATCGACAGCGGCCTGGCCCGCATCTACGAGTCACATCTAAAGGTGGCCAGCAGTGTGGCAATGGAGGAGGGCGTCGAGCTCAAGACAACCCTGCTCGACGGCAAGGCCTTCAAGAAGGTCCTGCAGTTCCTGCGCGAGGAGCCGCCGTGGTTGCTCCTGGCGGGTCGCATCGGCGTGCACTCCCACGAGGACATGGACGTGGGCAGCAACAGCGAGAATCTGCTCCGGCTGGCGCCCTGCAACGTGCTCCTGGGCAGCCGGACCTACGTTCCCCCGGTCGATGTCCAGGCGGAGGCCAGCGTGGTGTGGACAGAAGAGGCCGAGGCCCGCATGGAGGAGGTGCCGGCGCACGTCAGGGGGGTGGTGCGCAGCGCCATCTGTCGGTATGCGATGGAGCGCAGCAACTCCGTGATATCGAGCTCGGTGATCGACGAGGCGGTGGCCGACATCATGCCGGAGCGGGCGGCGGCCTCGATGGGGGTCAAGCCCAACCCGCGCCCGGCCTCGATGGCCGACGCGGCGGCCCGCGACGCATGGGTATGCCAGCGCTGCGGGCGTCCGTCCCGGGACCGCAAGCCGGACTCCTGCCCGGTCTGCGGCGGCACCGACCTGCAGCTGGT
>JBHEMP010000062.1:0-15833 GCA_046262515.1 Candidatus Dormibacteria bacterium | reverse complement strand
GCGTGCGGCTCAGCTTCTGCGGCCGCGGGGAGAGACGCTATCGGGTTGATTCTTCAGCGCTTGGTCTCGTACCTGCTCATGAGCACGCCGTCGGGAAACCTCCGCGTCTCCACCAGCTTCAGGTTTACCGGGTTGTCCAGGGCCGTGAAGAACGGGGTGCCCCCGCCCACCAGAACCGGGTAGGTGACGATCACATATTCGTCGACCAGCCCCGCCCGCATGGCCACCGCGGCGAGGGTGGCGCCGCCGACGTCCATGGGACCGCCATCCTCAGCCTTGAGGCGGGTGATCTCGGTGAGAGCGTCGCTGGTGACCAGGCGCGTGTTCCAGTCGACCGTCCTGACCGTTGACGAGAACACCACTTTCGGCATGTCCCGCCAGCGGCGGGCGAACTCGATCTCCAGAGGTGTGGCGCCGGGCTGCTGGTCGGCGCTGGGCCAGTGGGAACTCATCGTATCCCACAGTTTGCGACCGTACAGTGCCAGGCCGGCTGCCCCGACCCGGTCGGACCACCACTGGAACAGTTCGTCGCTCGGTAGGCTCCAGCCGAGGTCGTCACCAGGCGCGGCGATGTAGCCGTCCAGGCTCACATTCATGCCAAAGCTCAGTTCCCGCATGGCGTCAGCCTCCCACTAGTCGGGCCACCACGTCAGCGCCAGCCGAGTTCCGGTGCGATCTCTTTCAGTAGCGTGTCGAGGACATGCGCGCAGTAGTCGACGCCGAGCTGGTTGGGGATGGTCAAAAGCAGCGTGTCCGCGGCGGCGATCGCCTCGTCCTGGGCCAGCTGCTGGACGAGTTGTTCGGGCTCCGCGGCGTAGGTCTTGCCGAAGCGCGCCTTGCCGCCGTCGAGGAAGCCGACCTGGTCCTGTGAATTGCCTTCCCGACCGAAGTAGGCCCGGTCCAGGTCACTGACGATGGGAAAAATGCTTCGGCTGACTGAAACACGAGGCTGGCGCGGGTGGCCCGCCTCGGCCCAGGCTTTATGGAATACTGCGATCTGCTCCGCCTGCAGCTGGTGGAATGGCACACCCGTGTCCTCGGTGAGAAGAGTCGAACTCATCAGGTTCATTCCCTGCCGGCCGGTCCACTCGGCGGTTTTGCGTGTGCCGGCGCCCCACCAGATTCGATCGCGCAGGCCGGGCGAATGCGGCTCGACCCGCAGGAGCCCGGGCGGGTTGGGAAACATCGGGTGGGGATTCGGTTCGGCGAAGCCCTGGCCTTTCAGGACATCGAGGAATACCCGCGTGTGCTCGCGCGCCATTTCGGCGTGGTCGGACCCGTCGGCCGGCTCATAGCCGAAGTAGCGATACCCGTCGATCACCTGCTCGGGTGACCCGCGGCTGATGCCGAGTTGCAGCCGGCCGCCCGAGATGATGTCGGCGGAGCCGGCGTCTTCCGCCATGTAGAGCGGATTTTCGTAGCGCATGTCGATCACCCCTGTGCCGATCTCGACCCTGCTTGTCCGGGCAGAGATGGCGGCGAGCAGCGGGAACGGCGATGAGAGCTGGTTGGCAAAGTGGTGCACCCGGAAGTAGGCGCCGTCGGCGCCCAGTTCCTCGGCCGCGACCGCGAGCTCGATGGACTGCAGCAGGGCATCCGAGGCCGATCGGGCAGTCGAGTGCGGCGACGGCGTCCAGTGGCCGAAGGAGAGGAACCCGATGCGCTTCATGAACTGCTGCAACCGGATATGCGTAGCGGGGATTCCATGTCCAGCCCGCTCGCGCAGGATCTAAGATGGACGTCTGCCGTCATGGCGGACCAGATGGGGGTACTCAAATGAAACAGCAGGGAATCCTGGCTGCGGCCGCGCTGGCGGGCCTCGCGGTGGCCGGTTGCGGTCAACCGAATGTCGTGCTTCCGAAGACCGTCAAGCTCGCTATGGCCTACAAGGCCGGCACCACGCAGTCGTACAAATTCACCATGACGATGAAGGGCAGCCTTGGCACGGCGACCGGCGCCACGCCACTGAACTCCACCGTCACCGCGACGGAGACGTTGAAGGCGCTCTCCGTCGACCCCGACGGGACCGTCACCTTCCAGGTCGTGGTATCCGACATCAGCGGGACCACCAATGGACAACCCATACCGGAATCTGCGCGCAAGACCGGGTCCACCACGACCATAAAGATGGCCAGGGACGGGTCCGTTGTGCTCATCAATGCTCCCGCCGCTGTCGTCGGAGGGGGCGCGACCGACGCCGCCCAATCCGGCATGAACCAGATCACTCCCTTCCTTCCCGGTTACGCGGTGAAGCCGGGCGACACTTGGACCAAGGCGGTCGACCAGGCAAATCCTCTGGGCACGGGCAGGATTGTCTACACCGCCAGCAACCGCTACCTACGGGATCAGAAGCTCCGCGGGCACACTGACGCGGTGATCGAGAGCAAGGCAACCATCCCAGTCGACGTGACCACCGACTTGACCAAGATCCTGGCCGCGTCCGGCGCGTCGAACCCCGCCGCCGCCGCTGCGTTCAAGGGCGTTTCGGCGATCCAGAAGGGGACGACGATCACCGACAACACCGCCTACCTGGACCAGGCGGCCGGTCGCCTCGACAGGTCGCACATCGTCATGAACCTGAACCTGAACCAGACCCTTGTTGGGGCTCCTGCTGGATCCAAGCTGAACTCGAGCGGTCCGACCACCTACAAAGCTGACATGACGATCGACCTCGATAGCCTGTCGTGAAGCCGGCGGCAGGGCGATGAACATTCGCCTGGTCCGCGCTTAAGCCGGCGGCGGGTCACCGCCAGCACGGCGCGCGGACGGCGGGGGCACCACCGGGCCGATGTCGCCGTCGAGCGCCTCGTCCAGGTCGACGATGACAGGCGCGTGGTCGCTTGGGCCAGGTCCCTTGCGCGCCTCACGATCCACCCAGGCAGCACGGAGGCGGCGGGCGACCGGGGTGCCCGCCAGCACGAGGTCGATACGCATTCCAAGGTCTTTGTGGAACATCCCCGCGCGGTAGTCCCAGTAGGTGAACACACGTTCCTGGGGCCAGCGATCGCGGACGACGTCATGCAGTCCGAGCGACAGCAGGCGCGCCAGCGCGGCTCGTTCGGGCGCGGTCACGTGGGTCTGGCCGACATACGCCGCGGGGTCGAACACGTCGGCATCGGCCGGCGCGATGTTCATATCTCCGCAGACCATCACCTCCTCCGGCCCGGACCGCACGGCTTCGTGGAGCGCTTCCAGCCACGCGAGCTTGTAGCGATAGTGGTCCGAACCGGGAACGCGTCCGTTGGGTACATAGACGGAGTGGACGCGGACACCGCCACAAGTTGCCGCCACCGCCCGCGCTTCCGGGTTGGGAAAGCCGGGGGCGCCCGCGAGGCCCGTTGCGACATCTTCGAGGCCCACCCGGGACAGCAGGGCGACGCCGTTCCACTGTGCCTCGCCATGGGCGGCGATCGCGTACCCGCGCGCGCCCAGCTCGTCCCCCAGCAGGTCGGCAAACGCGCCATCCGTGACCTTGGTCTCCTGCAGGCAGACCACGTCCGGTCGTCGCTGGTCCAGCCACGGAAGCAGTCGCGGCAGCCGCTGCCTGACCGAGTTGACGTTCCATGTCGCGATTCGCACGGATCCAAGCTAGCGCCCCCGACGCCGCGTGCGCCGCTCGACCCCGGTTCCTACGCCAGTGGCTGGGGACCGAGCGCAGGCGGCCCGGCACCCGGGCGCCGCGCGTTATCGCGACACCGCCGAGGCAAAGGATGCCGCCGGCAAACGCCAGCGCTGGAGGCACATCACCGAGCAGGACCCACCCCATGACGACCGCGATCGGTGGCACGAGGTAGGTCGTCGCGCCGAGGCGCCCGGCAGAGGTGCGTGCCAGCGCGTAGGCCCAGAAACTGAAGCCGATGGCCGTCGGGAAGACCCCCAGGTAGATCAGCCAGCCGGCAGTGCCCGCGTCCACGTGGCGGAGCTCGCGGAACAGCTGCGGGGCGAAGGGGAGGCACGCGACGGCGCCAATCGAGCAGGCGAGCCAGGTGACTGTGAGCGCGGATGACCGGGCCAGTAGCGGCTTCTCGGCCACGGTCCCTGCGGAGTAAGCGGCCGCTGCCGCGACGCACAGCATGGCCCCGATGCCTGCCTGCAGGCCGCGGCTGGAGGTCGCGATACCGATCACGATCGTCCCCGAGAACGCGACGGCGCAGCCGAAGATCAGGCGTCGGGGAAACCCCTCTCGCAGCAGGAAGCCTCCCAGCAGCGCGATAAAGATCGGCCCGGTGTTCACCAGCATCGCAGCCGTCCCGGCGTCCACCAGGCGCTCCGCCTGGTTGAGCAGGACGTTGTAGGCGCCAAACCACAGGAGCCCACAGACCAGCAAGCCGCGGACATCGCGGCGGGGTGGCAAGGGTGCCCTGCGGACCGCAACCAGGATGCCCAACGAGGCACTGCCGACGAGGAGGCGTCCGAGCGAGAGGGGCCCCGCCGAGAGCACCCGCCCGGCGGCCCGGATGCCAACGAATGCCGAGGCCCACAGGACCACCGCGGCCAGGGCCGCGGCCACGGCGAATCTGCGTTCACGCACCCTGGGATACCGCGCGCGCGCTCCCTCGACGGGGCCGGCCGATCTTGAGGAGGGGGATAAAAACGTGAGCCAGGGGCCCGATGGCGAGTGCGTACACGACCGTGCCGATGCCGACGGTACCTCCGAGAAGGAACCCCACGGAGAGGACGGTCAGTTCGATCACCGTGCGCACGGCACGGATGGAATGCCCGCGCGCGGCGTACCCGGTCATCAGGCCATCTCGCGGGCCAGGGCCCAGCCCCGCGCCGATATAGGCGCCGGTGGCGACGCCGTTCAGGACGACCCCACCGATGAGCAGCGCAAAGCTTGTGCCGAGCGCGGGGGAGGGGGGCATCAGCGGAAGGGCCAGGTTGATCACGGTCCCGATCACAACCACGTTGGACACGGTGCCGATTCCAGGGCGCTGACGAAGGGGGATCCAGAGCAGCAGCACCACCGCGCCGACGATGATCGCGCTCGTGCCGACCGCCATCCCGCTCTGCCGGGCCAGTCCCTGGTGGAAGACGTCCCAGGGATCGGCGCCGATTCGCGCTCCCAGGATCATCGCGTCGCTGAACCCATAAAGGGCCAGGCCGGCGTAGAGCTGAATGAGGCGTCGAGGACCGGGCATAGGATGATGCTACGAAATCTTGCGATGCCATACCCCCCTATGGTATAGTCTGCTTATGGGTCACGGCTACTCCAGGGACAAGGCTAAGTTGCAGGCTCGGCTGAGCCGCGTCGAGGGCCAGGTGCGCGGGGTGTCGCGCATGGTCGATGAGGACAAGTACTGCATCGACGTCCTGACCCAGGTCAACGCGATCAAGGCGGCGCTGGACCAGGTCGCCCTGCTTCTCCTCGAGGACCATGTCAAGGGCTGTGTCGTGGATGCCGTCCGTGAGGGAGCGGAGAGCGACAGGGTGGACGAGCTGATCGGCGCCGTCGCGCGTTTCGCGCGGGCTTAGAAAGGCGTGATGACCCAGTTGTTGCATTCCATTGCCGCCAGCCTGGCGATGGGCTTCTTCATGTTCTGGGAGACGCTCTGGCCGCTGGTCTTCGGCTTCGCGCTGTCCGGTGCGGTGCAATCATTCGTATCGCGCTCGGAAATGCGCAGGGTAATGGGGGACCACAGCGCCCGGAGCACCCTCAACGCCAGCTTCTTCGGCGCCGTCAGTTCATCGTGCTCGTACGCCGCCAGCGCCATGGCCAAGTCGCTGTTCCAGAAAGGTGCTGATTTCACCACGGCGATGGTCTTCATGATCGCCTCGACCAACCTGGTCCTCGAACTTGGGCTGGTGCTCTGGATCCTCATCGGGTGGCAGTTCGCGCTGAGCGAGTACATCGGCGGCGCGATCATGATCGCTCTCCTGGCGGGGCTGTCGAGGTTTTTCCTCACCCCACGGCTGGTTGAGGCCGCGCGCGAACGGCTCCAGGCGGGCGAACGGGGAGAGAGGGGGCACCAAGGGCACGGAACCATGGCCGACGCCGCGCCGGAGGAATCGCTGCGCAAGCGCATTCGCTCAAAAGCCGGGTGGGCGGACGCGGCGGGGTACATGATGGCTGACCTGGCCATGCTCCGAAAGGAGATCGTGATCGGGTACGTGGTCGCGGGGTTCCTCGCGGTGATGGTGCCTGATTCCCTCTGGCGGGTCGTCTTCTATGAGGGTCACGGGACCTGGACGTCGATCGAAAACGTCATCGTCGGGCCCATCATCGCCATCCTCAGCTTCGTCTGCTCCATCGGCAATGTTCCACTGGCGGCGGCACTGTGGAAGGGCGGAATCAGCTTCGGCGGCGTGATCGCCTTCATCTTCGCGGACCTCATAACCATGCCGCTCATCCTCATCTACCGCAAGTTCTACGGTTGGCGGTTGACCCTTCGCCTGGTCGGCCTGATGTGGCTGGTGATGTCGACCGCCGGCCTCATCACGGAGTACCTGTTCAAGGGCCTCAACCTGGTGCCCGCCAACTACCACCACACCCACGTGGCGCACGCGCGCCTGGCGTGGGACTACACCACCTTTCTGAACCTCGGTTTCCTCGTCGTCTTTGCCGGCCTCTACTGGCTCTACCGCAACCGCGAGCGCTTCGGCGGCGGCCAGGGCTATGCCATCGACCCGGTCTGCGGTATGCAGGTCGAAACCGCAATGGCGCCGGCGACGGCGCGCGTCGACGGGATCGCGCACTACTTCTGCTCTGACCGCTGCCGCGATCGTTTTGTTGTCAACCCGGCCCGTTTCACGGGGCCCGGCGCAGGGCCGACGGGGATGGATAAGGTTCTCGCGGCGCCGGAGGTCCTTGGCGTCGGGTCAGGGATAGATCCCGTCTGCGGGATGACGGTCGAACCCCGGGACGCCGCCGCCCAGCGGTTCCGCGCGGGGGCAAAGATACTTTTCTGCTCGGCCGGCTGCGCCCAGGCATTTGACGCTGACCCGCGCCGGTATTTCGAAGGCGCCGTGCCGGCCGGCCACGGCTCCCTGTGAGTCATCTTTTATGACGGCAGCGGTATCCGGCGCGGGGACCTGAAGTAGCCGCGTCTTTCAGTCGCGTGCGGACCCCGGCCTCCTGGCTCTTCGGCATCGCGCTTTTCACCTCGTCCTGCGGGGCCGCGGTCCCAGGGCCGGCCTCGCGGGCGGACCCGGCCAATGGTGAGCTGGTCATCTTCGCTGCCGCATCCCTGAGCGGGTCGCTTGACACGATCTGCGAGTCCTTCCAGCGCCGCCACCGGGGCGTCCATTGCCGGCTCAACTTCGCCGGCACTCCCACCCTGGTGGCGCAAATGCGCGCCGGAGCGGCCGTTGACGTTTTCGCATCCGCGGATGCCGGCAACATGGAGACCGCCGTCAAGGAGGGGCTGGTCCACGGGCCTGCCCGGCCCTTTGCCAGGAACCAGCTGGAGATCGCGGTCGCCGCCGGGAACCCGCGCCACATCCGGGCCCTGTCAGACCTGGGCCGGCCGGACGTCCTCTTCATCGCCGCCGCCCCCACCGTGCCGGTCGGGAGGTATGGCGCAGCGGCCCTCGCCGCCGCCGGCGTCACCGTCCACCCCCGCAGCGAGGAGGCCGATGTCAGGTCGGTCCTGGGCAAGGTCGCCCTGGGCGAGGCCGACGCCGGGATCGTATATGTCACCGATATAAGGGCCGCCGCCCTCAAAATCTCCGGCGTGCAGATCCCGGCCGCCCAGAACGTTGTCGCCACCTACCCTGTGGCGCGCGCCGTCGACGCCCGCAACCCCGCCGCCGCCGACAGCTTCATCAGCTACCTCCTGTCCCCTGCGGCGCAGTCGACGCTGGCGTCGTACGGGTTTACCTCCTGAAAGTGGTTCGACGCCCGGCTCTGCCCCTGGTCGTGCTCGTGCCGGCGGCGATCGGCGCCCTGTTCTTCCTTCTCCCCCTGGTGGGCCTGCTGGCGAGCGTGCCCTGGCGGTCCGTCATGAGTGACCTGCTGGCCGCGGAGACGCTCGACGCGATCCGGCTATCCGTTCTGACCGCGACCGCCGCGACAGTCCTCGGGCTGGCGTTCGGCGTGCCGCTGGCCTGGGTCCTGGCACGAGTGGAGTTTCCGGGGCGGGCACTGATGCGCGCCCTGACGGTGCTGCCCATGGTCCTGCCGCCCGTGGTCGGCGGCCTCGCGCTGCTCCTGGCGCTCGGCCGGCGCGGGCTCGCCGGCGGCTGGCTGAATTCCGCCTTCGGCATCACCCTGCCCTTCACCCCCGCGGGGGTGGTGCTGGCGGAAACATTTGTTTCGATGCCCTTCCTGGTCGTGACGGTGGAGTCGGCGCTGCGGGCGGCGGATCCTCGCTTCGAGGAGGCGGCGAGGTCGCTGGGCGCCGGTCCGTGGACCCTGTTCCGCCGGGTCACCCTGCCGCTGGCAGCCCCGGCCGTGGCGGCCGGCGCGCTGCTGTGTTGGGCCCGCGCCCTGGGGGAGTTTGGGGCGACGATCACGTTCGCGGGTAACTTCCCCGGTCGCACCCAGACCGCCCCGCTGGCGGTCTACCTGCTCCTCGAGACCCGGCCCGGGGCGTCCATCGTGCTCAGCGTCCTCCTGCTGGCGATCTCGTTGTCGGTCCTGCTCCTCCTGCGCCGGCGCTGGTTGGGCTCGGCGTGAGCCTGTCCGTCTCCATTCGGCAACGCGTCGGGGCGCTGGAACTGGACGTGGCATTCGCCGTGGCCGAGGCCGAGGTTGTCGCCGTGCTGGGGCCGAACGGGGCGGGCAAGTCCAGCCTCCTGCGCGCAGTGGCGGGCCTGCGCCCGATCGACTCCGGGAGAATCGAGCTGGACGGCCAGGTCCTGGACGATCCAGCGCAGCGCAGCTGGGTTCCTCCGGAGCGCCGGTCGGTGGGAATTGTCTTCCAGGACTATGTCCTGTTTCCTCACCTTAGCGTTTTGCAGAACGTCGCCTTCGGGCTCAGGGCGCGCCGGGTGCGCGGCGTCGAGGCGGATCGTGAGGCGGGAAAGTGGCTCGAGGCGGTAGGGATGAGCGCCCATGCGGCGGCCCGGCCCGGCGCCTTGTCGGGCGGCCAGCGGCAGAAGGTGGCCCTGGCCCGCGCCCTCGCGGTGCAACCGCGGCTGCTCCTGCTGGACGAGCCCATGGCGGCGCTCGACGCCTCCGCCCGTGTGGAGCTGAGGCGAGACCTCAAGCGCCACCTCGCGAGCTTCGCCGGGCTGCGTCTCCTCGTCACGCACGACCCGCTGGAGGCCATGACCATGGCGGACCGCCTGGTGGTCGTCGAGAACGGCAGGGTGACGCAGGTCGGTTCGCCGTCAGAGGTGGCGGCGCGCCCCCGGTCCGCGTACGTGGCGGCCCTGGTGGGCGTGAACCTTCTGCGCGGGTCCGCGCGAGGCGGGCTGGTCAGCCTGCACGGCGGGGGAGAGATCCACGCCGCGGGCGCGCCGGACGGTGACGTGTTTGCCGTTGTCCATCCGCGGACGGTCGCCCTCTACCGGCGCCGCCCGGAGGGCAGCCCGCGCAATGTGTGGGCGGGCACCGCGAGCGATCTCGAGGCGTTGGGCGACCGTGTCCGCCTTCGCATCGCCGGTGAGGTCCCGCTGGTGGCAGAGGTGACGCCTCGGTCGGCCTCGGAGCTGGCCCTGGCAGAGGGTGGTGAGGTTTGGATGGCCGTCAAGGCGACCGAGGTGGATGTCTTCCCTGCCTGAGGGTATCGAGGTCAGCACCATTGCGCGCCTGTCAGCGGCCGGTTGCGTCATGCCATCCGAGGAGGTCGCCGCCGCCCTGGCTGAATGGCCCGCGATGGAGGCGGGCGAGAAGGTACGGCGCCTGGACGACTACGCCGCCCGGCGCGAGCGTGGTGAGCCCCCGGCCTACATCCTGGGGGGCGTGCGCTTCCTCGACGGGTGGGTGAAGGTCGGGCCGGGCGCGTTTGTGCCGCGGCCGTGGACCGAGGCGGTGGCGCGGGTCGCGTTGGATCTTCTGCCGCCGGGCGGGACGGTGGTGGACCTCGGCACGGGCGCGGGGGCGATCGCGACCGCCATCGCGCGGGCGGCGACTTCCTCGCAGGTGTGGGCGACAGAGGTCGACGCGGGCGCCCTGCGGTGGGCCCGCCGCAACCTCGATGCGCATCCCAACAGCACCCTCCTTGCCGGTGATCTTTTCCAGCCGCTTCCGCCGAGCCTGCGCGATGGTGTCGACGTCGTCGTGGGCTGCCTCCCCTACGTGCCGACGGCGTCCTTGGCGACGCTGCCGGCTGACTTCCTCGCGCACGAGCCGGCGATCGCCTTCGACGGTGGCGAGGATGGCCTGGCGCTGGTCCGCCGTGCGATCGACGACGGCCGTAAATGGCTGCGAGGCGGCGCTTGGATGGTGCTTGAGATAGGCGCCGGCCAGGGCGACCCGGCCACCCGGTTCGCCCGCGAGCTGGGCTACCGCGAGGTGCAGGTCCGACTGGACGGGGATGGCGACGAGGCGATGGTCGTCGGTCGCCGCTGAAGGGCGTCCCGGCGTCGGCCTTGAGGCCGCCCGGGAACCTGCGTCCTCGCGGTCAGTGAATCGCCCTCAGGACCACCAGCGACCGGGACCGAACCCCAAGGTCGCCGCCCTCGTCAACGGCCCGCGCTCCCTCCGGCTCGGCGGGCGCGGCGGTGTCCAGCAGCACCTCCCAGCGCGGGCTCCAACCACGCGGCAGCTGCCACACGGTGTCCTCGTGGTGGGCATGGAGCAGGACCAGTAGGGAGTCCCCGGTGACGCGCTCGCCGCGGGGGCCGCGGTCCGGGATCAGGTCTCCGTTGAGGAGCATGCCCAGCGATTGACGGACGTCGTTGCCCCAGTGCTCGTCCTCCATTTCCTGGCCGTCGCGACGGAACCAGGCTATGTCCTTGCGCCGGAAACCGCGGCCCAGTTGACCTTCGAAGAACCGCCTTCGACGCAGCACGGGGTGAGCGGCACGCAGCCCGATCGCCCTCCGCGTGAAGTCCAGCAGCTCGGTGTCGGCGCCGGCCCAGTCGATCCAGGAAATGTCGTTGTCCTGGCAGTACGCGTTGTTGTTCCCGCCCTGGGTCCGACCCAGTTCGTCGCCGTGCAGGATCATCGGGCAACCCTGTGACAAAAGGATGGACGCCAGCATGTTGCGCACCTGGCGCTGCCGCAACTCGATTACCCCGAGGTCGTCCGTGTTGCCCTCGGCGCCGCAGTTCCACGAGCGGTTGTCGTTGGCGCCGTCGCGTCCATCCTCGCCGTTGTCCTGGTTGTGCTTGTCGTTGTAGGACACCAGGTCGCGCAGCGTGAACCCGTCGTGGGCGGTGATGAAGTTGACGCTGGCCCAGGGCTTGCGCCCGTCGCTCTGGTAAAAGTCGCTCGAGCCCGTGAGGCGGTAGGCCAGGTCGTTGACGCCTGCCGCCTGGCCTCGCCAGTAATCACGCAGGGTGTCTCGGTAGTGCCCGTTCCACTCCGCCCAGCGCACCGGGAAATTACCGACCTGGTAGCCGCCCTCTCCAACATCCCACGGTTCCGCGATCAACTTCACGTTGGAGAGCACAGGGTCCTGGTGGACGATGTCGAAAAACGCGGAGAGACGGTCGACCTCGTGGAACTGACGGGCAAGCGCCGAGGCAAGGTCGAAGCGGAACCCGTCGACGTGCATCTCGGTCACCCAGTAGCGCAGGCTGTCGGTGATCAACTGCAGGGTTTGCGGCTGGCGCACATTGAGTGAGTTCCCGGTCCCGGTGACGTCGAAATAGAACTTGCGGTCGTCGTCCACCAGGCGGTAGTAGGAGGCGTTGTCGATGCCGCGGTAGCACAGCGTCGGACCCAGCTGGTTGCCCTCGGCGGTGTGGTTGTAGACGACGTCCAGGATCACCTCCAGCCCGGCCCCGTGGAGCGCCCGGACCATGGCCTTGAACTCCTGGACCTCGCCGCCGTCGCGGGACGCGGCGTACCTGGCCGCGGGGGCGAAAAAGCCGATGGTGTCGTACCCCCAGTAGTTACGAAGCCCCTTCTCGAGCAGGTACGACTGGTCGACGAAGTGGTGGACGGGCATCAACTCCACCGCGGTGACCCCGAGGTTCTGGAGATGGTCGATGGCGGCCGGGTGCGCGAGCCCGGCATAGGTGCCACGAAGGTTCTCGGGGACTTCGGGATGGGTCATCGTGAACCCCTTGACGTGCGCCTCGTAGATCACGGTGTCAGCCCAGGCGGTTCGCGGACGGGGGTCCGCACCCCAGGGGAAATAGGGGTCGGTGACCACCGACCGTGGCATGTTCGGCTGCGAGTCCAGGCTTGAAGCCACGTCGCCGTCGCTCCAGTCATAACCGAATAACTCGGGGCCCCAGGTCAGCTCCCCGGAAATCGCCCGGGCGTAAGGGTCGATGAGCAGCTTGTTGGGATTGTGACGCTGCCCTGACGCGGGATCGTAGCGTCCGTGGACCCGGTAGCCGTACTGCTGGCCGGGTCCGACGCCGTGGACGTACCCGTGCCACACCAGGTCGGTTCGCTCAGCCAGTTCGAGCGACTCCGAAGGACGTCCCGCCTCGTCCATGAGCACCAGCTCAACCCAGTCCGCCTCGCCGGCGAACAGCGCGAAGTTGGTTCCCTCGCCATCCCAGGCCGCGCCAAGGGGCAGGTGTGACCCCGGCCAGGCCTGTTTCAGCGGACCACGACTTCCCGCAGGCTGCCGTCGGTCACGTCAAGGACGTAACCGCGGACATCCTCGGCATGGGGCAGCCAGGGGCAACCGCGCACGGTCTCGACCTGTCTGACGACATGCTCGTCGACGTCTTCGAAGCTTCCGAAGGTGAAGGGCGGGCGCTCGCCCGTCTCGGTCCCGAGGGCGCTTGCCAGCTCGTCCTCGCGCAGGGACCGCAAGCCGCACTCGGTATGCGCGATGACAGCCACGGCTCGGGTGCCGAGCAGTCGTTGCGACAGGACCAGCGAACGCAGTATGTCCTGGCTTACGAATGCGCCGGCGTTGCGCAGGACGTGGGCATCACCCTGTTCCACGCCCAGCGCCCGCTGGGGGTCGACGCGGGCATCCATGCAGGTGACGATGGCCAGGGCCCTGCGGGGAGTGGCGGATGACGCTGTCACGGCCGACAAGGATATCGCTGACTTATCATGGCGGGTAGAGTCGCGATGATAGGAGCACTGCTTGCCTGAGCCAGCCGCGGGGGGAGCGCCTCCGTCCCCGCGTTCCGATGCCCGCCCGCCGGCGATCGATGCCGCGTCGTTCGCGTCAATTGTCGAGAGCGCCCTCGACGCCGTGGTGGTGATGGATGTCGGCGGCACGATCCGCGCCTGGAATGCCCAGGCTGAGCGCACCTTCGGCTGGGACCGCGGCGAGGCGATCGGACGCGAGGTGGCCGACCTGATCATTCCTGGGAGGTACCGGGCGGCCCACCTGGCCGGGCTGGAGAAATACCTCACGAGCGGGACCGGGGCGGTCCTGGGACAGATCCTGCAGCTCGCCGCCGTGCGCAGGGGCGGCGATGAATTCCCGATCGAGATCGCCATATCCCGGGTCGAAGGCCTGGCCGACCCCACCTTTGTGGCCTTCATCCGGGACATCAGCGAACGGGTCGCCAACCAGGAGGCGATCGAGACTAAAAGGGGGGAGGAAGCCGACGCCCTGCATGCCCGCCGTGCCGTCGAAGCCGCCCACGCCCGACAGCATGCGCAGCGCATGGTGGAACTCGAGAGGCTGAAGACCGAGTTTATGAAGCTGGCATCTCACGAGTTGCGAGGCCCCCTGACGGTGATCCGCGGTTACCTCGAGATGCTGAGTGACGGGACCATTCATGAGGCCGCGGAGCCCTACGCCGTCATCACCGCCAAGGCCAACCAGATGAACCTGCTGCTCAACCAGATGCTCGAGGTCGCTCGCCTTGAGGAGGGCCGCCTCCAGCTACTGCTGCGGCGGGTCGACCTGCGCAGCCTAGTGACGGAAGCGCTGGAGCCGCTGCGAGCCCTCACTGTCCCCGGCCTGGACCTGGTGCTGGAGATGGAGGATGAGCCCGTGTTCGCCGTGGTGGACGCCAACCGGGTCCGCACCATCGTCGCCAGCCTGGTCGAGAATGCGATCAAGTACTCGCCCGACGGCGGGGAGGTGCGATGCCGGCTGCAGAGGCATGGTGATGCGGCGGTGCTCGTCGTCTCAGACCATGGGATCGGTATTTCGCCAGAGGACATGCCGCGCCTGTTCACCCGCTTCGGGCGGATCGTCACTCCCCAGAACAGCCATATCGATGGCAGCGGCCTCGGCCTCTATCTGTGCCGCGAGATCACCCTGATGCACGGAGGGGAGGTCACGGCCAGCTCCTCGCCCCTCCTTGGGACCTCTGTGACCGTCACCCTTCCGCTCGCCGAGAGCCTGGAACCGCGCGGCGCCGGAGGGATGCTGTACCTGCCGGCCGCCCGGGCGGGCTATGACCTGGTGCAGCCGGTCCCGAGCGAGATGATTCGCCTGGGAGCCGCGCTGCAGCGCCTCGGCAAGGAGTCGGAGAACCTGGACACGGCGGCCGCGGCCATCACCGGTCACCTCTACCGTCACCTCGTCGTTCGCGAGAGCGGGGAACGCGGGTGTGCGCTGGTTCGGTTCTACAAGACCGAGGCCTACGCGTTCCTGGACGAGGAACGCGCGGCCTTCGTCAAAAGGTCCCTCCAAAACCAGTCACCCGAACAGTCGATGCGCTGCCTGACCCTGCTCGCCAGCACGGGCGACCTCCCCGAATGGAACGATCCCGCGACGTCCCAGGGGCACCGCGTCATCGCCCTTCCCAGTGAGGAGGCGCTGGAGCAGTTGCCGATGGTGGCACACCTGCTTCGTCAGCTCGGTGCCGACGTGGGTCAGCTTCTCTTCCCGGACCCTTCCTTGATCCTGGACGTGGCTCCCAAGACCTACAACGTCTTCTATGTCCCAGAGGCGGCGGGGAGCCCGCACGTGCCTGCCCAGGAGTTCGTCAGGGACCACGGGATCCGGTCCGTGCTGGGGTTCGGCGGCCTGCTGCTCTCCGGCGAGCTTTTTGCGGTGGTGATGTTCACCCGGGTTTCGGTTCCAGCGCGCACGGCCGGGATGTTCCGGCTCCTCGCCCAGGCCACGAAGCAGGCCATTGAGCCTTTCACCCGCGCCGGCCTGGAGGCCTGACCCTACTCGGTTCCCCCGGCACCCTCCCGCAGCGCTTCAACCACGCTCGGGTCCGCCAGGGTGGTGGTGTCTCCAACCGCGCGTTGCTCGGCCACGTCCCGCAGCAATCGCCGCATGATCTTGCCCGACCTGGTCTTGGGCAGGTCGGGGGTGAAATGCAGGAACTTGGGCTTGGCGATGGGCGAGATGAGCCGGGCGACGTGGTCGCGGATCTCAGTTCCCTTGGTGCCGCTGGGGTCGCGGCCCTCGCGGAGGATGACGTATGCGACGACCGCCTGTCCGGTCATCTCGTCGTTCATGCCGACCACCGCGGCCTCGGCGACGTCGGGGTGATCCACCAGCGCCGACTCGATCTCAATCGTCGACAGCCTGTGGCCGCTTACGTTCATGACGTCGTCCACCCGGCCCAGGAGCCAGAAGTCGCCATCCTCGTCGATCCGCGCGCCGTCACCGACGAAGTACTTGCCCGGGTACCGCGACCAGTAGGTCTCGACGTAGCGGTCATGGTCGCCATAAATCCCGCGCAGCATCGAGGGCCAGGGTTGGTCGAGGACCAGGTATCCGCCCCCGGCGCCGACATCGTCCCCGCCGGCGCCGAGGACCGCCGCCGACACGCCGGGGAGCGGGCGGTTGGCGGAGCCCGGCTTCAACGTGGAGACGCCCGGGAGCGGGCTGATCATGATCGCCCCCGTCTCCGTCTGCCACCACGTATCGACGATTGGCGTCCTGTCC
>JBHEMP010000061.1:0-37754 GCA_046262515.1 Candidatus Dormibacteria bacterium | reverse complement strand
CTCGACGCCTTTGTGGCGGCGCTCGCGGAGATCTGGGAGGAGTGCCAGCGCGACCCGGAGTTCGTCAAGCACGCCCCCCACGAGACCCCGGTCGGCCGCCTCGACGAGGTCCGCGCCGCGCGCCAACCCAAGCTGACCTGGAGAAAGGCCGCTACTGCTCCGTGACCCCGGCTTAACCGCTCCTGCGATGGGCCGCCGATTGCTACCCCGGCAACCGAGACCGGCCTGGCTCACGACTCAAAGGCGTAGGCTGAGCAGGTGCGTTCCATTGCTGTCGAGCGCATTGGCGAGCGGGTCGGAGCGTTACCCCCGTCACTGGTAGCCCAGCTCGACGAGGCCCTGCGGCTGGCACCTCGGCCTGTAAACAGACAGAACCTCGTTAGTCTCTGGAGGTTATGGCGCGCAGCGGGGCACTTCTCGCGCTTGGGCTCCTCGGGGGGCTGTTGCTGAGCCGATGTGACGGTGGGAGCCAGGGAAGTTTGCCCGTGGCACCGGACGCCCTCCTCCTGAACCGCGTTCCTTCAGACCTGCCCCAGCACGTCACGCTGGACCGCGACCTCGACGCCACGGGCGTTGCCTCCGGGACCATGGCAGATCCAGCCGCGGTGCACAAGTTCCTGTCAAGTGCCGCATTTCATTCAGCCCACGTGCGCATCTGGACCCAGGCTCCAGACTACGTGACGATGATGTCGGTCGCGTTTGACCGCCCGCCTGACGCGTCGAAATTCGTGGAGCTCGAGGCCGCCCAGCTCAAGAACTCCATCAACTCGTATGTCACCCCTCACAGTCAGATCCCCGGCTCGTACGTGTTCGTCATCAGCAGTCCGACCCGGAGCGGGGCCAAGAACGTGATCTGCGAGGGCGTTTGGCAAGCGGCATCCATGTACGCGATTGAAACGCTGACCTGCAGTGACCGCGGGAAGTGGGCGGCCCGCGCCGAGGAACTTGCCCAACAGGCGCACGACCAGGCAAAACGCCTCCTCGGCTGAGGCGGGCGGGGGCCGCCGAGCACCTCCGTGCCGGGCACCTGGACCGCCGACCAGGCGCTTGCAAACAAGCGCTTGTTTGGACTACTATCGGCGCCACGACCCGCCTGTATTGCAGGCGGGCGATCTGGGTGGAGAGAGTGAGGCAGATTGGCTAGGTCGAGCCGAGCCACGCTGATCCCGACGGAAGCCGTCGAACAGCTGTTGCCCGACCGCGCCGCGGCGATCGGAACGCATAGGCGAGTACTCGAAGCTGCGCTCGTCGCCTTCGGTGAGCGCGGGTTCCATGGCGTCACGGTCCGCGAGATCGCCAGAGACGCGGGGATCCACGTGAGCTCGATCTATGGCCACACGCCGTCCAAGGAGATGCTGCTCTACGAGCTCACGGTCCTGGGCCACCAGGAGCACCAGGAGCAGGTTGTCACAGCCGTCGAGGCGGCAGGCGATGACCTCCTCGAGCGGCTGACGGCCTACGTGCGGGCGCACGTGCACGTTCACATCACGTATCGGACCCTGGCCCGTGTCAGCAACCGGGAGCTGCATGTGCTCACGGGTGTGCGGCAGAAGCGCGTCGTCGAGATCCGCGACCATTCCCGCGGCATCCTCACGGAACTTATCGTTGAGGGAGCGCGACGCGGGATCGTGCACTCTCAGCAGCCGATTCTCGCCGCCTTCATGATCGGGGGCCTCGGTCTGCGCGTGTCCGAATGGTGGACGCCCGAGATGGGCTACCCGGCGACGGAGGTCGAAGACGTCATAGTCGACGCCGCGGTGCGCATCCTGGGAGTCCGGTAGGTGGCAGCGGGCCTTCAGTCTCCGAGTCCCGAGCCACCAGGAAAGAGAAAGGCGCGGGCTTCCGGTTTCTTCAATGCCGCCGTCGGCCTGGTCGCGCTGCTGGTGATTGTCCCGCTGGCGCTGCAGGCGAGCCACGAGCCGCCCCCGTCCGTCGCCGAATTCGCGCCCCAGGTACAGACGCAGATCAAGCAGGCGCCGAACCAGCAGTCGAGCGAGTTCGGCAGAGGTGCGGGAGGCTCGGACAGCGGGCCGGCAGGCGGCTCCCCGCCTTCTCCGCCTGCATCGTCGTCGTCCTCATCTCCCCCGCCCCCGCCACCAAAGGACGTGCCCGCCGCGCTCCTGAAACACTGCGTAGGAGACCCGCCCCGCCAGATTGAGGATGCCCAGTCGCCCCCCTGTATTCCCTACTGGCAAGGCGACAATGGCGGCGCGACGGCCAAAGGCGTGTCCCACGAAACCATCTACCTGGCCGAACCCACGGATTGCCAGACCGCCACCGGCCAGGGCGAGTCCTACCTCGAGTACAACGACCTGGTCGCGTTTTTCAACAAGCGCTTCGAGTTCTACGGCCGCACGGTCGTGCCCTATTGCTACCAGACCGGCAACGGCAGCGCCTCTCAGGCGACGGAGGAGTCGGACGCCGACAACATCGCCGCCAACCCCACGCCGCAGTTTGCGGCCACGATGTACCGCTCGGGCGACGGGCGCTATTTCACGCCGAGGCTCTCCTGCGTGCACCACATCATCGACGTCACCTACTACCTGAACCCGCTTACCACCGCGGAGATGCACAACTGCCCGGGCTACATCTACCAGTACACGATGGACTTCGACACCGAGGCTTCCATGCTCGGTCAGTGGACTTGTTCGCGCCTCGTCCCCGGCAACGCGGTGCACGCGGGCGGCAACGACAACGCGACACCGCCCCGGCCGATGGCCTCGGACCCGCGCAAGTTCGGCATCATCTTCCAACCCTTCTACAACGATGAGCCGGGCGCGGTGAAGCCGCTGCGCGACCAGCTCGCGCTCTGCGGGGTAAATATCCCGGATCGGGATGTGTTGGTTGACCCGGTCGTGGACCCGACCGCGGGGGCCGTGCCCGAAGACCCCTCGCAGGCCGGCAATGCCATGCTCCAGCTCAAGAACGACGGCGTCACGTCGGTCCTGTGCCTGTGCAACATGTACACCTACGGCGCTTTCACCCGCGCGGCAGACAGCCAGCGCTATTACCCGGAATGGCTCGGCACCAGCTACGGCGGTCTCGACAACACCGTTTTCGCTCAGGACCTCGGGTCTTCACCGCCCGACCAGCTGCAACACCTGTTCGGGCTGAGCTTCCGGCCCCGTGTCGTCCCGCCGCAGGAGGAGCCTTACTACCAGGCCATGCGCGAGGTCGACCCCGGCAACACGCCCAAGGGGCCGGATTCAGTCGACGTCGAGGTCGACCAGGAGGTGTACCACAACCTCCTTATGCTGATGTCCGGGTTCCAGATGGCGGGGCCCAACCTGACGCCGAAGAGTTTTGGCGACGGGCTCGCCCGGACCGCGTTTCCGAACCCGGATACGCCGCTGCGTGAGGGGCATGTCGGCTTTGGCGGCTACACCTACTCGATGACCACCGACGGCGCCGAGTTCTGGTACGGCATCAAGGAACAGAGCCCTTATCCCGACACATCAGGCTCCGGTGCGATCTGCTACGTGGAGGACGGCCGCCGCTACACGGCCGGTCACTGGCCCAGGGGCGGAGATCCCTTCTTCACAACACCCTGTAATGGGGTGACGTGACGGACCGCCTGCTTGCCCTGATTCGCCGCCTGCGGCGGTGGGCCGACCTGCTGGTGCTGGGATGTCTCATCATCGTGGTCGCGTTCCTGCCGCGGGGGCTGCCGGTTGGCGTTGTCGGCCTCGGCATGGTCAACGGCGCCTCCATCGCGCTGCAGGCCATGGGCCTGGTCCTGCTGTACCGGGCGACCCGGGTGATCAACTTCGCCCAGACGGTGTACGGCGTCGTCCCCGCCGTGGTCTTTTACCAGTTCGTAAAGCACCTGCAATTCCTCGTCCTGTTGCACGGGGTGTGCCATGGCTGCGTGCCGGTGGTGCCCGGAGCCGACGCCTCGCTGTGGAACCTGCAGAACCACCCGCAGGTGATTGCCCGGGCCATCACGGCGCACCACGGCGAGTGGCTCGTCACCGCCAACTTCTGGCTCAGTGCTGTGCTGGCGCTCCTGCTTGGGATGTCGTATGCGCGCTCGATGGGCAACTGGACGTCGCGTTTCTGGTCAAAAGCTCCTCGCCTGATACCCACGGTCGCCTCCCTCGGCCTGGCGACAGTCCTGGTGGTGACGGCGAGCACCTTCGCGGCGGCGCGGCTGACGCAGTTCAGCTCCAATTGCTTCGGCCTCTGTTCGATCGACTGGAAGCCGTTCGGCTGGTGGCCCTATGACGACACCAAGGGCATCCAGGGCGTATTTCGCGTGCCCTACGGAAATGTGTCCCTGTCGCTCCCCTTTGACTCCAGCCACGCGTATTTCCACGTCATCGATATCGCCTATGTCGTCCTCGCCCTCGTGGCCGCGGCCGCCATCATGGCGCTGCTCCGCTTCACGCGACTGGGCATCATTCTCCGCGGCGTTGCTGACAACCCCGAACGCGCCCAGACACTCGGTGTCGACATCAATCGCAATATCGCCTGGGTCTGGCTCATCGGTGGAGGCCTCTCGACCGTCGTCGCCCTCATCGCCGTCACGGCCAACCCGCCGAACCCCACGGCCCTGGTCAACGTGGACACCCTAACGAGGATGCTGGCGGTTGCCGTCTTTGCGCGCATGGCGAGTGTGCCATTGGTTATGACGGCCGCCTTTGGGCTCAGCATCATCGATGAGGGCCTGTTCTGGAACTTCAGCTCGCATGCCCCCTTCTTTCTGGTTCAGCTGGGAATCATCGGCATCGCGCTGCTGCTGCAGAACCGCCGCCGAACCCGGGCCGAACTGGAATCAGCGGTGGCCTGGCTGGCGTCACCGGAGATTCGTCCCACACCCCGCCGTCTGCGCCAGCTCCCCCTTGTTCGCAACTTCATCACCTGGGGCAGCGTGCTCGGGGTGGCGGCCGTGATCGTGCTGCCGTTCTTCCTCGAAGCCGGGCAGGTGACGATCGCATCGATCGTCCTCGTCTACACGATGGTCGGCCTCAGCGTTCTCATCCTCACCGGGTGGGCCGGCCAGATCAGCCTCGGCCAATTTGGCTTCGCCGCGATCGGCGGTTTCGTCTCGATCATGCTCTACACCAAGCTTTCCCTGCCCCTGCCGCTGGCGGCCCTCGCCGGCGCGCTTGCCGGGGCCGCGGCCGCGGTGATAGTCGGCTTCCCGGGCCTACGGTTGCCCGGGCCCTACCTGGCGGTGGTGACGCTTGCCGTGGCCGTTGTCGTGGCGGAGCTGCTGGTGAGCCCTACCAGCCCGTCGCTCGGCGCGTATATGCCACGCACCGTCGATCGGCCGCTTCTGCTCGGACTCGACCTCAACGATGAGCGGATCTATTACTACGCAGTCCTGGCCGCGCTGGCGCTGACCGTCGCGATGGTCGTAGGGATGCGTCGCAGCCGCATGCGCCGGGCCCTGATCGCGGCTCGGGATAATGAGCCGGCGGCCCAGGCCTTCGGCATCAACGTCGTCATGGCCAGGCTCGAGGCGTTTGCGGTTGCGGGGTTCCTGGCGGCGCTGGCCGGGGTGTTCCTGGCCTTTGAGCAGCGGGGAGTGAAGGTTTCCGGCTTCGACCCGAACAACGGGATCCTCACCTTTTTGGTGGTCGTCATCGGCGGGATTGGCTCGCTGGCCGGGCCGCTGATCGCGGCCGTCTACTACGGCGGGTTCAGCATCCTCGGGGAGGCCTTCGCAACCACTGCCGTTGGTATCGGCGTCATCTGGCTGCTCATCGCCGCCCCGGACGGGCTCGGCGGACTTCTCTTCCGGTCGCGCGACGCGATCCTGCGCCGCATGGCCATCCGCAACCGCATTTCGGCGCCGAGCCTGCTCGCCGACTTCACCAGCAATGCCGCCGGCGTGCTCCGCGCGCGCATCAGGCCAAGTGTCGGCCGGGACGGTGGCGAGGAGATGATCCTGACGCGTTTCGAGCTCACCGGCGGAGGTCCCGGGCCGGTGGCGGGGACGTACCTGGCGCTGGACGGCGCCAGGGCTCTGACCGCTGTGGCGGGATCCAATGGCCACCTGGCGGCGGTATCAGGCGAGGAGGACCCCGCGCTTCTGAGTTGCCGCCAGGTCGAGGTGCATTTCGACGCGGTCCAGGCGCTCTTCCAGGTGGACCTGGATGTGAGGGCCGGGGAGATCGTCGCCCTGGTCGGAACCAACGGGGCGGGCAAGACAACTTTGCTGCGCGCCATCGCCGGGCTACACGCTGCCGGCAAGGGCGCTGTGGCGTTTGAGGGGCAGGACATCACTCACACGCCGCCGCACCTGATCGCGCGAAAAGGCATTGCGGCAGTCCCGGGTGGGGCCGGAGTCTTTCCTTCGCTGACTGTCGCGGAGAACCTTCGGACGGCGGCCTGGCAGCGGGCGGACGCGGACATTGAGCAGGTTCTCGGCTACTTCCCACGCCTGTCGGAGCGGCTGGACACCAGGGCCGGAAACCTCAGCGGAGGCGAGCAGCAGATGCTCGCGATCGCGCAGGCCTTCCTCGTCCGGCCCCGGCTCCTACTGATCGACGAACTGTCCCTGGGCCTGGCGCCGCAGGTCGTGCAGACGATCCTCGATGTCCTGCGCGAGCTGCGGGAGGACGGTACGGGAATAGTCATCGTCGAGCAGTCGCTGAACCTCACGGTGACCATCGCGGACCGCGCTGTGGTGCTGGAAAAAGGAACGGTTCAATACACCGGGCCGGCGCGCGAACTGCTTGCCCACCCGGAGTTGTTCCAGGCGATCTCCTTCGGCAGCGGTGGCAGCACCGGAGTCGGCGCCGGCAGCGAGGTCGGGCGGCGGCGGAGAATCCTGGGCGAGGTCGAGCACAACGTCCTGGAGGTGCGCGGAATCAGCGGCTCGTACGGCGGCGTGCGCGCCGTCCAGGACGTCAACTTCGCGCTCAGCGCGGGCGAGGTGGCCGGGATCATCGGCCCCAACGGGGCGGGCAAGACGACCCTGTTCGACCTCATCACCGGCTTTCACATGCCGGACGCGGGGAGCATCGCGGTGCTGGGTACCGACGTAACCAACCTGGCCCCCTACGCACGGGCCAACCTCGGCCTGATGCGCTCATTCCAGAACGTCAGGCTGTTCCCTTCGTTGACCGTGCGCGACAACATCGCCGCGGCGATGGAACGCCACGTCGCCTGGAAGGAGTCTGTGTTCCATGCGCTCTGGCTGCCCATGGGCCGCGAGGCTGAGCGCAAGGTGCAGGCGCGGGTCGATCAGCTGGTCGAGCTCCTCGGGCTCGGCGCCCAGGTTGACAGGACCATGGCGGAAATTTCCGTCGGCACGCGCCGGATCGTCGACATCGCCTGCCAGCTGGCCGCCCGTCCTCGCGTGCTCCTGCTCGACGAGCCTTCGAGCGGCCTCGCCCAGGTGGAAACGGAGCAGCTCGGTCCGATCATCGCCCGCATGGCCAAGGACCTTGATGCGGCGATCCTGGTAATCGAGCACGATATCCCGCTCATCTCGGCGATCGCCAACCGGCTGATCGCGCTCGAGCTCGGCGCCGTGATCGCCGAGGGAGCCCCGCAGGAGGTGCTCGCGGACCCGCGGGTCCGCAACTCGTACTTCGGCGGAGCCGCCGAATCCGTCATCGCACGTTCCGGACGAGGGGTGGCAGTCCCCGCATGAAAAGGAGAAAAGACCCCATGGCTGTTGCCCAGATTCCCAAGCAAGTGAGGGAGACTCCGCCCCCGGGAAAGTCGCCCAAAAAGATGACCTCCGCACAGTTCCAGGCGAAGTTCGAGACTGTCGTCGATAACTGCGCCCAGGTTATCAAAGGCAAGGGTGAGCAGATCAGGCTTGTCTTCACCGCCATGCTCGCCGACGGGCACGTCCTGCTGGAGGACATGCCGGGTACGGGCAAGACAATGCTGGCGCGGACCATCGCGCAGACCTGCAATGTGCAGACCAACCGTATCCAGTGCACCCCCGACCTTCTGCCATCCGACATCACTGGCTCGCCTGTGCTGGACATGGCGACCAACAAGTTCTCATTCCGCGAGGGCCCGGTGTTCACCAACGTCCTCCTCGTCGACGAGATCAACCGCGCCACGCCGAAGACGCAGGCAGCGCTGCTCGAGGCGATGCAGGAGCGGCAGGTCACCTCCGACGGCATCACCTACAAGCTGCCGCGGCCGTTCATCATGCTCGCGACCCAGAACCCGATCGAGCTCGCGGGAACCTTCCCCCTGCCTGAAGCGCAGCTGGACCGCTTCATGATCAAGCTGTCGCTCGGTTACCCGGACCGCGAAGGCGAGCAGGACCTGGTGCGTGCCAACCTTGTGCAGGACGCGATCACCACGCTTACGTCGGTCATCGATACCGCCGACCTGTTGGCGTTGTCAGCCCACGCGCTCACCGTGCGAGTGCCGGACGCCGTGACCAACTACGTCATCGACGTCGTCCAGGCTACCCGCGATGACCCCGCACTGATGATGGGTGGCAGTCCGCGCGCAACCCTGGCGCTGATCCGCGGCGCCCGTGTGCGCGCCGCCTCGCAGGGGCGCGAAGACGTGTATCCGGACGATGTGCGCGCGCTGCTGGTGCCCTCGCTGGCGCACCGCATGATCCTCACACCCGACGCGCAACTGCGCGACGATACCGTTGGCAAGGTGGTCGAACGAATCCTTGCGCGGGTCAAGGTCCCGTTAGGCGTTGGCGACTGACGTAGCCCTTTCGGTAAGCCCCCCGGCGACAGCCCCACCGGCGAGCCCGGCGCGGGCGGAGGCGCGGCGTTCCGGCCTGCTCGGCACAGCCGAACGGGTCAGTGGCTTTACGGTCACGGGGCTTGGCGTGGGCGCCGGGACCGTGCTGGGCTGGGTCGCGGCGTACCTCCTCGGGGGCAAGGCGCTGTACCTGATCGTGTACACGGGGGCGTTGACCCTGGTGGTGGCCGCGGTGATCGCGCGGCGGCGGCGGCCGCTGTCGGCGCGGCGCTCGGAGTTACCCCGGCGCACGCGCGAGGGTCAGGTCACCGAGGTCGAGCTGACGCTCGAGAGCACCCGAAGGCTCGCCGCCTTCATCATCGAGGAGAGGCTCCACCCGCTCCTCGGCGACGCGGTGCGCGTGCCCGTTGGCGCGGTCGCGCCGGCAACGGAGTTCATCCACCGCTACACCATCAGGCCACTCCTCCGCGGGAAGTACAAGATCGGGCCGCTCTACGCCGAGTGGACGGATCCGCTCGGCTTCGCGCGCCGCGAACAACTGCTCACGGCGGAAGATGAGATCCTGGTCCATCCCTCCGTCGAGCTGGTGCTCGACCGGCCGCTCACCCGCCAGTGGGAAGATCCGCCGATCCGCCCGCCGATCAGCAAACCCTGGCCCCAGGGCTTCGAGTTCTACGGCATGCGCAATTACGTCCGCGGTGACGATCCGCGCCGCATCATCTGGAAAGCCGTGGCCCGTACCGGCAAGCTGCTGGTAAAGGAATCGGAGCAGGGAATCACCGACCGGGTGGTCGTGATAATCGACAACGACGGCGCGCACCACAGCCCGGGCGCGCCCTCGGATACGTTCGAGCTCGGCATCCGCGTCGCCGCGTCCGTCGGCGCGCTCCACATCAAGGACGGCTTCAGCGTCACCCTGGAGTCAAACGACGGCTCGCTCGCCAAGAACCTGCGGGGCCCCCGCGCGCGCATCAGCTTCCTCGACCAGCTGGCGTTGCTGGAGCCGTCCAAACAGCCGCTCGCGCGGGCTATTGAGCATCGCTTCCGGGATCCCCAGAAGGACGTGCACCTGGTGATCGTGACGCCGCACCTGGACCCCAAAACCGCGGCGTCGATCCGGCTTCTCCTGCAGCGCGGGATCTCCGTCGTCCTGGCGATGCTGGTGTGGGAGGAAAGTGACCCGAATGCCGTGCACCGTGCCGAGGAGATCGGGGCACAGGTGGTGGTTGTTCGTCCGGGCGCCTCGCTGGCGAGCGTTTTCGCGCATTCGCTTGGAGCCGGGATCAGGTAGTGGCGGTGCAGGAGGTCGCGGTGCCATTGCGCCAGGGAGACAACTTCGGCGCCGAGCCCGGCGCGGAGCCCGGCGCGGAGCTCGGCGCGGAGGAGATCCAGGGCGACGCGCCCCGGGTCCCGCTCCTCCAGGTAGCGCTCGCCTCGGGCCTGGCGACAGCCGCGGCGGCCTGGATGGTGGGCGGCATGTTCAACGCGTGGCAGGCACGGGCGATTGGAATCTTCGCCGCCGTCCTCGGCGCCGGGCTGAGCTACGGGATCTACAGGCTCCACCACCAGACCCTGCAGTTCGTGGTACCGCTGGTCGGGCTCCTCGTCGGTGCGGTCTTCGTGGCACCCGACGCCCACGCGGGGACGTCCAGCCTGCCCGCTCTGGTGGTCGACGCGATTCGCACGGGCGGGTTCCTGCAGCCGCCGGTCGAATTTGCCCCCGGTTGGCGGCTGATCCTCACCGCCCTGTTCGTCGTTGTGGCCTCAGGCGGCATCGGCGTGGCCGTCTCAACCTCCCGGCCGCGGCTCGCTCCGGTGGTGGCGATGCCCCTGGCTCTCGGCGCCGCGCTGGTACAGCCGCCGGGTGCCGCGCTGCTCTCCAGTGCTGTCACCATCGTGGGTCTCCTCGCGGCCTTCGCCATCTCATACGGCGCGGACCTGGGCCACGGGATGGGGGAGGGCGGCGGGCTTGGCGCCGGCTTCGAGCTGCGCCGCCTCGGCCGCACTGTTGGTATGGTTGCGGCGCTGCTGGTCGCGGTGGTCGCGCTCAACCAGGCGGGCTTCCTCTTCCCGTCGCCGGACCAGAACCGCATCGTCCCGCCGCAGCGCCCCCAGGTCCCACCGGACCCCAAGGACGTGCCCCTGTTCAAGGTGATCACGACAGCGCAGACGCCCTACCGGCTTGGCGTCATCGACGTGTACGACTCGAAGCAGGGCGCCTGGCTGCTGCCCGAGCAGGACAACCGGCGGTTGCGGCGGCTAGGGACCCCCGCGACGCTCCCCGGGGGCAAGCTTGGCGCGCAAAACCTGACCGCCACCTTTGTCGTTGAGCGGGCCACGGGCCACCTGCTGCCACTGATCGGCGGCACCGTCAAGGTCGAGGGGCTGAGCGGGCAACAGCTTGAGTTCGATCCCCGACAGCAGACGATTCGGCTGGCCGGCAAGCCCCTGTTCACGGGCCTGAGATACACGGTTGAAGCGCCGCCTGCTGTTGGCGGCGCCGACCTGCGCAAGGCCTCAGCGCCGCCGAAGGACATCTCTTCGCACTTCCTTTCCGCGCCGGCGGTGCCGCTGGAGGTGCAGACCATCCTGGAGAAGGCGCCGAGCTCCAACTCCTTCGACCGGCTGCAGTATGTCCGCCAGACCCTGTACGACAAGGTGGTCGCCGCGGGCTCGGGGAAGCCTGTCGACGTCTCCGCCAAGCGCGCGGTGCAGGTCATGCAGGGAGAAGATGCGAGTCCTTACGAGATCACCGCGACCGAGGCGCTGTTGGCTCGCTGGGCAGGGATCCCGTCCCGCATTGGGTATGGCTATTACGGCGGACAGAAGAGCGATGACGGCTCGGTGGAAATCCGCCCCAAAAACGGAGCGACGTGGCTCGAGGTCTACTTCGGGCAGTATGGCTGGATCCCGATCATCGGGACTCCGCCGCAGGCCAAGGCCTCGACCAGCACCCAGGCGAAGAACAACCAGTCCACCATCCGGGCTGTCGACGCGCTGGCCTTAATCGTTTACCTGCCCGCACGCGTCCACACGCTGTTGCCGCTGTATGTCCTGCTTCGCTACTGGCTGGCGGTCGCGATACCCTTCGTCCTCGCCGTCGTCCTTCTGGCCGTCTTCTACCCGGGTTTTGTCAAGGTGCTGCGCAGCCGGCGACGGCGGCGATGGGCGCGCGACAGTGGCGTTGGGGAGCGCATCGCGGTGGCCTACGCGGAGTTGCGCGATCGATCGCGCGACCTGGCCATCGGGGATCCAATGGCCACTCCGCTGGAGTTTCTCGACTATGTCGAAGATGACCGGGAACACCGCGAACTCGCATGGCTCGTGACCAGGGGCCTGTATGGCGACCTATGGCAGAAGATGACCGAGGAATTGGCGGAGTTCGCCGAAAAGTCGAGCCTCTCGGTCACGCGCAGGCTCACCCAGGGCCAACCGCGCACCACCCGGATCCTGGCTTTCGCGGCCCGCAACTCACTGCGGGACCCGTACAGTCCCGAGGTGCCGAACCTGTGGCGCTCGCGAGACAGGGTCCGCAGGGCGCGTCTTCGCCCGCGCCTGCGCGCGGGAGTCGCGGCCGCCCTGGCGGCGCTTGCCCTCGGGGGTTGCACAAGCGGCGTCGCCCGGCAGTCGCGGCCGCTCCCCGCGCGCATGCTGCCCGATCGCCTCGGCGTTCTGAATTTTGTTGAAGAGCCGAAGGCCGAAGCCGCATACGTGAAGGCCCGCTCGGACGCCGATATCGTCGTTTCTGAGGGCCGCGTCTATACGATCCACCAGGGCGAAATAGCGGAAGGTTCGGTGCAGGTATCGCGCTTCAAGGCCGGCTTCAGTGGTACCGACGCCGCGGTCGCCGAGGCCATCAGGCATTCCATCGGCCACTTCAACAGCTTCAGAGGGACAAAGCTGAAGGCCTGGATCCTGGTCACCGACGACCAGCGTCTCTATATGTGGTTCCCGCCGCACAGCGACTCGATGGCGCTGCTCATCATGAGAAATGGGTTCACCGCGAAGAATTCCGATGCGGTGGCCCGCGCCCTCATCAATTACCAGGCAGGCGCGGGCGTCCCGCCTGAACTCAGTCTCGGCCCTGACGACGTGAACTCGGGTCGCGCGGTCCAGCCCGGCTCAACGTTCTCGGTGGGCGGCCAGTGAAAAGGCGGCTGCTGCAGTCGCCGCTGATCTTGGCGGTGTTCCTGGCCGCGTGCGGCCCGACGGTTCCAACCGAGATGGCGATGCGCCAGGTGCAGATCGATGTGCGCTACGGCCACCAACCGAAGCCGTCGCCAGGCGCCACCCCGATACCGGTCTACGTCCCGCCGCCGGCTTACGCGCCGCCGCCGTCCCTGCTGCCCAACCCCGTGCCGGCCGCGGTATTTGCCCACCCCACTCCCAGCCCGACCCCGAAGTCCTGCCCGGCGCTGGCGCAGCTGGCCGTGCCCCGGGAGACGGCGCCGGCATCGATCGATGCCGCCCCGCCAAAGGCGTCGTACCTGATGCGTTCCGGCGGGACCTATGCGTTGGGCTCGAGCAAGGGACAGCTGCCATCCGTCCTGGGCCTTGTGCTCCCGGTGGATCCCAAACCCGGCAACGACCAGGTCGACGGGGCCTTTTCCGATTACGCGATGATCACCGGCACCGACCCGTCGACTTACTGGCAGTTGAACCTGCGGTTGGCGAACAGCAACCCCGCGACGCCGGGAGTGCTGATCACGTCAATCAGCTGGCGCGACAAGGTGCGCGGCAACTTTGACTTCGTCCCCCAGCAGCCGGTGCAGTTCCTGCCGACGCCGGTGAACGTCGGCAACACTTGGAGCTCGGCAGGACTCGACTCCGCTGACCAGACATCCGTCGAGCTCCAGGGAAGCATCCCGATGAAGGTGACCGTCAACGCCTGTGGCATTCCCCTGGACGCCTACCAGGTCCACATTGATGGCCACATCGTCGGACCGAACTTCCAGCTCGCGTGGGTCGGGGATTACGCAATCGGGACCCAGTTCGGCGGGCTGATCCTGGGCGAGCACGTGACGCTGAACGGCTCGGACAGCACCCAGAACACCGGCGACAACTACGCGTACGACGAGACTTCGACGATCAATTCGAAGCCGGCACTGACGACAAGATGACGAACCCGATCAGCGTGGAAGGAGGATCGATAATGACGGTGACAAACCGCACATCAGTAGTTGACCGCCCGGTAGTGGCGACGCGCAAGGGCACCGTGCGCGGGGTCACCGAAGACGGCATCGCACGTTTTCTTGGCATTCCCTTCGCTGCACCGCCGTACGGTGCGCTGCGCTTCGCGCTCCCCCAGGAGCACGCATGCTGGGAAGGGGAGCGCGACGCCTCGACGTTCGGACCAACACCGCCGCAGACCGTCTATGCCAATGGCATTGAGCGCCTGATGCGCAGCGTCCAGGTCGAGGGCGACGACATCCTCCACCTCAACATCTGGACGCCCCAGGCCGCCCTCGAAGGTGCCCGGCTGCCGGTGATCGTCTGGATCTACGGCGGGGCGCTGATCATGGGCAGCAACGCGGTGCAGCTCTATGACGGCAGCAGTTTTGCCCGTGACGACGCTGTCTTTGTAGCGATCAACTACCGGGTTGGCGTCGAGGGATTCGCGGAGCTGGATGATGCCCCCAGCAACCGGGGCCTGGCGGATGCGATTGCGGCGCTGGAATGGGTGCGGGATGAGGTCGCGGCCTTCGGGGGCGACCCCACGAATGTGACCATAGCGGGTCAATCGGCGGGGGGCCTCGTCGTCGCGATGCTCCTGGCCTCACCGCGCGCGGAGGGCCTATTCCATCGCGCGATGATCATGAGCGCCGCGATGGGGCCCGCCCGTGAACCCGAGGTGGACATGGGCACTGCCGTCGCGCAGCACCTGGGCATCCCCCGGACGCGCGAGGCGTTTTCGACACGAACCCCAATGGAGCTCGCGGCGGCCCAATCGGCGGTCATGGCTGGTGGAAACGCCGTGTCCGGCGGTAGGTACTACGTGCCGGTGCCGGGTGATGAGCTTCTGCCGGTGAACCTCTGGGAAGCGTTCCAGTCAGGAATGAGCGCGGATATACCGGTGATCATCGGCACCACCCGTGACGAGCACCGCTTCTGGTATGTGTCGACGGCGCTCGAGCAGTTCATCACGCCCGAGGTCGTCACCGCGGCGCTAGGGTGGATGGGGGTTTTACCGGACGCCTACCAGCTCTACCAGCGCAACCGCCCCGGCCAATCCGCGGCGATGGTTTACGGCGCGCTTTCCCTGGACTGGGTCACCCGCGTAGGGCTCAACGCCTACGCGGATGTGCGCGTCGCGCAGGGCGCGCGTACATGGGTGTACGAATTCGCCTGGGAGTCACCCGTCATGGGCCTCGGCGCCGCGCACGTGGTGGACCTGCCCTTCCTCTTCGACCACCTGGCCATCGAAGACGCGACCATGCTGGTGGGGGCTGACGCGCCACAGCAGGTGGCGGATGACATGCATGGCGCCCTGGTGCGCTTCGCGAAGCACGGCGAAGCGGACTGGGAGCAGTGGAACGCGTCGCGGCCGGTGATGACGTTTGATGCTCCGACCAGCACGGTGGTCCACGCACCCCGGGAAGAGGAGAGGCTCGCCTTGACCCCGGGGCGCATGGCCTGATGCCCTATACCTCGCTCCGCAGGAGCCTCCTTGCACTGGCACTGCTCCCGGTTATGACCGGGGCCACCGCTACGCCTGCCGGCGCTGTGTCACCCGGCGGAGACACGGGCGTTCGTGACGCGTCGGGCGGTTCCACCAGCGCGCAGACGGAACAGACCCTGGCAGTGGACCCGACCAACCCGGCGAACGTCGCGATCGGGTTCATTTCGGGACTCTCCATCTCGCATGACGGTGGGATGACCTGGAAGCTCAGCGGCCTGACCTGCACCGGGGACAACAACCCGGCGTTTGACGAGGGAGGCACAGCGCTTTTCGAGTGCGACAACAATGGACCGGGCGTGTTCCGGTCGCAGGACGCCGGTGACCACTGGGGCAGCCCGGTGACAGCCGTCAGCGGCTCGGACAACAACGGGGACATTGCCGACCGGCCGTGGTTGGTCCGGGGGGCCGGCAAAGGCAAGGTTTACCTGGGCTACGAGTCGTTCTTCACCACCCCCATCGGCTGGGTCTTCGTGAAAGGCTCCTCCGACGCCGGTGCGAGCTGGCCGGGGCCGGCTCACCGTGTTGACGATGCGGCCTCCACGAACATCTACCCGGCCGCTCAAGACCCGCGTGAGATGCCGGCGGTGGGTGGAGACGGGACGCTCTACCTGGCCTACGCCTCTGGTCATCAGCCGTTCACGGTGCCCGACTTCCTTCCCACCACCATTGTGGTGGCGCGCTCACATGATGGCGGCGCGACCTTCGACCGGTCCGCGGCCGCGCCGAACATCAGTCGGACCAACGCACCGGAGGAAGAGACCGAGGCGATCAGCTGGCTCGCCGCCGATCCCAGCCCGCTGAGGGGCAACCATGTCGCTTTGGCATGGGCTGACAAGCGCAGTGGCGAGTCGCGGGTGCTGGTGGTCAGTAGCATCGACGGCGGCATCACATGGAGCAAGCACGTCGACGTCGCCGACGACGCGCCTGGAACCGGGAATTCGCACGACCACGCGGTATTGAGCTTCGGACCGGATGGCCGGCTGTTTGCCGTCTGGCGCGATCGCCGCTGCTGCGGGGGCGGCTGGAATTCGAATTATGAGATTTTCGCCCGCGCTTTCACCCTGGGGGCCACGGGGGTGACGCCGGCGGGCGGGTCGGTGCGCGTAACCGACAGCCCTCAGTCTCCCAACCCGGTGAGCAACCTCAACGAGTACATCGGCGCCGTAGCTGGCGCAGAAGGCCTCTCAGTTGCCTGGAATCAGCAACGAAACGGGACGGCCGGTGCCACGTTCCGGCGCCTCCCCCTGTCCACCGTAGTCCCTCTGGTCCGAGGAGAGCGAGCCGCCCAATCCTCGATGCTCCCAGTTACCGGACGGACTGCCTCAGCGGCAGGCATCCTGGCCGCGCTCGGCGTGGCGCTGATGGTTCTGCTGGCGACCGCCCTGGCGAAGCTACGCCCTTAGATCGTCCAAACGCCAACGCCATTTCAGCGCCGTGCGGCCGCGGCATTGTGAGACTTTCAGTTACTACCCAGCGACTCCACGCTCCGCCCCTAGGGCGAGAAGCTCGGGATCAGCTCAGGTCGTCGGGGTCTTCCAGGGCGCGACGAAGGTCGGCAAGATGAAGCCTCGGGTGCCCGATCGCCGGCGTGAGCCACAGCACGGCGTGCTCCCCATCCATGAGGTGGGCCTCCGGGACGGCATCCAGCGCCGTCCGCAGCGCAGCATGCGAATCTCGATGCTCCCTGAGCACATCCTCCAGCGGCCGCTTACGCCAGTCGGTCAGTAACCGCGCGTTGAACTCATGGGTTTTGACCCCCAGCAGGCTCCCCGGGAAGGCGTTCACGGGCAACGCGCCCGCCTCAGCCTGCAATGCCGCCACGCGCGCGCCGTTGCGGCGCCAGGCGGCGAGGTGGGCGATGACATCCTTAATCGTCCAGCTGTCCGCCCCCTCCCCGAGGCCCGGGACGGTACGGTCGAAATCGGTGACCTGCAGAGTGGCGACGAATGAGTCGAGTTCCTCCCAGGCGGCCTCAACCTCGGCGTAGATGCCGGCGCGGTCCCTCACCACCGGCGGGCGGTAGGGCGCCGGCAGGTCCTCCACTTCAATCCTCTTGCCGAGGTACTCGATCGGGCCGTCGTTGCTCACCGCACCAATGTAACCGTCGCATGAGTCCCGCGGAGCGGGTCGGTTGTACCAGGGCCGCGGTTATGTGAGCATGCGCAACATGCGCCAAGCTCCACCCGCATATTGCACGCTCCGGCTTTGATCAAATCGCCGCTCTCTGTACCAGCGGTGCAGCTCGAGGGAGTGCATCGCAGCTTCGGGGCGGTGCGCGCGGTCGACGGCATCGATTTCCACCTTGAGCTCGGGGAGATCGCTGCCCTGCTGGGCCCGAACGGCGCCGGCAAGACCACCACGATCGACATGATCCTGGGGTTCGGAAAGCCAGATCGTGGAACCGTGCGGGTGCTCGGGATGAGCCCTTGCGCAGCGATCGGCCGGGGCCTGGTCTCCGCGGTGCTGCAGACCGGTGGGCTGTTCAAGGACCTGACGGTGGGTGAGACCGTGCGACTCACCGCGACGCTTTTCCCGGAGTCGCGGCCGGTCGGCGAGGTCCTCGAACGGGCTGGCATCGGGGCGATCGCGGATCGGTTGGTGGGGAAGTGCTCGGGAGGTCAGCAGCAGCGTCTGCGCTTTGCGCTTGCTCTGCTCCCGGATCCGGCCGTTATGGTGCTCGACGAGCCGACCGCGGGCATGGACGTGGAGGGGCGTCGCGATTTCTGGAGCGCGATCCGCAAGGACGCGGAGCACGGACGCACGGTACTCTTCGCCACCCACTACCTGGAGGAAGCGGACGCCTACGCGGATCGCATCATCCTGCTTCGCCAGGGCCGCGTCGTGGCCGATGGCACCGGGGCCGAGGTCCGCAGTCTGTCATCCGGCAGCTCCGTCCGGGCTACCCTGCCCGGTGCCGACGAGGCCTCGCTTCGGGTGCTGCCCGGGGTCCGGTCGGTGGAGATCCGGGGCGAGCGGGTCATCGTCCAGACCACGGATTCGGATGCCGTGGCCCGCCACCTTCTCACGCGCACTGAGGCGAGGGACCTCGAGATCGTTGCCCAGAACCTCGAGGACGCGTTCCTCGCCCTGACGGGAGACGACGCGATCGGGTCCGGCCCGAGTGCATCCGGCTCGACTGCGGAGGCCGTGCCTTGACCGCGTTCGAGCGCCCGGATCTCGAGGCACGCCTATCCAGGCGAATGCCCCGGCTGGGCGGGTTCAACCTGACCTTCCTGTACCTCGAGGTGCGGCGCCTGGTGCGCAACCGCCGCACCGTGATCCTCACCCTGGTTCTTCCGATCTTCATGTTCCTCGCCTTCAGGGGCGCCAGGAAGGTTCAGACGGGCAGCCCCACCGGTGCTGCCAGCACGATGATCGGGGTCGCGGTTTATGGAGCCATGCTGGCCGCTACGTCCGGTGGCGCCCTGGTATCCGTCGAGCGCGCACTGGGATGGAGCCGGCAATTGCGGCTGACCCCGCTTCGGCCGCCGGCCTATATCGTGATCAAGCTCCTTGTCGCGATGCTGCTCGGGCTCGTCTCAGTCGGAGTCGTCTACATCGCCGCGGCCGTCGACGGCGTTCACATGGCGCCGAGCACCTGGCTCCTCACGGGCCTGCTGGCCTGGGGGACCGCCTTCGTATTCGCCGCGTTCGGTCTCTTCCTGGGCTACCTGCTGCCGACGGAGAACGCGATGCAGTTCATCGGCCCGGTCCTCGGCATCTTCGCGCTTGTGGGTGGCCTGTTGGTCCCGCTCAAGCTGCTACCCACACCGATCCAGAACATCGCACCTTACATGCCTCCTTACGGCGTTGCCCAGATCGCGAGATTCCCCCTGGTCGGGGGGACGTTCGACCTCACCTGGGTCGTCAGCGTCGTTCTGTGGACCGGGGCCTTCGGCGTCGGCGCCATCGTCCTGTTTCGTCGCGACACTCAGCGCACTTAGAGAGCCGCCTAAATCCCGGCCGCCCGTCGGCGCCACGCATAAGTGGCGACCGCCGCGCCGGTTAGCAGAAGGAGCCCCGCGGCGACGGTGGGAACAGGGCTGCCTCCCTGCGTTTTACCAACGCGATCCCCCCGTGAACTTGATCAGGCCGTGGAAGCCGATGGAGTCGGCGAGCTCAGGTCCGCCGGCGCGGCGGAGGTGGATGGCGGCTGCGCGACCGCCGACTGCGTCGGTGCGGGTGCCGACGTGGTACCGGGCGGGGGCGCGGTCGCCTGGGCGGCACCCGTCGGTGAGGGCTGCGCGGAGCGGGGCGGAGACGGTCGCAGCGCTGGTGGCGGCGTGCTGGGCTGGGAGCCGGTCACGGTGATCATGCCTGACATGGCTGACCCGTGGACACCGCACTGGTACGCGTATTTTCCAGCCGACTTAAAGACGCACTGATAGGTCCAGGGCATGCCCGACGTCCCGCTGGCCTGGCCACTGAGAGGTTGCACCAACCGGAACTCAGCACCATCAGGTTGTGGTTCCCCCCAGTACCCGGGACCGGCCCAGCGCAGTTGTTCCAGGTCACCGTCTCCCCCACGGCCACGGTTTGATTCGCGTTGGACCAACCCAGGCCACCTCCGCTCGCACACGATCCACCCTGGGCGGTGACCGCGGTTGCCGCGCCCGCCGCGAGCGGTGCTGCCGCCGCGGCGAAGGCCAACACGGCCGCCAGGGCCGAGAGGAGGCGATGCTGGCGGAACGGCGCAAATAGGGCCGTCCGATAACGCCTCAGCGCTCGGCGCCTCATTCGTGCGGGGTGGGAGATGCGGCGGGCGGTGGCGAGGGAGTCTCGCCGCCGTGCTGGTCTCCCGCACTCGCGCTGGGCGTCGGGCTTGGACCCGGGCCCGGACCAGATGAAGATGCCGAACCGCCGCTGGTCACGCCGCCATGGTCGTCGCTCGGCGTTGCCTGCGGGGATGGGCCCGCTGGGGGCGCGGTCGTCACCTGTGGAACAGCGCGCTGGTTGCCAGGCTCCGTTTTCGGAAACTGCGGCGGCGGAACGTGCCCCGCGCGCACGCTGGCCCCGCTCTCACCCGCGGCCGCGGGTCCCCAGACAAGGTCTCGTGCGTCAATCGATGGCGAGGGTGGGATTCCTGCCCAGGTCGTGACCGGAAGGCCTGCATGCGAGCCGCGCTGGACTTCGAGCGGAACCGGAGCCAGGGCGCGCGCGGAGCTCAACCCGTAACCCACGGCACCCAGGATCATCACCGCGGCTCCTGCCTGGACCAGCCGAACCGCGGGTCGCGAAGGCCCCGCCGAGCCTGGCGCCGGTGGCGCCGCGCGCACACCCTCCTGGGTCAGCTGCGCCTGGATCCACTCCTCAAATTCCACCCACCAAGGCTGCGCCAACCCGGGCCGGGGGGCAATGCGACTGGCATGGGACCTAGGTCTTAAGACCTCCGCGAGCGCTGCTGCGCCCAGAGCGCGGCGCCGGTACGGCTGTCGACTCCGATGCGCTGGAAAACGCTCGTCAAATGAGCCTTGACGGTCTTCTCGCTGATCCCCAGGCGTCGAGCGATCTGTTTGTTCGCCATTCCCTCGCCAACCAATTCCAGCACCTCCTCCTCGCGTGGCGTGAGCGCCTCCTCCGTCCGCGGTCGGTTGCGCGCGCCCAGCAGAACGCGTGCGGCGCGGGCCGCCATCGGAGCGTCACCACGCCACGCTTCGAGCACCGCCTTGACCACCTCATCCGGGGCAGCGTCCTTGAGGATGTACCCGCAGGCCCCGGCATCCAGTGCGGCGAGCACGGTTTCGTCCTCGGCGTAGCTGGTGAGCATGACCACACGCGTCACCGGCCGTCTCCTGAGGAGTTCGCGGGTCGCCACGATGCCGTCCATCGCAGGCATGGATATGTCCATCAGGACTACATCAGGGAGCAGGGTCATCAGGGCGTCTATCGCTTGCCGGCCGCCCTCAGCCGCGCCCACCACGGCGATACCCTCCGCCGCCTCGAGTAGCTGGGTCAGACCGCTGCGGACCATGGGGTGGTCGTCGACCAGCATCACCTTTACCACCTCGGTCATTGGTGTCCCAGCCTAATCTCGACCACGCTGCCGCCGCCGGGTTCGCTGGACACCGAGATCTCTCCGCCGCCGTCCTCCACGAGGCTGCGCAACAGGGCCAGGCCCACATGGCCCTGGCGCTGACGCGCGATGACCTCTGCGGCAGTGAACCCACGACCATTGTCTCGCACCTGCAGGACGGCCGATCCGCCCTCCGCCCGGGCCGAGACAGCGATGGTGGTAGCCCCGGCATGCGCCGCGGCATTGCGGATGGCCTCCTGGCCGGCGCGGTAGAGGAGCGCCGCCGACTCGTGCTGGAGCGAAGTCAGGCCTTCGGCCTCGAGTTCCGTCTTGACCCCCTGGTCCGGGAGGCGTAACAGGAGTTCGTTCAGGGCGCCCTCAAGGCGGCTCCCGTCGAGGTCGGGAGGCGCGATCTCGACGATCAGGCTGCGCAGGTCGGTAACCGCCTGCCGCGCGGCGGCGGCCCCCTCAGACAGGATTCCGGCGGTGCGCTCGTCGGCGGTGGTCGCGGCCGCCGCACCGAGCCCGAAGGCCGACCCGGCCAGGGTTTGCACCACCCCGTCGTGCAGGTCGCGGGCAATCCGCCGCCGCTCCGTCTCCGATGACCTGATGGCCCGCTGCAGGGCGGCTTCGCGGTCCCGCCGCGCCGCCTCGAGGCTCCGCGCGAGGCCCCACGCCAGCGGCACCTGCACCACCAGGAGCAGCGCGATCCCGCCCACCAGAACGGGGAAGAACGCGGTCCAGATCCGGCGCTGGTCGTCATCGATCGAGCTGTATACCTGGTAGGTCTCGAACAGATAGGTCTCGCCCGTGACCGCCCTCACCGGTAGGTAGACCTCGAGCAGCCGCCCGTAGCCGCGCTCCAGCTGGTTCTCCGGCTTGGCCAGGTCGCTGACGTCCGCCGCGATTCGATTGTCCCGGATCGCGTCGAGCTCATCGTCGCCAAGGGCGAAGCTCTTCCCCACGAGTTGCCGGGCGTCGGAATAGGCGATGCGGCCGCGAGGCGTCCACAGCTTCACCCTGACGACGCGTGAACTGAGCACGTGCTGCCTGACCACCTCATCGAGCGAGTTGATCGCCGCCTCATCCGCCGATGCGACGCCCGGGCCGAGCGCGGGTGCCACGATTCCCCGACCGTCGATGGCCGCGATTTCCTGGGCGTTCCGCGTGGCCTCCAATACCGCGTTGCGACTGACGACCCAGTACGCGCCGGCAAGGATTACCGCTGCCGCCGCGAGCGCGGCGAGCATGAAGCGGGCGACGGCGGAAACAGTTTCTGAGCCCAGCTTCGCGCCTTGGAACAATCGCACGCCCACAGGCTAGCGAGCCGGGACGACATGTGGGGGTCTTAGGACCAAGGTCCCCCGCCAGTCCGATGGTCCAGGGCCGACCTGACCCGCAGATTGATGACCACGGAAGGCCGATCGGCCGGTCCGAACCAGGCCAATCCCGGCCAACAAGAGGAGACCCAGATGAACGCACCAGCCAGGAAATTCCTAACCGTCGGTATGACCGGCGCCATGGGCCTTGCAGCTTTTGCGGTCGGCGCCAGCGCGGCCGGCACGGTCCATGTCGAGGGCACACGCATCGTGAGGGCCGAGCCGGCCTCGTCTTCACACGATGACGCGGTGATGCCTGCACCCGCTGCTACGGCAACGCCGATCCCCGAACCTTCAGAAGCCACCTCAGCCGAGCCCGCGGCCGCCCCCGAAGCGGAAGCTGAGGCTCATCCTGAGGTCGGCGGCAAGAAGTTCGAAGCCCAGGAGGGCGACGCCCAGGAGGTCGAGGCCCGAAACGAAGTCGAGGCCCAGCCGGTCGTGCCCCCGCAGAAGGCAACTGAGACCGAGACTGAAGCCACCGAGCCGGCGGAACGTGAGGGCGATGTCCGGTCCGGCGCGACGCCCGCGCCGGCACCCTCGGCGACTCCCTCCCGGTCCGCGACGCCTCCAGCCGACGACCACGGCGGCACCAGCGGCGGTGGCGGCACCAGTGGTGGTGGCGACAGCAGTGGTACGGGCGGCAGCGGTGGCGGCCACGGCGGCGACGGCGCCAACCACAGCTAGGGCCTATTCCCCGGTGGCGGCCGCGCCCAGGCGGCCGCCACCCCATGATTCGGTGGCCGCAAACCCGCGCTAGCGTTTCAGAGAGGCACCAGGTGCAGCGATTGACCGTCCCAGCGCCAGGGAGTCGCCTGGCCTTCAAGGTGCACCCCTCCGATCCAGCGATCGATTCCGTTCATGCGCACAGCATCGGATCTGCCGGCGAGGACTTCGCGTCCTGCGGAGGTGATGGAGACCGAGGCGGCCCCGGCCGAACCGTCGCGCAGCGAGTCCTTCGTGCGGGGACCGTCGTACGTCAGCAGCGGTCTCGACCCGTCGGCCAGACGCCAGACGATGCGCCAGAAACTCCCGTCGCCCATGAAGGGACGTTCCTCCGCCTCCTGGCATACCTGAAAGACCCGGCCGGCGGGCAGCGGCTCGCCTGTGATGGTCTCAAGGATCTGCCGCTCAGACCGAGCAAGCCCGTCATCGCGGCCGGGGTACTCCTCCAGCAGGCGCACCAACGCTGCCCCCAGATTGGGAAGCATCAGAGGACGGTCTCGTAACTCGGCGAGGCGCCGCGGATCCGGTGACGTGAGGGCCTGCCACGCGCCCGCGGCCTCGTCCACCATCGCGGGTGTGACCGGGACCCGCGCTTCGCAGACGGCGCCCATGCGGTCTTGATGGCGGTACATGCCGCCCTCGACCTCCGTCAGCGTGACCCGGCTGGTATCCGTCCCGCGCATCCTCTGCAGCACTTCCACCAGCTGTAGCTGGTCATAGAGGTCATCCTCGAACCAGAGCACGACCTCGTCATGCTGCGGCCAGGTGTCGAACAGCGAGTCTCGTTCGTGGAGTGTGCGCTCAACCTCCTCGACAGCAAGACCCGAGGCGGCGGCGATAAAGCGCGCCCTGGTCTCGCGATATGCCCTGTCGCTGAGGCCCGAAAGGACGGGGCCCTCGTGGAGGACGTCGCGCCAGCGCACCACGGGCTCGTCGCGCCGCAAAGCCTGGATCATTTCACCGGCGGTGTCCCCGTTGGTGACGTGCAGCATCGCCTCGGCTAGACGACGCTCAAGGCTTGAGGAGGGCCGACGTGGAAGCCCTGGGCAGCCCGAACGATCCGTGACGGCTGGAGCCCTCCGCGGACGTGCTCCAAAAGGACGCCTGGCCTAATCGCGCCGGACGCGCCACCCCACCCCGGCCACCAGGGCAGTGCCGGCGGCGGCCACGGCGGCCAGTGCGAGCCACCAAACTGGCCACCCGGCGCCGGTGGACGGCAGCTCGGTGGCCCCCGCCTGGCGGGGGACATAGTTGACCACGCGGGCGCAGCCGGCAAGGTTAACCGTCAGCGCCGACGAAGAGGTGATGTTGAGGGCCACGTTGCAGTCGACTCTCGCGCGCGCCACGTCAATGGTCACCGCCATGACGTTGCCGGCGTAGATGTCGAGCCTGTCGGCCACGGGGGTCGCGGGCGCCGGGCCCCAGGTCTGGGATTGCTCCTCGTACGCCAGGGGCGCGAGGGCGCCGCCGGTCAGCACGCCACCGCCGAGGATGGTGCCACTGGGTGTGGGGTCGCCCACCCCGAAGCCCTCAGAGCGCACATCGATGGTGCCAAGGGGGTTCGCGCCCGCGGCGTCCTTCAGGGTTATCCCCGAGACCCAGTAGGCGTGGTCGGCCTCGAGCCCAAGCGCCGGGAACGCCATCTTCGGGTTCGCAATGTACGTCACGTGGGCGGGGTTGCGGTCGACCACCCCCTGCCCCAGCCAGTCGGCCGCCGGCTGGAACTGGTCGTTGAGCGCGAGCGTCAGGTGGTCACCCGGTGAGAAACCCCAGAACTCGTAGCGCAGACCGTCGGCGTCGAAGCCCTGGTGCGCCTGGTACTCGGTTCCCGCGAAGGGGACCAGTTCATCGGTGTGCATGGCCCACATCTTTATCGGCACGTTGCGGAAGTTGGGGATCATCGGGAAGGTCAGGCTGGCGGCCCCGCCGCCGGTGGGATCGGTGGGGGGGATCCAGATGCCGAGCCCCGGCGGGCCCACCGTGGGTTGGGCCTTGTAAAACAGGTCCGGATAGAGCGCGCCCAGCCGGAAGGTGCCGTATCCGCCCATCGAGTAACCCGCGATGGCCGTGAAGGCGGGGTCGATGGGGTAGCGCGAGGCGGCGTCAGTCCAGACCTCGAAAGTGTCTGCTGCGGCGTACTCGACGTACCACCCGTCAGGGCCACGACCCGACGGCGTGACCACGATCGACCTGCTGGTGCCGCGCTCGCCGAACTGGCTCATGTTGTTGCTGCCGAGGAACTGGTTGTAGTTGGCCGAGAGCGAGTGCAGCAGCAGGGTCATGCCATACCCCGTGGCTGGCGGTGCCTCGGTGGGAACGTAGATCGCGTAGGGCTGAAGGCGGCCGCGCAGCTCTCCCTTGCAGCCGTCGTTGCCGCCACACAGCGTGGAGTAGTCAGTCCCCTGCTCGGTCTCGAAGTGACTGGAGAGGATGCGGTCCATCGGGCCGCTCAGCGGAACTCCCTGGGGCAGGGAGTTCATGTCGTCGCTTGTCCCGGCCGCGAGTTTGGTGAAGTCGACATCGTCGTGGAAGGTGCTCATGTCGCCGGTCTTCAGCGACTGCCCCTGGTTCTCGTCGCGCCACCAGCGGTGGTTGTTGCCCTGGGGATCCGTGAGGCCCTGGCCGCCCGGCTCACCGTGGCGGAACCCCACGTTGAAGAACGCGCTCGGGGCGCCTAGCAGCCCGATTCCTCCGGGCGCGGTGGCCGTCGCCGAGTTGCCCGGGATGAGGTACTTGCCGGCGAACGAGTCGGGCGTGGTCTTGTCCCAAACGCCCGCGCCAATGCTCAGTCGCACCGTCTGGCCGCCAGGGTTCCAGAGGGTATGCGGCACACGGACCTCCAGCTGGCGGCGCGTCATGTCGATCGCGACGGCGCCGGGCAGCGGTGTCGCCGACGTCGCCCCCGCAGCCACGAGGTCGGCGTAGGTGCTGTGGACGGTGACGAACAGGTCGGCCGGACCCGTGGACTGCGCGCCATGCGGGTAGGCGGCGGCGGTGTTGGTAGTGCCGGGTGCCGCGATGGCGATGGTGAACGCCGCCAGGCTCGGGTCGAGGAGCGTGTTGAGACTGACCCGGAAGGCGGTCTCGTTGGGGAGCGGCTTGACCCGGAACTCGACGAGGTCCGCGGCGTCGCCCTGGTAGCCGGGGCCCGTCGGGTACGTGTACGTCCCGTTGGGTGCCGAGAAGAGGTCGCCCGACGAACGCGGGTCACTGGGATCCCGGGTCGTGCCGTCGGCGCCGTGGTCGTCGTACAGGAAGTCCTGGTAGAGGTACTCTCCCTGCCGGTAGGCGCTGCTTCCGGAGATGAGGATGGGAGGGGCCTCCCACACGCCCGCGTTGGTGAGCTGGGGAGAGGTCGCCGGTGGCTGGTAGAGGATGCTCGGTCCCGGCCGCGGCCCGGGCCCGGTGTACAGCGCCCCCGGCAACGCCGCGCTGGCGGTCGTCGCGCCCGAGAGGGCGGTCGTCGCGGCCACCAGGATCACGCCGAAGAGACCCGAGAGCCTTCCCATCCCGCCGCGACTATATAACCAGCGCCCCGAGGTGCGATTCAGCGCCGCCGTAGCTGGCGTGGCAAAGAGGCAGACTCAACTCGTGAGGATGCGGCGGACCCGGCGACGGATCCTCGAATCAATCGCCCGACAGGCGACGCCAACGGTCGGGTCACTGACGAGAACGTCGCGAAGTCGTCGCTGGACATACTTCCAGTCGATCCGCTCGTACTGTGCCGCGGCGATTGCCAGCGCAGATTGGAACCGTCCGTATTCGTTGTCGTCTGCCGTCGCCTGGCGGACGCGATCGACATAAAGGTCCTCGACGCCGATGACCGTCGCAAACCCTGACCCCATGACCAGGGTCCGGGTGCGTGCGGGGTCACCATCGATCTCCGACTCTGGGAACTCCACGGCGACCCCCGACGCGACGTGCTCCCAGTGCCGACCCGAGCGGACGAAGCCCACGGCGCGCAAGGCCGCGTGGTGTTCAGGGCCGATCGATGCACAGAGGTCGAGATCAGTCTGGTGGTACTCGTCACCCGACCAGTAGACCTCCGCTGTGCCGCCAACGATGACGGCGGTGAGCGCGAGAGCCTCCTGGATCGCGGCGGCCACCAGGAGGTGCCGGTTGAGTCGGTCGCTAGCCTGACTCGCGCGTCGAAGCAGCGATCGCGCGTTCGAAGTACTCACGCGTCAGCCCGTCCCTTTTGAGGCTGCGACGCTCCGCGGCACTGGGGCTTCGCGTCCATGGATTGAAGGTGTAACCGCCGAGGGCTTGCTTGACTCGCTGCCTTGCATCGCCCTCTTCCGTGTTCGCGCCCATTCCCATGGTCAGCGTCACAGGGATGCCGAGGGCAACTGCCCATCGGTCAATAAATTCGAGACTGGGCATCACCGCTCCGGACTCGGCGCGTGATACCGCCGGCTGGCTGGTGCCCAACCGGATCGCGAGTTCAGCCTGGCTGACGTCCGCCTGGCGGCGTGCCCGGCCGAGGACTATGCCGACCTCGGTAGAGTTCACAGCACATATCATATGCGATATGTCGGATCCGCTATGGATTCGACCTGGAGTGGTGCTGACGGACCGGCTTACCGGCCGGTGGCCGGACCCGCTCCTCCGTCAGGTCGGCCAATCCGGCGGAGGGCATCCAGCTGGGCGGAATCAGGTTTCCAGGACCCCGCTTGGACGTTACTCCGGACCTGCTCGGCGGAGGTCGCGCCCGCGATCACTGAGCTCACCCCCGGCATCGCGGCCAGTCCACCAATCGCGATTTCGAGGAGTGACGCACCGGCCTCGCGCCCGAAGGCCTCGAGCTGCTCAACAACGTCCCACGTAGCGCTGTTCAGGATGTCTGAGTTGTCGGCACGTCCGGCGAGCCGGGTTCCCTCTGGCGGTTGCTCGTCGCGCGTGTATTTGCCCGTAAGCACGCCATTGGCGAGCGGAAAATAGGGTATGAACCCCACGCCGAGTTCAAGGCAGGTTGGCAACACGTCGCGCTCAGCCTCTCGATGCAGCCAGCTGTAGTGGTTCTGGACTGAAACGAACGGCCGCGTTCCTGAGCTCTGCGCAGCCTCATGAGCCTGCCGGAGCTGGGAGTCGTCGAAGTTTGAGCTTCCGAAATATCGCACCTTGCCCTCATCCACCAATTCGTTCAGGGCGCCGAGCGTCTCTGTAATTGGTGTGGTCGTGTCCGGGCTGTGGATCTGGTACAGGTCGATGTAGTCGGTTCCCAGCCGCTCGAGGCTCTGCTCAACCGCGTTCCTGATATACGTCCTGGTTCCGCGCGCCACTCCCTTTTCCTCGCCGGGCATCGGCGCGCCAAATTTGGTCGCAATAACGGCCGACGATCGCCGGCCCTTGAGGGCAGCGCCAAGGAATCGCTCGCTGTCACCACCTCCGCCGTAAACGTTGGCGGTATCGAAGAATGTGATCCCGGCGTCAAGGGCAGCGTCGACAACCCGAGCGGTCGCGTTTTCATCGAGCCGCCTGCCGAAATTATTGGTACCAAGGCCGACGGCTGAGACCTCGATGTCGCTATTTCCCAGGCGGCGGTATTCGTTCGGCATCGTTGCTTCGAGAATACTTGAAGCCTGAGCGAGCGCCCATCGCCTTCCCGCCCATGTCAGGCTCCGCTACCCGGCTGGCTCGGTGAGCAGCCGCCGGTAGATCTCGGCCGTCGCCCGGGCGGTGCGCTCCCAGGTGTACCCGGACGCGGACCCGGCGGCAGCCTCACGCAACGCGACCACGTCAGCTCCGGCGGCCATCGCCCGGCGAACCGCGTCTGTCAGCGCCGCGCCGTCCCCGGGGGGCACTAGGATCGCCGCGCCGGTGGCGAAGTCCGGGATCGCCCCGGTGCGGGTGGCCACCACCAGCGCACCGCTGGCCAGGGCCTCAAGGACCGGCAGCCCGAACCCCTCCCGCAAGGACGGGAACACGACCGCGGCGGCATGCTCGTACAGCTGAGCCAGCTCCGGGTCAGGAAGAAAGCCGGTGAGCCGCACGTCAACCCCGAGCCTGGCCGCGCTTTTGGCCAGGCGCTCGCTCTCGGTACCGGTCCGACCGGCCAGTACCAGCGGCAGCTCGCCCGCCGCGGCCGCCTCGACCAGGCTATCGAGTGCCTTGCGCGGGTCGTGCGCCCGCATGCTGCCGGCCCACGCCAGGTAGCCACGACGCGCAAGGCCGGCCGGAGGTTCTCCCCGTCCCGGCCGGAAGGCGGCCCCCACGCCCTCGGGAACCACGTGGACACGTTCGGGGCCGACGCCGAGGTCGTGTACCAGGGCATCCGCCGTCGCGCGGCTTACGGCCAGCAGCGCCGCGCACCTGGCCAGCAGGCCCCGCTGCAGGCGCAGGTACTCGCGGGTGACGGGGTCGCGCGCGGCTCGATCCTCCCAGGGAAAGATGTCGTGCACCGTCACGACCTGTCGGCGGGGTGGCACCACCAGCGATGCCTCGCCGGCCATCCCGTGCACCAGCGCCGGGCGGCCGCGGCGATACGCCGCGGCCAGGAACGGCTGGTTCCAGGCATAGCGCGCCACCCACGACTCGTGCGGCGGTCGGGGCGGGAGGTGGCGATGGACATGCAGCTCCTCGAGCCGCCCCAACGCAGCGGCCAGCTCCTCAACGTACCGACCGATGCCCGCGGAGCGCCGGGCATCGGCCAGGGCACTTACGTCGAGGAGCACAGGGCGCGGCATCGACGCCGATCCTACGGGCCGCCCGGCGTCACCTCCGCCAGGCCACGATTTCCGCGATCAGGTTGCCCGCCGCCCCCCGGTAGATGCCCGCCCGTGGACGGGTCCCCGCGGGGACCTGGAAGGCCAGCGCGACAGTGCCCCGCGCACCCGGCGCCACGGGCCCATCGCTCTCGGCCTCAAGCGCCGCCGTCGCGCCCCTGTCCGGGGCAAAGGCGTTGTTGCTCCCGTCCAGCAGCTTGAAGCGCGCCCTCTCGAAGGTGAAGGGCCGGCTGCCCTCGTTGGCGACCTGCAGCGCGACGACCACCAGCGTGGACCCGGCGGCTGGCGCCGGGAGGTCCTCAGGGTGGTCGGCCGGGTCAACCACGGTCATCCGCAGGCTGACCCCACCCAGGTTGACCCCCATCGTGCGGCCTCGGCGCAGGCGCAGGAAGGCGGCTCGCCCCAGGTAACCCGTTAGCAGCAATACCGAAAGCACCACCAGCAGCAGCTTCCAGGGTATGTACCAGATCCCAACGACGGCGGCGGTTCGTCCCGTGTGCCGGTTGCCGTAGGCGAGATCCACGGTGAGGTACTGGCGGCCGATCCAGGGATGCGACGGCCACTCCGTTCGTATCGCGAATGGCGAATCCCGGGGCACAACGATGTCCTTCCCAGAGGGCTCCAGCGGTGACCTTGCCCCGTCCGCGCTGACCGTCCCGTTCACCTTCAGGTGCACCTTCGAACTGTTCCTACCGCTGACCCGCAGCACAACCGGGTCCTGAGGCCATCCCCGTTCCCACCAGTGGCCCGCAGTGATCGCACTGATCCGGGCCGACTCCACCAGCGACCCCTTGACCGTGAGGTAGACCCGCAGCCCCACCCGGTGCACGATTCGCACCCGGTTCTCAGACGCGGTCTCGAACTGCGCCAGGATCGACGCCTCGTACTCGCCCGCATCAGCCGTCGCGGGCACGCGCAGGGTGAGGTGGATGTGCGTCTTGGCCCGTGGCTGCAGGTTGACCTTCGACGTGTCCAGCTGAATCCACGAGCCAAGCATTCTGGGCTTCTGGTCGAGCAGGTCCGCCACAAAGACGCCGTCGGGCTGGGCGCGGGCGTCGGCGGGGTAGATGGTGAGGTCGCGCGCGGTGGTCGCTGAACTGTTGGTCACAACCGCCTCATCCATAACGGTCTCGCCCGGGGAGACCTCGTAAACCAGCCAGGGCGACGCGGTTACGCCGCGGGCGGGCTCGAGGGAGATGCCGGACTCACCGAGCCCCGATGGGGCGGCGGACGCGAGGATGGCTCCGAAAGCCATGACGAGAGCAGCAACGACGATCGTCCGGAGGCGGGCGGACATGCCGGCTGACAGCAGACTAGCGAGGGCGCCGAAGCGCCCCCGCGGGATGGCTGGAAGGCTCAAGGCCCTCAGGTTACTGGGTTGTGAAGGTCATCGTGGCGGTGTACGCCGTGCCGGTGCCCGCCGCCGCAACGCTGTTGGCGGGGACGGTCCAGGTGAAGGTCGGGTTCAGGCCGAAGGTGCCCTGGCCGGCGCCGCTGGCGGACATGAAGGTCACGTTGGTCGAGGTCGTGGCGAAGTCCTGTGATGCGCTGCCCGCTGTTGCAGTGGTCCCGGTGGGGTTGGTCGCCGAGGCGATGACGGCACCCGGGCTCATTGATACCGAACTTGAGGGGATGGTCGCCGTGCCCACCGTGGCCGTGAAGTTGGACAGCGCGGCCGTCGTGCTCCAGGTTCCGCCCGTGGAGCCGCGCAGGTCACTTACGAGGATCGCGCCGCCACTGACGTTGAGCGTCAGGTTGACAGGGGCGCCCACGGTGCCGCTGCCCAGGGCGATCGCCGCCGGGTAGGTCGCGGTGAGCGCGCCGGGGAGGGCCGTGCCCGTCACCGTCGTCGCCATCGCGGAAATCGTTGCCAGCGGAAGAACCACGAACCCCAGCAGGGGAATTGCCTTGATGGCGAACCGTCGCGTGCTGATCATCTTCATGTGTTGCAGGCCTCCAGGTGTTGGGAAATGCAGCCATGGTCCCCCTCGGTTTGCGCCTTTGAAAATGAACAGTTGCACCAGCGTTGTCACAAGAGCGCCTGTGTGCGTTTACACCAATAGCACCGGACGGCATGACCCGACCGCACGGGGGCGTCCGTCGGGCGACGCCCCAGCACCATCGGACTGGTAGAATTCAGGCCACTTGGAGGCTCTTTTCGAACTTGTCTGAAGCTGCCGCCAAGCTCTCTCCTGACCGGGGTAAAGGCACGTCTTACGATGCCAAGAACATCCAGGTACTCGAGGGGCTTGAAGCCGTCCGCCGGCGTCCCGGTATGTACATCGGGTCGACCGACGTCCGCGGCCTGCACCACCTCCTTCGGGAGATCGTCGACAACTCCGTGGACGAGGCCATGGCGGGTCATGCCGACCGCATTGTCGTAACCCTGCACGCCGATCGCTCGGCCTCTGTCACCGATAACGGTCGCGGCATTCCCGTGGGGATCATGCCGAAGCAGAAGAAACCGGCCCTCGAGGTCGTCATGACTGTGCTGCACGCCGGCGGGAAGTTCGGAGGTGGCGGTTACAAGGTCTCGTCCGGGCTTCACGGCGTGGGTATGTCAGTGGTCAATGCGCTCTCTGAGCGGGTGGAAGCGACCGTCTACCTGGGGGGCAAGATTCATCGGCAGGAGTACAAGCGCGGCAAGGCCGTCGCGCCGATGTCCACCGAGGGCAAGAGCAGCCACACCGGCACGACCATCCGGTTCTGGCCGGACGCCGAGGTCTTCGAGACACTCGACTTCAACTGGGACACCGTCGCTCACCAACTGCGCGAGCTGGCCTTGCTGAACAAGGGCATCTGGATTGAGCTGCATGACGAACGCGAGGATGGGGGTCGTCACTACACCTTCTTCTTTGACGGCGGGCTGAAGTCATTCGTCAACTACCTCAACCGTGGCCTGGGGGCTATCAATGTCCCGCCCGTTCACGTTGAGAAGCAGATGGAGAACAACGTCGTCGAGGTTGCCCTCCAGTACAACAACGGCTTCAGCGAGAACATCCTGGGATTTGTCAACACCGTCCACACCGAGGACGGCGGGACGCACATCTCCGGCTTCCGCAGTGCCCTGACGACCGTCCTGAACAAGTACGCACGTTCAGCCAACCTGATCCGCGAGGCCGACCCGAACCTGGGCGGTGACGACGTCCGGGAGGGGCTGACCGCGGTCGTGTCGGTCAAGCTCGAGGAGCCCCAGTTCGAGAGCCAGACCAAGAACAAGCTTGGTAACTCCGAGGTGGCCGGGCAGGTGCAGGCGGCATTCGCCGAGGGACTCATGGAATACCTCATGGAGCACCCGTCTGAGGCGCGCCGGATCATCGAGAAGTCGGTGATCGCCGCCCGCGCCCGTGAGGCCGCCCGCAAGGCCCGCGACCTGGTCCAGCGCAAGTCGCTCCTCGAGTCCGCCACCCTTCCCGGCAAGCTGGCCGACTGCTCCGAACGTGACCCCAGTCGCTGTGAAATTTTCGTCGTGGAAGGCGACAGCGCCGGGGGCAGTGCTAAGCAAGGGCGCGACCGTAGAACCATGGCCATCTTGCCCCTACGCGGCAAGATCCTCAACGTCCACAAGGCACGCGAGGACAAGGTTCTGGGCTCAGAGGAGATCCGCAACCTGATCACCGCGCTGGGGTGTGGCGTAGGCGAGCGCTACGACGTGGAGAAGCTTCGCTACCACCGCATCATCATCGCGACCGACGCCGACGTGGACGGCTCGCACATCCGCACCCTACTGCTCACCTTCTTCTGGCGCTACATGCGCGAGCTGGTGGACCGCGGGCACGTGTACATCGCCCAGCCGCCGCTGTTCAAGATTGAGAAGGGCAAGCAGGTGGCCTACGCGTTCAGTGACGAGGAGCGGGACTTTGAGATCGCCAAAATGGGCGACAAGGGGGCTGAGCCCAAGGTCCAGCGCTACAAGGGTCTTGGCGAGATGAACCCCGAGCAGCTCTGGGAGACCACCATGGACCCCGACAACCGGATCCTCCTCCAGGTCACTGCCGAAGATGGCGCCGGGGCGGAGCGCCTGTTCGAGACCCTGATGGGTGTGGACGTCGACCCCCGCAAGCAGTTCATCAAGACCCATGCCAAGAACGTTCGTAACCTGGACATCTAGCGATCCGACTGGGATCAAGTTGATAGTGTCGTTTTCAGACGGTGGCCAGACGTCTGAGTCATCCGTCACAGGTGGTTGACGCGGCGAGCGTCGCGGGGGTTGTTGGGTGACGCGAGGCATGACATCGAGGGGGTTCATGGCGCTGCTGGCGTCGGCAATCCTGGCTGGCGCAGTGCTCATCCCGGCGGCGCCGGTGCTGGCGCAGCCCACCGACCCGTTCCTCCGTCGGTCCGGAGATGTCCAGCTCAGCTCCGACGTCCTGAACCACCTCGACCAGCTCACTCCCACCGGCGCCTACGACCCCTCGGCACCGCTGACAATTGGCTTCCAGCTAACCCGGCCTGACCCTGGCGCCGAGAACGCCTACCTGGCGGACGCCTACAACGCGGCGAGTCCGAACTTCCACCATTTCGTCGATGTCGCTGGCTTCAGGAGTCGGTTCGGCGTTTCGGATGCTCGGCAGGGTGCGGCGCTCGCGTGGCTGCGGGCGCACGGGCTCACAACCGAAAGGGTCAGCGGTTCGACCGAGTATTTCCTGGCAACCGGGCCGGCGGCTGCCATCGAGAGCATGCTCCGCGTGGATATCAAGACCTACACCGCGCTTGGGACCAGCTTCTACGCCAACGTCCAGGCGCCCACGGTGCCCGCCAACCTCGGCGTTATCGGGATCTCTGGCCTCGAGAGCTGGTCGCGGATGAAGACGATGCATGAGTGGCAGAAGTCCCTGCCAGCGAGTCCACGCAGCGTGGCCGTGCCCAGCTCCACCAGCATCGGCAACACCACCCCCCAGGACCTCTGGAGCATTTACAACCAGCCCGCCGGGAACACCGGCCAGGGGGAGGACATTGCGATCTTCGGCTGGGGTGCCACCAGCACCCTCGGAGTAGACGTGGTCTCCAACCTGCGCAAGTTCGAAGCCACATACAAGCTGCCGCAGGTGCCGGTGACGATAGACCACTTCGGGCCTGCCAGCGAGCAGATCACCGACAAAAGCGGTACCCCTGAGTGGAACCTTGACCTGCCCGCTTCCACGGGTATGGCGCCCGGGATCAACAGGCTCCACCTGTACTTCGGCAAGAGCGGCGCGGACCCTGACATCCTCGCGGCCTATGCCGGCTGGAACGGGGATGCCTCCGGTCCGCGCCAGGGCAGCTCCTCGTTTGCCGGCTGCGAGGCATCGCCACTGACAGGCAGTCAGCCGGGCGGCCCGGCGAACCCCCCGACCCAGGGTGGGCCCGCCGCCATCGCTATCGGGAACCCCAACCAGGACGGCTATGAAGCCCTCCTCAAGGCTACGGTGATGCTGGGCCGCACCATGTTCGTCTCGGCAGGGGACCTCGGCGCCAATGGCTGCCCCTACAGCTTCACAACCGCTCTCAATGGCGTCACGGCCGTACCGACCGGGATCAACAACTACCCATCCGTGAGCCCCTACGTGACCGCGGTAGGCGGCACCGTCCTTTACTGGACGACAGCGACAGCCACCACCCCGGCGACCCGGTTCCTGGAGTATTCGTGGACTCACACCGGCGGCGGGACGAGTCTGTACATTGCCGCGCCGGACTTCCAGAAGAGCATTCCCGCCCCGGGGCTGCTGTTCCCATGCGTGACCGATTGGCACAACCCACCCAACCCCTACGCCCCCGGCACGCTCTGTCGCGGCATCCCGGATGTGGCCGCTCAATCGGGTGACATCATCTCCAATGGCTACGTCGCCGGCGCGGGGACGTCGCTCAGTTCGCCCCTCTGGGTGGGGATGTGGTCGCGCATCCAGGCGGCGTCCTCCAACCCGGCCAGGAACGGTTTTGCCAGCGTGTCGATATACCAGAACAATGCCGACTCAACCCGCTGGGCGCGCGACTTTTTCGACGTAGGTGGCATTAGCACCACCACCGTGCCCAGCTGCACCGCCGGGCCACCAACGCCGTACAACTGCTCGGCTCCCGGGTGGGACTACCTGTCCGGTTGGGGCACCCCCAACGTCACCAACCTGATGAAGGACCTCGACGGCGGCAACACCGCCCCGGTCTCGCCTCGGACCACTGCCGCGAGCTCCTCCCCGGTCACGCCAACGATCACGGGGGGCGGCAGCCCGAATACGTCGGCGAGGGCCCCATTGGCGGCCTGGCTCCTCTTGCTGGCAGGGCTTGCAGCAGTGGCGTGGGGGCTCTTGCGACACCGGGCCGGAGAGCGAATTCCCCTACGAAATCGCTAGACGCCGGCCCAAGCTGATGGCAGGCTGGTCGCGACTATGGAGTGGGCCGGAGCCAGATTCGTCTGAGCGTCCATGGGATCAACTAATTCTTATCGCGCTGGCGCTGCTCGTCTTTGGCACGCTGACCATCCTGTACCTGCAATCGCAATCGTTGCCAAAGTGTGGGCACCATTCCTCGACCCGGCCCGCGATTTCAAGGCCAGAAGAGCTGCGCTGCAAGCCCTGAGTTAACTGCCTGTGTCATTGCCGCCGCTATGGTTTCTGTATGACGCAGGCGCGCGTGAGAGTGGCCCTCGATGCCATGGGCGGGGACAACGCTCCGGACGCAGTGGTGGCGGGTGGACTGGCGGCCCTGGCGGCGGACGCTGGGATCGAGCTGCAGCTCGTGGGCCGCGAAGAGGTCATCCGGGCTCAGCTGGGTGGGTCTGTGCCGGACCGGGTCTCCATCGTCAACGCGACCGAGGTGGTGGAGATGGACGAGCACCCCGCCAATGCGGTGCGGGTGAAGAAGGACTCATCCATCAACGTCGGCACCCGGCTGGTGGCTGATGGTAAAGCGGATGCCTTTGTATCCGCGGGCAACAGCGGCGGGACCCTGGCGGCCGCGATCTTCATCATCAAGCGGCTGCCCGGGGTGGAGCGCCCCGCAATCGGCACCCCGGTACCCACCCGGACCGGGCAGACCCTGCTCATGGATGCCGGCGCCAACACCGAGGTAAAGCCCGAATACATGGCGCAGTGGGCGCTGCTGGGGGATGCCTACGCACGGCGCATCTTCAAGGTGGCGAAGCCCCGGATCGGGCTGCTCTCCAACGGCGAGGAGGAGGGTAAGGGGAACGAGGTGACCGTCGCCGCCTACGACCTGATCAAGTCGGGACCGGTGAACTTTGCCGGCAACATCGAGGGCAAGGTGCTGTTTGACGGCGTCGTGGACGTGGTCATCACTGACGGCTTCACCGGAAACATCCTGCTGAAAGCGATAGAGGGTGTGGCCAGCTTCATCCTCTCTGGGGTTCGGGACGCGGCCATGGCGTCGGTCCCGGGGAAGATCGGCGGGCTCTTGCTGCGGCCGGGGCTGCAGCCGCTGCGGGACCGCGCTGACTGGCGCAAGCACGGCGGCTCACCGCTGCTGGGGGTTCGGGGAGTGTGCATCATCGCGCACGGCCGCTCTGACGAGGAGGCGATCAAGAACGCGGTCTTCCGCGGGGCGGAGGGGGTACGTGCTGGGTTGGTCCAGGCCATGGCGGAGGCAATCGCCCCCGGCGG
>JBHEMP010000060.1:0-15621 GCA_046262515.1 Candidatus Dormibacteria bacterium | reverse complement strand
ATGTGCCCGCGGAGGCACTCGACGGCGCCTTTTCGCAGCAGGCGGTGCCGAAGGACGCGCTGGCCGACAGCCCGCAGTGGCGGCAGTTTTTCGAGGTCTGCCGGCGCATCCAGGGCTTCCCTCGCCACCTCTCCATCCATGTCGGCGGGATGCTGGTTACCGGGGAGCCGCTGGTGGACATGCTGCCGGTGGAGCGGGCCACGATGCCCGGCCGGGTGGTGGTGCAGTTCAACAAGGACGACGTCGAGGACCTTGGCCTGATCAAGATGGACATGCTCGGCCTGCGCACGCTGTCGGTCGTCGAAGAATGCATCCAGTTGGTAGAAAAAGGGACGGGTCACCGTCCCGATTTAGACCAGCTGGATCTGAAAGACCCCGAGGTCTACCGGGTGGCGGGGGAGGCGGACACCGTGGGGGTTTTCCAGATCGAATCCCGGGCCCAGATGGCCACCCTGCCCCGAACCAAACCCGACAAGTTCAGCGACCTCGTGGTGGAGGTGGCGATCATCCGCCCGGGGCCGATCCAGGGCAATGCCGTGAACCCCTACATCCGCCGCCGCCAGGGGCGGGAGCCGGTGACCTACCTCCATCCCAGGCTGGAGCCGATCCTGCGCGACTCCCTGGGCGTGATCCTCTTCCAGGAGCAGATCCTGCAGATCGCGATGGAGTTGGGTGGCTACACCCCCGCCCAGGCCGACGGGTTCCGCCGGGCCATGGACCGCCACCGCCACCAGTCCGAGATGGACGCGCTCAGGGACGATTTCCTGGTCGCCTGCCGCCTCCATTCCGGGGTGGAGCGCGCCGTGGGCGAGGAGCTTTTCAAGTCGATCTCCGGGTTTGCCCAGTTCGGTTTCTGCCGCTGCCTCGGTGGCGACACCCGCATCGGCGACCCCCTCAGCGGGCGCACCGCCACCCTGGTTGAGCTGGCGGATGCCTATGACCAGTCCTGGGGCGGTGGGCCTCTGCTGGCACCACCGGTGAGCGCGGTGCTGAGCCACGTTGGTGGGCGGCTTGAGGCGGCGGCGATCACCGCGGTCTTTCGTAACGGGGTGCGTCCCGTCTACCGGGTGCGCGGCCAGGGTGGGCGTTCCATCACCGCCACCGGGAACCATCCATTCCTCACCCCCCAGGGCTATCGCCAGCTGGACGACCTCGCGCCCGGCGTGGAGGTGGCGATGCAGTGGAGCGGGTCTGACATCTACTGGGAAAAGCTGGTGGCGATCGAGCCGGCGGGGGAGGAGGAGACCTTCGACCTCACCGTTGAGCCCCATCACAACTTCGTGGCCGAGGGATTCGTGGTCCACAACTCCCACGCGGCGGCCTTCGCGCGCACCACCTACGAGACCATCTGGCTCAAGAACCATCACCCGGCCGAGTACTACTGCGCCCTGCTCAACAACCAGCCGATGGGCTTCTACCACCCCTCGGTGCTGGTCGAGGACGCCAAACGCCACGGCGTGCGGGTGCTGCCCCTCGATATCAACGGCAGCAGCGTGCGCTGTCTCCCGGAGGGCACGGACGCGTTCCGGCTTGGCTTCAACTACGTCCGCGGGGTCGGTGACACCGGGCTCGACCGCATCGCCGCCGAGCGCGCCAGGGGAGAGTTTAAGGGCATGCGCGACTTCTGCGACCGCGTGTGTTCGCCCGCGCCGGAGGGTCTGCCCACGGGGGCGCGCCTGAAACCAGAGGCCATCGACAACCTGGTCATGGTGGGGGCCTTCGACGCCTGGGGTGTGCCCCGGCGGCAGCTGCTCTGGCAGGTTCGTGAGGCCGTCGAGGACGCGGGCAATCCCCGCCTGGTCAACGCCTCAGCCGAGCCTCTGCCGCTCCCGGAGATGACCGAGCTTGAGGTCAGCGCCAGCGACTACCGCGTGCTGGAACTGACCACCGGCCGCCACCTGGTGTCGTATTACCGGGAGCAGATGACGGCCGCGGGCGGCATCGACAGCCGGCGCCTGAACAAGACCCCCAATGACACCCCGGTGCGCATCGGTGGGCTGGTCATCACCCGCCAGGCACCCGGCACCGCCAAGCAGTTTCGATTCTTCACCCTCGAGGATGAGTGGGGGCACATCAACCTCATCCTGCGTCCCGATTTCTTCACCCGCCACCGGGCGGTGGTCAACCGCAACCAGATGCTGCTCTTTGACGGCGTGGTCCAGAACGTCGACAACGTCATCTCCATCCGTGCCACCGGCGTCCGCGCCATGGAAGGTCCCGACATCCAGACCAGGTCCCACGACTTCCGATAAACGTTTCGGAGCGTGTGTCGTCCGCGCTCCAGGCGTTAGCCGATGTGCCGCGACCGCATGTACACCAGAAGGTCGTCGTGCATCGCCCCGAAGACCTCGTGGCTGCGGGCTGCCTCGAACCATGAGGGAGTGCTCCGCGGCACCACCCTGCGGGCCTCCTCCAGGTCCTCGCGGGTGATGAGTCGGGCTGGCGTTGATGCCTGCGCGGCCTGAGCGGCCTCCTCGCACACCCTCGCGATGTCGGTTCCCGAGTAGCCATCGAGGTCATCCGCCGCCACCTCAAGGTTGAGGCTATCGGCCTGGCGGCCGCGCAGGTGATGGCGCAACACCGCGACCCGCGCCGCCCTGTCCGGGGGGAGGATCAACATCTGGCGGTCGAAACCGCCGCGTTCAAATAGCGCGGGCGGGACGTTCCACGGCTGGTCCGTGGCGGCGACCACGAAGACGGCGCCGTTCTCCTCACGCGCCATCTCGGCCAGCAGCGGAGCCGAGAGCGGTTCCACCGCGGACTGGTCCGCGGCCTCGATGTCGTCCAGGAACACGATCGCCGGGCTGTTGCGCCTGGCGAGCTCGAAAATCGAGCTCAGGTGGATGGGGCTGCCCGGCTCGGCGCCGGTGATCTCGGGCACGCGGACGCGGATGAAGTGCGCCTTTAGCTCCCCCGCCAGGGCCTGGGCCAGGACCGACTTCCCGCAGCCCGGTGGCCCGCAGAACATCAGCCCCCCCCGCCCCGACGCGCCCCGGGCCTCGCGCCGGTCGGGATCTCTGAGGGGGCCGAGGAAGGAGACCTGGAGCCGCTGCTTGAGGTGGTCACGCCCGCCGACATCCGCGAGCGTGAACCGCGAGCTGACCGGCCCTGGCAGCGGTGGCGCGGGGTCGACCGCGGGCCCCGCCGCGACAGAAAGCGTGGTCGCCTGCTCGCGGAAGCGTTTCGCACGCATTGCATCGCCCAGGGCCTCGCAGGCTCGCGTCGCCTGCAGCAGGGCCTCGACGTTGCGGGGGTCGCCGGCCAGGACGGCCTCGATGTGCGGCAGGGCATCGCCGGCCTGTCCCGCATCGAGGAGCAGCGTCGATAGGTGCAGGCGCAGCCCCGTGGAGATGGGGTCGGCGCCGACGGCCGCCTGTGCCGCGGCAATGGTCGTGCGATGGGGGGGCATGGGCCCGATTGTCGTACCCCGCCGGCCCGGTACGCCAGCACAGAATGGTTAAGCCGGGATCGTGCGGATCGGTGGATCCCGGCTAGGCGCCGACGTCCTCGAGGGTGAAGGAGTCGCCCGCTGGCACCGTTTCGCGCAGGACATGGACGTCGATCTGCGAGGCGCCGCGGATGATCTCTCGCTTGATGGAGCTTCCCAGGGCGCCGGATTTCTCCTTCTGGCCCCCGCGGGCGAGAACGATCTCCGTCACGTGGGTCTTGCGGGCGTAATCCAGGAGCGCCTGGGACGGCTTACCCGACCGCAGCGTCACGAACTGGCCTCCCAGGGTGAGGGCCAGTTCCTGGTAGCGGGCGGTGGCCGCCGAGGCGGCGACGCCAACGTCGCCGGCCTGGTTCTCCGTCGGCCCAACGCTCACGACCACCAGTTTTCCCTCCGCGCGGCGGGCCTCGCGCGCGGCGCGCTCGATCAACCCCTCAAGCCCCGGCTGAGGCGCGACGCAGGCCATCACGCGGGCCATGGATTCCCAGGACTGGGTTATGCCGCTGGCTTCCATGTACGCGAGCAGGCGAGCGTCGGTGTGGGTCGCCACCAGGCGCAGCGCGACCTCACGAAGCCGGCTCAACACGTCAAGGGTGTAGCTCTCGCGGAGCTGGCGGCGCCGCTCCTCGCTGACCGGGACATCGTGCTCCTGGAGCCGGTGCAGGAGGGCGGCCGGGGGCACGTCGACCACTTCGAGCTCGGTCGACTGACGCAGCACCCAATCCGGGACGATCCCGCCGCGCGCCACCCCGGTGGCCTCCGCCACGGTGGCGGCGGCGCTGGCGACGTCGTGCAGGTGGACGGTACTCACGACCTTGAACCCGGCCCGCCGGAGCACCTCGATCTCCTCGAAGCGATAGCGATGTCGGGCATCCGGGAGCCGGTTCTCGTAGCCCAGGTCGTCGACGCAGACGACCTCCGCGTCGCTTGCGAGGATGGCCTCCAGGTCCATGTCAGCCGCGCCGCCGGGGCGCGTGGGAGTGCTTTTCGCCGGAACCACGACGAGCCCCGCCAGGGCTTCCAGGTCGGTCCTGACGTTGTAGGTGGCAGCGGCCCCGACCACCACGCGGGTACCGCGGCCCGCGCGCCGCTGACCCTCGCGTAGCATCATCGAGGTCGTACCGCAGCCCGGGGCGTAACCCACGTAGATGCGCAGGTAGCCGCGCTCGCCGCCCTCGGTCCCTATGGGGTCGGCGACCGGTTCGGACACCGCGGCCTCGACCACCGTCTTGGGGTCGGCCTTCTTCTCGCCACCGCTGTCCAGCCGGGCAATGACGTGGATGTCGACATCCTTGAGCTGGTCCAGGACCTCGTCGACAAGCGTTCCCCGGTAGCGCTCCAGGAAGCGACCGCCGGGCGCCCCGAGGACCAGCTGCTTGGCGTCGTGGCGGTGCACCGCCTCAACGATGGCGCCCACGGGGTCGCCGTCGACGACCACGTCGAACTCCGCGTCCAGGGCCTCGGCCAGTTCCTGGCTCTCCTCCATGGTCTCGGTCAGCATTTCGCCGGGCCGGAGAACCGTGACCACGGCGCATTTACCGCGATACCGCCGGCTCATGCGCACCGCGCGCCGGATGAGCGGTTGGCTCTGCACCGGCTCACGCACGGCGGCAACCACGTTCTCCGAAGAGGTGGCCGCCTCGGGGATGCGCTCTGACTCGGCGTTGGCCAGCCAACCCAGGGCCAGCTCCCGCATCGCCGCCAGGGTGCCGGCCTGGAAGAAGCCCTCGAGGCCGCGCTCGATGTTCTGGGCGGGGTAGATGTTGCCGTGCTTCATCCGCTTACGCAGTGCCTCCGGCGAGATGTCCACCAGCTGGATCTCGTCGGCGTCGTCGAGGAGACGGTCGGGGATGGTTTCGCGGATCGATTTGCCGGTTATCTGCTCGGCCACGTCCTTGAGGGATTCGATGTGCTGGATGTTCATGGTGCTGAGCACGTCGATGCCCGCGTTGCGGATCTCCTCGACGTCCTGGTAGCGCTTCTCGTTCTTCACACCCGGCGCGTTGGTGTGGTACAGCTCGTCCACCAGCACGACGTCAGGATGGCGGCGGACCACCTCGTCCACGTCCAGCTCCTGGACGTCGATGCCCTTATACGGAACGACGCGCCGGGGGATCACCTCGAGACCCTCCATGACGGCCTCTGTCTTCGGGCGTCCATAGCTCTCGACCAGGCCCACGGCCACGGTCTCGCCGGCCGCCAGGCGGCGATGGCCCTCCTCGAGCATCGAGTAGGTCTTGCCCGCACCGGGCGCCGCCGCGACGAAGATCGTCAAGCGCCCCCGCCTGGATGCCGTGGTCTGCTCGGACACCGGGGTCTGCTCCGTCACCGCGCCGGCTCCTCGCCGGGGACAAGGGTCACCTCGGCGCCATCGAGTGGCGCGGTCCAGTGGTCGTCCACCTTGTGGTCGTGGTCGCGGTCGTCGCGGAGGTGGTAGGGCACGTTGATGACGACAGTCCCCGGCCGGAAAAGCAGCGCGGCCTTGAGGCGCAGCGCGGTCTGGTTGTGCAGGAACTGGTGCCACCAGTGCGTGTGCACCATCTCCGGGAGCACCACCATCAGGGTATGTCCCTTGAGCTGGTCCTCGAGCGCCCCCAGGAAGGTGAGCAAGGGCCGGACGATGCTTCGATACGGCGATTCAATGACCTGCAACTGCACGTGGTTGCCCCACCTGTCCCATTTCTCGCGGATCATCGCGATGGCCTCGGGGTCGTCCGTTATGTAGACGGCGATCACGTCGTCGGCGAGGCGTCGGGCCAGCGCCAGCGTCCCCATGGTGATGTCGGTGAGGTCGTTGATCGGCACCACGGCGACCGGGTGCACATCCCCGGGCGTGAGTGGGGTTTCCGCCTGCAGGCGGCCCCGCGCGGAAAGGTAATGGCGGTGGATCGCCAGGAAAACAAGCACCAGGACCGGGATCAGCGCCACCACGACCCAGGCGCCGGCGAGGAACTTGGTGTATGCCGCGATCAGGAGAACCACGAAGGTGGCGACGGCGCCGGTGAGGTTCATGGCGAGTTTCTGCCGCCACCCCTTGCGTTCCTCGGCGTCGCCGCTGCGGCCGAGCCGCCACCAGCGCACCACCATGCCGCCCTGGCTGAGCGTGAAGCTCAGGAAGACGCCAATGGTGTACAGCGGGATGAGGGCATCGGTGCTGCCCTTGAAGACGGTGTAGAGGATCGCCGCCAGGACGCCCAGGGTGATGATCCCGTTCGAGAAGGCGAGCCGGTCGCCGAGGCTGCCGAACTGCGAAGGTGCGTACTTGTCGCGGGCCATGAAATACAGCAGGCGCGGGAAGTCGGAGAACGAGGTGTTGGCCGCCAGGGCCAGGATCAGGGCGGTGGTTGCCTGGATATAGATGTAGCCCGGACCGTTTCCAAATACGACGTGCGCCAGCTTGGACAGTGTGGTCTGGTAGGCGTCGGCGTGGAGGAGGTGGGGGTTGAGGCCCGGCGTGCCGGCCTGGTAGCTGGGGCGGAGGTCGAAGGCGTGCGCCAGCAGGGTCACGCCGGCGAAGGTGATGGCAAGGATGCCGACCATGTACATCAGCGTGGTGCGCGCGTTGCGCCACTCCGGGGCCTTGAAGGCGGGGACCCCATCGGAGATCGCCTCCACCCCGGTGAGCGCGGTGCAACCGGAGGCGAAAGCCCTCAGGACCAGGATCACGCCGAGCCCCTCGATGGCCCCCCCGGTGTAGTTGCTGTCGCGGATGGAGGGGTCGACGTGGGTGCCCTGCGTGATGACGTGCACCACTCCCAGCGCGATCATCACCAGCATCCCGAACACAAACAGGTACGTGGGCGCGGTGAAGATTGTTCCCGCCTCTTTGATTCCGCGCAGGTTGGCCATCACGATCAGGCCGATCACCGTCAGGCCGAGGGGAACGGTGAACGGGGCAAGGCCCGGCAGCGCCGAGATGACCGCCCCGATGCCCGCCGATACCGAGACGGCCACCGTGAGGATGTAGTCGGTCATCAATGACGCGCCGGCGATCAGCCCGGCAAGGGGGCCGATGTTGTCGCTGGCCACGATGTAGGAGCCCCCGCCTTTGGGATAGGCGCGGATGGTCTGGCGGTAGGAGGCACCGACGATCAGCAGCAGGGCGACGATGGCCGCGCCCAGGTACGGGGAGATGAAGAGGGCGGAGGCCCCTGCCAGCAGCAGCACGGCCTGGGTCTGCTCCGTGGCATAGGCGACCGATGACAGCGCGTCCGAGGACAGGACGGCGAGGGCCTTGACCTTGGTGAGGCGCTCGTGGGCTGCTCGTGAACTGGCCAGCGGCTTGCCCAGGACGACACTGCGGAGGTCGGCCACGACGCGGCCGAAGCCCTCGGCGGGGCGTTCCGCGCGAACCGTCGCCCTCAGCACACCGGTCTTTTCCTCGCGTTCGAGGCCCGCCTTGTCGTTGCGGGTGAAGCGCAGCAGCCCGGTGCCGCCGCCGGTGTCCTCGTCCTCCTCATAGAGCTCGATGTCGGGCTCGATGTTCCAGCTCGAAAAGGCCCTGCGCCCCTGCGCGCCCCAGCGCCTGCCGACCTCCTCGAGGAACCCTGTCGAGGGAGCCTGAGGGTCGCTCACGGGTGGCGGCGCCGACATGACCTGATTATCGGCGAGCCGCCTTGCCCGCAGCCAAGATGGGTGTGATCGCCGTGCCTCCGGCGACGCGGCTGGCGAGTGCCGGCAGCAGCGACGCCAGCTCGTCGGCGGTGAACGCGCTGCCCGACCGCTGCAGGACCAGCAGGCCGACTGCTTCCGCCCCCTCCACGATGGGAATCGCCATCCACGCTTCGAGTCCGACGTTCGCGCGGGCCTGCGGCTTGTGCGATGGTGCCTCCGCCAGCAGCAGCGGCCGGCCGGTGCGGAACGCCCGCAGCAGTTCGTGGGGGGTGGTCCCACCGTTTCTCCCCAGGTCGTCAAGGTCCCGCGCGTCCAGGGGCGCCATGAGTACGTGGGCCTGGCAGGAGAAGTGGGCCTCGGCTCGGGCCGCGAGGCCGTGGGCGTCGGCCCCGGCACCCCTGACCCGCGGTGGTCGGCGCAGGAGGCGGCGATGCACGGTGTAGTTGACAACCATCGCGGTCAGCGCGCCGCCCAGGCCGGCGAGGGGGACAACAGCTCCGAGCAGGACAATCAGCGCCACGTATATCGTGAGGTTGGCCAGGCCGCCGAAGAGGGCCGCCGGCAGGTACAGCGGGCGCCCGCGGCCCGCCGTGAACGGCGAGGCGACGTCGGCAAAGGTCACGACGCGGTTCAGCTGCCAGTTCAGGAAGAGGCTCACAACGAAGGCCACGAACCACGCCAGGTATGGGCCCGTGCCCACGGCCGACAGGGCGGCGAGCAGACCGAGAAAGATGCCGAGCCCCGCCGCGCCCACGGTCCCGTACTTCCAGATGCGAGCCGAGCCGGGCACGTGCACCAGCAGGGACCAGAGGTGGCGGGCAAAAGCGACCCCCTGCGCCATCGACGCGTTGCTGCGGCCCGCGTGGCGCTCGGCGAACTTCAACGGCACGTCACCAACGCGCGCCGCCGCGGTGCAGACCAGGACCTCAAGCAGGATCTTGAAGCCGATGGGCCGGAACTCCAACCCCTCGATGGCGGCGCGGCGGCAGAGGAAGTAGCCGCTGAGCGGGTCGCTGGTCTTGCGGGCCTCGCGGAAGAGGACCTGGGATACGACCTTGCTTCCCCGGGAGACCAGGACCCGGGCCGGGCCGTTGAGACCGCGGGCGCTTCCCCCTGCCATGTACCGGGACGCGACCACCAGGTCCAGGTCCCTGTCCTCCAGCTCCCGCACCATCTCCACCAACAGCTCCGGGGGATGTTGCAGGTCACCATCCATGACCGCGACCACCGTGCCCGCCGCCAGCTTCAGCCCGAGCGCCGCGGCTGAGCCGAGCCCCGTCTGCTCGGCCGGCTCCCGGTGCACCGCGCGGACGGACACCCCCTCCGGCCGGTTCTCCGACAGTTTTTCCAACAGGCCCGGTGTGGCGTCCGAGCTGTCGTCGATGAAGACCAGTTCCACGGGGACGCCGGCCAGGACCTGCGACAGCCGCGCCACCAGCGTTTCGACGTTGTCGGCCTCGTTCCGGGTCGGGATGACGACGCTCAGAAGCGGCGTACCCGGTGACTCCTGGCCCATCTGCGAGACGAGTTTAGGTGGGGCGCGGGCAACATTTGCGCGCCCAGAAGCAATAGAGTAGGTAACAGGGGTAGGCGCCGGTACCCCGCTGGCCGGTGCCTACCCCGCTCCTCGCTAATCTCTACCGTGAACCTACGGATCCCCGCTGGTGCGGTGCTCGGCCTCCTGCTGGCGGGGTGCGGCAACGCCCCCACCGCCACCGGCCCCGTTGTGCTCCCGCCGCCCGCCGGCGCCCAGGCCGAGCCCTCGCCTCTGAACCAGCCGCGCATCAACCTGGACCACGTGCACGCAATCGCCACCCGGGACGGCGGCCGGCACCTGCTGTTGGCGACCCACAACGGGGTCCGGCGCGCAACCCCGGGGGGCGGCCAGAGGGGACCGACCGAGGTCGGGCTGAAGGGCGATGTGCTGGCTCTGTTCTACGTCGGCAATGAGGTCATCGCCGGCGGCCACAACCTGGGCGTCAAGGTCAGCCACGACGATGGCTCGACCTGGGCCGATGCCTCCCCCGACCTGGCCGGGAGCGACGTCCACGGCCTCGCCGCCGACCCCTCGACTCCAGGGAGGCTATATGCCTACGCCGTCGGCAAGGGGTTGATGGTTTCCGAGGATTCCGGCGCCCACTGGGCCCACCGTGCCGGCGAGGCGGACACCAACTACATCACCGGGATCACGGTGACCGCCGACGGGACGCTGCTCGCCGGTACCCCGGGCCGCGGCATCGCCGCCAGCACCGACCGCGGTACGAGCTATGTCGTGGTCAGGAGCGGAACCGGGCCCGTCTATTCCGTGGCCTCCAGCCCCACCGATGCCGGGGTGGTCCTGGTGGCCGCCGAGCAGGGCATCTTCCTCACCGGGGACGGCGGCAAGACCTGGAACGCCGGCGGAACCAACGTCGCGGTCACCAGCGTGGCCATCGATCCCGCCGACACCCACCACTTCTGGGCCGGCGCGTCGGATGGAAGCATCGCGGAGTCCACCGATGCGGGCATCAGCTGGAAGCCCTACTGATGCGCCGGCTGCACATTATCCGGGCCGCCGGCGACGCGCTGGCGACGGAGGTGGTCGAGCACCAGGTGGGTGGCGGCGATGACGTCCGCGTGGTGTTCACCGGGGATGCCGCCGCCGACCGGGGCCCCATGCCGGGTGTCGAGGTGGTCGTCATGCCCGAGCTGGAATACGATCAACTGGTGGAACTGATTGCCTGGGCGGAGCGCGTGGTCAGCTGGTGAAGGCGGAGCTGGTCGGGAAGCTGGAAGCCGTGGCCGGGCGCATCAGGGGGCTGGAGAGTGTGCTGGTGGCCTACTCCGGCGGCGTCGACAGCGGCCTGGTGATGGCGATCGCCCACGAGGTCCTGCGGGGGAATTGCACCGCGGTCATCGCCCGCTCACCCAGCCTCCCGGCGCGCGAACTGTCGCTGGCCCTCGCGCTGGCCGACAGCCGCGGGGTGGCGGTCGAGGTGCTCGACACCGGGGAGGTCGCCCTCGAGGGCTACCAGCGGAACGAGCCGGACCGCTGCTACTTCTGCAAGAACGAGCTGTACGGCCGCCTCGTGGAGCTGGCGCGCGAGCGGGGAGTCGCCCACGTCCTGGACGGGTTCAACCGCGACGACCGCACCGACTGGCGGCCCGGCCGCAGGGCCGCCGTGGAGCTGGGCGTGCTCAGTCCCCTGGATGACGTGGGGCTGACCAAGGCGGAGATCCGCGTTGCCGCCCGCGAGATGGGCCTCGCCAACTGGGACAAGCCGGAGGCCGCCTGCCTGTCGTCCCGCGTCCCCTATGGAACGCTGATTGACGTTGCCGTGCTGGAACGCATCGAGAAGGCTGAGGCGGTGCTCCACGCGGAGGGCTTCCGCCAGGTGCGGGTGCGCCATGGGGGTGCGATAGCGGTGATCGAGGTTGAGCCGTGGGAGCTGCCCCGGCTGCGAGAGGCGGACCTGCTGGCGCGAGTATCCCGGCAGCTCACCGAGCTGGGATATCCGCGGGTCTCGGTTGACCCCGCGGGTTATCGGAAGGGCAGTCTCAACGCGCGCTGACGTTGCCCCGCTCGACGACGCCGCGATTGAGCGCTACAGCCGCCAGCTGATCCTGGCCGGGGTGGGCGAGGCAGGGCAGGCCCGGCTGGCGGCGGCAAGGGTCCTGGTCGTGGGAGCGGGGGCCCTGGGCGCGCCGGTGATCCACTACCTGGCAGCGGCTGGGACCGGGGAGCTCGAGGTCTGGGACCGGGACCGGGTGGAGCTGTCCAACCTGGCCCGCCAGCCGGTGCACGGTGAGGCGGACCTCGGCAGCAACAAGGCCGAGTCAGCCTGCGCCTCCGCCCGGGCCATCAATGGCACGGTCCGCGCCGTCCCGGTTTCGCGCCGCCTTGAAGAGGCGGACATGGCCGCGACGGTCACCGGCCGTACCGTGGTCTGCGACGCCACCGATGACCTCGAGACAAAGTTCGCGCTGAACGACGCGTGCGTCGCGACGGGGGTGCCGTTGGTGCACGCCGCGATCCTGGAGTTCGGGGGTCAGCTGACGGCGGTCGTTCCCGGAAGGCCCTGTCTGCGCTGCTTGTTCGGCTCGCCGCCGCCGCCCGGGTCCGTCCCCGGCTGCGCCCAGGCCGGCATCCTTGGGCCGGTCGCGGCGGTCGTCGGCGGGATGCAGGCGGTGGAGGCCATGAAGCTCATCCTGCAGGTCGGCGCCCCGCTCGCCGGGAGCATGCTGGTCTACGATGCCCTCGGTCCCCGCACGCGGCGGGTCCAGTTCAAGCGTGACCCGGACTGCGCCGGGCCGCACCCAGACAGGGAGTGACCACGTGAGCGAGATCGTCCATACCACCCTGGAGGATGGCCTCCTGACCATCACCCTCAACCGGCCGGAAAAACGCAACGCACTCAGCCTCGAGCTCTTCGCCGCGGTCGGTGAAGCCTTTGACCGGGCCAACGAGCCGGCCGTCCGCACCGTTCTCCTCAGGGGTGAGGGCAAAGTCTTCTGCGCGGGCATCGACCTCGGGTCCCTCGCGGAGCTGGGAGGTGGCGACGTGCACCGGAACTTCATCAGCGGGGTGGAGCGACTCCAGGAGGTCTACCTCAAGCTGGAGCGCGCCGGGAAACCCTCCGTCGCCGCCGTCCATGGGGTTGCCCTGGGGGCCGGGCTGCAGCTGGCGATGGCATGCGACCTGCGGGTATTCGCGGATGACGCCCGGGTGGGGTTGCTGGAGATCAACTACGGCATCATCCCGGACCTCACCGGCCTGCACCGCGCGGTCCAGCTCTGTGGCCAGGGGCGCGCCAAGGACCTGGCCATGACGGGACGGGAAGTGGGGGCGGAGGAGGCGCTCCGCTGGGGGCTCGCGGACCGGGTAGTGGCGGCGAGCGAGGTGCAGGCGGCGGCACTCGCGCTGGCGCTGGAGATCAACGGGCGCGCCCCGCTGGCGGCCTCCTGGGCCAAGCGGCTGGTGGACCAGGCCGCCGCCGGCCAGTCACCCGCGGCGAACCTCGCCGACGTCGCCCGCGCCCAGCTCCAATGCATCAGCAGCCCGGACTTCGGCGAGGCTCTTGCGGCGCGCCTGGAGGGCCGGCCCCCGCGCTTCGGCGCCCGGCCTGCCTGACCTGGGCACGGGCCGAATGAACGCACGGTCGCCCCTGGTGCTGGCCCTCGACCAGGGCACCACGGGTACCACCGCGCTGCTCGTCGACGGCGCCGGGACCGTGGTGGACCGAGCGTACCGAGAAGTGACGCAGCACTTCCCGCGACCGGGATGGGTCGAGCATGACGCCGAACAGATCTGGCAGACGGTGCTGCAGACGGCCGACGAGGTCCTTGGCCGCGCCCCCGCGACACCTGTCGCGGTGGGCATCACCAACCAGCGTGAGACCTTCGTGGTGTGGGACCGCCGGACCCTTGAGCCCGTTCACCCCGCGATCGTCTGGCAGTGCCGTCGCAGCACGGCAATCTGCGCGGACATGAAGGCGGCGGGCCATGAGTCGCACTTCCGGGACCGCACCGGGCTGCTCCTGGATCCCTACTTCTCGGGCAGCAAGCTGCGCTGGTTGCTTGAATCCGACGCCGCGCTCGCCCGCAGGGCCGCCACCGGGGAGCTGGCATTCGGCACCATCGACAGCTGGCTCATAGCGCGGCTCACCGCCGGCCGCGAACACCTGACCGAGCCCGGCAACGCCAGCCGGACGCTGCTGTTCAACCTGCGAACCATGTCGTGGGACCAGGAGTTGTGCGACATGATGGGGGTGCCGGCCGCCCTGTTGCCCGAGGTCCGTGACACCTCCGGCGACTTCGGGCGTACGGACCCGGCGGCATTCCTCGGCCGCGACCTTCCCATCGGCGGCGTCGCGGGGGACCAGCAGGCGGCGCTCTTCGGCCAGGCCTGCTTCTCTCCGGGCATGTGCAAGAACACCTACGGCACCGGTTCTTTCGTCCTGCTGAACACCGGCACGGAGGTGCGCCTGGGTGGCGGCAGCATGCTGGCAACTGTGGCGTGGCAGCTCGAAGGCAGACCCACGTACGCCATGGAGGGCGCCATTTTTGTGACCGGCGCCGCGCTGCAGTGGCTGCGGGATGGCCTCGGGATGATCACCGACGCGGCGGAAGCCGGCCCGATCGCCGCTGCTACCCCGGATGCCCAGGGGGTCCATTTCGTCCCGGCCCTCGCGGGACTCGGCGCACCCCACTGGGACCCAGGGGCGCGGGGCCTGATCTGCGGCCTGACCCGGGGAACCACCCGCCAGCACATCGTGCGGGCGGCTGTCGAGGCTATGGCCCTGCAGACCGCGGACGTGGTCGAGGCGATGGTCGCGGAGGGGGTGGATATTGCCGAGATGCGCGTGGATGGGGGCGCCAGCGTGATGGATCCGCTGCTGCAGTTCCAGGCCGACCTGCTGGGGATCCCCGTCCTGCGCGCCGCGACGGCAGAGACCACGGCCCTGGGGGCGGCGTTCTTGGCGGGGCTCGCGGTTGGAACGTGGGCCTCGCTTGACGAGGTTGGGCGCGCCTGGAGTGAGTCCGGGAGGTTCGACCCGAGCATGGCACTGGCGGAAAGAGACTCCCGACGTGGCGCCTGGGCGGAGGCTGTCAGGCGCACCCTGACGAACTCTTGAGGCGAGCCTACGGGCGTTCATAACTTTTGACGCTTCTTAACGCGATCTTCACCACATTGCGAGGTGGGAGTCCAAATAATTAGGCCTACAGCCGAGCCCTACTCAATCCCTTCCTTGGAAAAGCCCGAGACCCCCCTCGGGCTTTTCTAATTTAACTCCCCCTTGGGCCCAGGGAAGAGTCGCCGCAGCCCCCCTAGAATTGCCGCGTGGCGGCCCCTCGCAGGCATTACCTGCTGTACGCGCGCCAGACACTCCGCGATTTCCGCGTTGTGCTGGCCATATTCACCGTGGTCTACCTGGGCATCGGGGTGTACGACTCGGTGACCCACCATGACTTCCGGCGCATCACACAGTGGCTCATCTCCGCCTCTTTTCCGCTGGTCGTCGCCTTTCTCCTTTTCCTGTACTCCCGCCAGACCTACGTCGAATTCCGCGAGGAGGGCGTGCTGGTGCGGCTCTTCCTACGGTCGGCCACGATCCCGTATACCGATATTGAAAAGGCTCGCCTGGAGACCCTGGAGCGAATCTTCGACCGGCCGGAGCGCAAGCGTATGCAGACCAAGACGGTGCGTGCCCTGTACAAGTCCAGCGCCGTCTGCCTGCGCATTCGCGCCGACGAGGATCTCCCGGAGGTGTTGCGGCGCCGCCTTGGACCCCGCACCGTGGTGGAGCGCGAGGCGGTGCTGCCCATCACCGACAGCGATGCCGCCATGGCCAGCATCAAGCAGCGACTGGGCTCGCGCCGATCCCAGGCGCAGGCCGCCGCCCCGGACGCCCCGAGGCGCCGGCGCCGTCCCAAGCGCCGGTGAGCACAGAGGGCGTGCGCGCGCCGGGGCGGGCTTCGCGGTCGGATGTCCGGGTGATCGTCGCGATCACCGCATTCGCCTTTTTCCTTCGCCTGCTCAGCCCCATCCTGCCGGACTTCGCCAGCCACCCCCTCAGCTG
>JBHEMP010000059.1:0-6153 GCA_046262515.1 Candidatus Dormibacteria bacterium | reverse complement strand
GCCCGTCCGCAAGGTTGTCGAGTTCCGCGGCGAGGCCGGCGACGGCATCGAGGTCGGCGCCGAGCTCAAGGCCGACGTGTTCTCCGCCGGCGACAAGGTCGCCATCACCGGCACCTCCAAGGGCAAGGGCTTCCAGGGCGTCGTCAAGCGTCACCGCTTCGGCCGCGGCCCCGTGACTCACGGCTCGCACAACATCCGCCAGCCCGGCTCGGTTGGCTCCGTCGACGCGGCCCGGACATGGAAGGGCGTGAAGATGGCCGGCCAGATGGGTAACGTCAAGACCACCACCCGCGGCCTCACCGTGTTCCGCGTCGACCCGGAGCGCAACCTGCTCATGGTTCGTGGCGCCGTGCCGGGCCCCCGCAACGGTCTCGTCGTTGTCAAGGAGCTTGCCTGATGGCTGAAGAGACCGAGAAGTCAGCCCCCCGGGGCAAGGAGATCGAAGTGCGGGGCCGCGACGGCAAGGTGGCCGGCAAGCTGCGCCTTGACGGCCATCTCTTCGACACCGAGGTCAATGGCGCCGTCCTGCACCAGGCCTTTGTCCGCCAGATGGCCAACCAGCGGCAGGGCACCTCGAGCACCAAGACCCGCACCGAGGTCCAGGGCGGTGGGCGCAAGCCGTACCGCCAGAAGGGCACCGGCCGGGCGCGCCAGGGATCGATCCGCGCCCCCCACTACGCGGGTGGCGGCATCGTCTTCGGCCCCAAACCCCGCAAGTACACCCAGGACATGCCGCGCAAGCAGCGCCGCCTGGCTCTTCGCTCTGCGCTCTCCGTCAAGAACCAGGAGAACCGCCTGGTGGTCGTTGAGAACCTCGAGTTCGAGGTCCCGCGCACCCGCGAGTTCGTCAACCTGCTCGCCGACAGTGGCGTCCAGGGGTCGGTCCTGGTCGTACTGGAAAACCACAACATCAACGCCGAAAAGTCAGCTCGCAACCTGGTTGGCGTCAAGGTGATCCTGAGCCGCAACCTCAACGTTCGCGACCTGCTCAACCACGACTGGCTCCTGATGACCCGAGCCGCCGTCGACCAGGTCGGCGAGGTTCTGGTATGAGGTCCCCGGCGGAGATCATCATCAAGCCCCTGATCTCAGAGAAGAGCTATGCCGCCATGCAGCAGGGCAAGTACACGTTTGACGTGCACCCCTCGGCCAACAAGGTCGAGATTGCTCGCGCCGTCGAGGAGGCCTTCGAGGTCAAGGTGGTCGCCGTGAACACCATGCCGCGCAATCCCAAGGAGCGCAAGCGTGGCAAGTTCGGGTCGATCAAGGGCTTCGATCCCAGGCGCAAGAAGGCCATCGTCACGCTGGCCCCGGGCCAGCACATCACCCGTCTCTTCGAGACGAGTAGCGGGTAGACAGAATGCCAACGAAGAAATACAAGCCGACAAGCCCCGGTCGTCGCTTTATGAGCGTGTCGACCTTCGAGGAGATCACCAAGGGCAAGAAGCCCGAGAAGAGCCTCATGGTCGCCCTGCCCACCAACGCGGGCCGGAACAACCAGGGCAAGATCACCGTGCGCCACCAGGGCGGCGGTCACAAGAAGCAGTACCGCATCATCGACTTCAAGCGCAACAAGATCGGCATCCCGGGCAAGGTGGCGGCGATCGAGTACGACCCGAACCGCACCTCCCGCATTGCCCTGGTCAACTACGCCGACGGCGAGAAGCGCTACATCCTGGCGCCGCTGGCGCTGCGCGTGGGTGACAACGTTCAGAATGGCCCGGAAGCCGAGATCAAGCCGGGCAACGCCCTGCCCATCCGCAACATCCCCGTTGGTACCACCATCCACAACCTCGAGATCAAGATCGGCCGCGGCGGTCAGCTCGTCCGCTCCGCCGGCGGTGCCGCCCAGCTGCTGGCCAAGGAGGGCGATTACGCCCAGGTCCGCATGCCCTCCGGCGAAGTCCGGCTGGTCCCCGTTGCCTGCTTCGCGACCATCGGGCAGCTGGGCAATGTCGATCACTCCAACGAGCAGGTCGGCAAGGCCGGCAAGAGCCGCTGGCGCGGTAAGCGCCCGTCGGTACGCGGCATGACCATGAACCCGTTCGACCACCCGCATGGTGGTGGTGAGGGGCGCTCGGGCGCCGGCGGTAACCCGCAGACACCATGGGGTAAGCCGACGCTGGGCTACCGCACCCGTCGCAACAAGAGCACCAACAAGATGATTGTTCGCCGCCGCGGCGGTAAGAGGGGCTAGGCATGAGCCGTTCAACCAAGAAAGGACCTTTCTGCGACCAGCGGCTCCTGGACAAGGTCCTGAAGCTCAACGAGACCAGGGAGAAGCGGGTCATCCGCACCTGGTCGCGCCGCTCCACGATCTTCCCGGAGTTCCTGGGTCACACGCTTGCGGTCCATGACGGCCGCAAACACGTCCCCGTCTTCGTCACCGAGAACATGGTCGGCCACAAGCTCGGGGAGTTCGCCCCCACCCGCAAGTTCCGCGGCCACGGCCACCACACCGAGCGCAGCTCGTCACTTAAGTAGAGAAATGGAAGTAGAAGCACTCGCACGTTACATGCGCATTCCTCCGCGGAAGGCGCGCCTGGTCGCGGCCACCGTGGTTGGTTTGCCGGTCAAGGAGGCCCTCACCATTCTCGACTTCACGCCTCGGGCCGCCGCCAAGGAGATCGCCAAGGTGGTCAAGTCTGCCGCGGCCAATGCCACCAATAACTTCAACCAGGACGAGGACACCCTCTTCGTGAAGAGCATCGTGGTCAACGAAGGCCCGACTCTCAAGCGTGGGCGCGCCCGAGCCCGTGGAATGTATTTCAGTATCTTCAAGCGCACCTCTCACATCACCGCGGTGGTGGATTCCAGGGAGGTCGCGCCGACCACGCGCCGCCGTCGCGCCGCCGCTGCCGGCGCCCCCGGCGCGGCCCCCGGTACCCGCGGTAAGGCCAAGGCGACCGCGCCCAAGTCGGCCACGAAGGCTGAGAGCAAGCCGGCCGCGCCCACGAAGACGACGGCATCCGGCGAGGCCAAAGCCGCGGAAGCGGTGGCCGAGCACGCTCGCGCCGCCGAGGCCGAAGAGGAGGTGCCAGCGGTGGTGACGACAGAGGAAGTGCAGCAGGCTGCGGTCAAGGCGGACGTTGACTCTGCCACCACGGCGGAGGAGCCAGAACCGGCACCTGCCGGGGCGGAGTCGGAGGTGGCCGAGCGCGGCGAGGAGCAGCCGACCGAGAAGGGTGCTGACAAGGCTGTCGAACAGAAGGAGGCCTCCGAGGAGGCCAGTGCCGGCTCGGATGAGACCGGTTCGAAGGAGAAGGGCTGATGGGCCAGAAAGTCCACCCCAACGCGTTCCGCCTCGGGGTCTACAAGCCCTGGCAGGCACGTTGGTACGGCGACAAGGACTACACCGAGAACCTGCTCGAGGACATGAAGATGCGCCGGCTGATCCTGGCGCGGCTTCGTAACGCCGGCATCAGCAAGGTGGAGACCGAGCGCAGTGCGAACCAGGTCACGGTGGTCATCTGGACCGCCAAGCCGGGAATCGTCATCGGCAAGGGCGGGACCAGTGTCGACCAGCTCCGAGACGACCTCGAGAAGATGTCCGGCAAGAAGGTTCGGGTCACGATCCAGGAGATCAAGCACCCCGAGATGGATGCCATGCTGGTCGCGCAGAATGTCGCCGCCCAGCTGGAGCGTCGCATCGCCTTCCGCCGTGCCGTGAAGCAGTCCGTTCTGCGCACCATGCGCGCCGGGGCCAAGGGCGTGAAGATCGCCGTTTCGGGCCGTCTTGGGGGCGCTGAGATGTCGCGCCGGGAGTGGGACCGCGATGGTCGCGTGCCCCTGCACACGCTGAAGGCGAACATCGACTACGGGCAGACCGAGGCTCGCACCACCTTCGGGCGCATCGGCGTCAGTGTCTGGGTCTACCTGGGCGACTTCGAGACCGGGCGCACCGAAGACGTCCAGTTCGACGAGATTTCACCTCGACAGGCGGAGGACAGCCGCGCGCCACGCTCCAGCGCGCCAGTTGCCGCGTCAGCGCCGGTCCCGGAGTCAACGCCCACCGCCCAGGCCGCCCCCGCGACAGCCTCGGTCCCGCCGGCGGAAGCGCAAGCGGAGGCCACGGCCACGACGCCCGCCCCCACTGGCGAGGGGGCCACGCCCGCACGCCCCAAGGCGCCGGCCAGGCCACGCGCGCCGCGCAAGCCCACCGCCGCCGAGAGCGGCAGTCCGGCGAAGAAGAAGCCGGCAGCCGCCAAGGCGCCCGCCGCTGAGGCTGCAACGTCCCCTGCCGCCACGGAAACCCCGGCGGCATCCCCACGCGAAGGCGAGGCCGCTGCCCCGACGGAAAAGGACGCGACCGGGGACGCCGATGCTTAGTCCCAAGCGCGTCAAGCACCGAAAGGTGCACAAGGGTCGTCGCAGTGGAACCGCGATCAGGGGATCGGAGATCGCCTTTGGTCAGTACGCCCTCCAGGCGACCGAGGAGTGCTGGATGACCAACCGGCAGATCGAGGCGGCTCGTCGTGCCATGACCCGTTACGTTCGTCGCGGCGGCAAGATCTGGATCCGCATCTTTCCCAGCAAGCCGTACACCAAGAAACCAGCCGAGACTCGCATGGGCTCAGGGAAGGGCAACCCTGAGGGATGGGTGGCGGTGATCAAACCAGGACGGATCCTGTTCGAGATGGGCGGGGTTCAGCCGGACGTGGCCAAGGAGGCGATGCGCCTCGCCTCGTTCAAGCTGCCCATCAAGACCCGCTTCCTGACCCTGGTCGAGTCGACCGGCCATGGAGAGGTCGCATGAAGGCGGCGCAGCACCTGTCGGAGCTCCGCACCCTGGAGGTTTCCGATCTCAATGACAAGCTCAAGGACGCTCGCACCGAGCTCTTCAACCTGCGCTTCCAGGCGGCGACCGGGCAGCTTGAGAATCACCGGCAGATCCGCGCGGTTCGCCGCCGCATCGCCCAGGTGCTGACCGTGCTCCAGGGCCGATCGATGGGCTTCGAGGAGCTGGTCGTGCAGGCGTCCGGACCGGCCACCCCGCAGAAGCCCAAGCGCGGGCGCAAGCAGGATGAGACCCCCGTCGCCGAGCCGGCGAACACAGTAGCCGACAAGGGCGAGGAGAACGCGTGAGCGAGCAGACCAGCACCCCCGTTGCCGAGACGGAAACCGAGTCCCGTGGGCTACGCAAAACACGCGTCGGCCAGGTCGTTGGGGACGCCATGGACAAGACCGTGGTCGTGAGCATCGTCGACCTTAAGCAGCACCCGGTTTACAAGAAGGTCGTCCGGCGCAACAAGAAACTCAAGGCGCACGACGAGAAGAACGAGTGCCACGTCGGCGACCGTGTGCGAATCATGGAAACCCGCCCGATCTCCAAGAACAAGCGCTGGCGTGTCGTCGAAGTGGTGGAGAAGGCTCGATGATCCAGAAGGAGTCACGGCTCAAGGTGGCCGACAACAGTGGCGCCAGGGAGATCCTGACGATCAGGGTGGCCGGCGGCAGTCACCGCAAGTACGCTTCGGTCGGCGACGTCATCAGCGCCACAGTTAAGGTCGCGCAGCCCAACGCCCTGGTCAAAAAGGGTGAGGTCGTCAAGGCGGTGGTGGTTCGCGTCTCCAAGGAGTACAAGCGCCGCGACGGCTCGATGATCCGGTTCGATGAGAACGCCGCCGTCCTGATCAACGCGCAGGGCAACCCGCGCGGCACGCGCATCTTCGGTCCGGTCGCGCGTGAGTTGCGCGAGAGGAACTACATGAAGATCGTCTCGCTTGCCCCGGAGGTCCTGTGATGGTCGCCGGTCCCCGTTTCCTTGATATCCGTGCCGGTGACACCGTGGCGGTCATCTCGGGGAAGGACCGTGGTAAGCGCGGCGTCGTCGAGCGAACTTTGCCCGCGGCGGGCAAGATCGTGGTGCGCGGCGTCAACGTCCATAAAAAGCACACGCGCTCAGGCCAGCAGAAGACCCGCAGCGGCAGCACCTCGTCCGTGATCCAGGGCGGCATCGTGGATTTCGAGTCACCCCTGAGCTACTCCAACGTGATGCTGGTGTGTCCGTCGTGCGACCAGGCCACCCGGATCCGGCACTCCGAGTTGCCCGACGGCAACCGCGGACGGGTCTGCGTCCGTTGTGGTGAGGTAAATGAGCAGGTGACCTCTCGATGAGCGCCGTGGCCACCACCGAGGTTGCCCGCATGCGAC
>JBHEMP010000058.1:0-34739 GCA_046262515.1 Candidatus Dormibacteria bacterium | reverse complement strand
GCGCTGAGGATGTCGCTGACATGCCTCGCGGACACTGCCGAAGAGAGCCGGAATTCGAGGTGTGTTCCGGTGGGACCGATACTGACGTCGCCGGCGGTCATGAACGCGGCCCGCAGGTAAGCCCGGCGGCAGCACGACCGGGCCCGGGGATCATGGTCCATGGCAAGCGCAGGACCGAGGGTCACGGAGTACGTCGGACGGACCTGGGTTCGCCCTCGCTTGAAATGACTCTCCGGGAGTCCAGCGCCCTCCACCCCGCCGGGGGCGTGGCGGTCGCGCTCGGCGACGTGCGCCAGCCGGACCAGCTTGCGGGCCGCGGCGCTGCTGGTCAGCATGCAGGTCAACCTCCGGCCGTCGGCCCGCGTCCGGGCCGCCCCGGAGATCCCGGCGATCTCGGCAAGGCGGCAGCACGCGCGCGGCGGAAACTGCAGCGCCAACTCGTGACGGACATCGGACGCGAAACTCTGGCCGCGGTCGCCGCGCTCCACCGGTGACCTGTGCGACGCTGTCAATGCCCGGTCAGTTTAAGCCCCGTCAGACCACCGCCCGCAGCACGGCGGCCTCCGTATACTGCAGGCGATGCAGCCCTGCAACCTGCCCTCCTGCCTCAAAATCGGCGTCGACCCGGTGGCCTTGCACATGGGGCCGCTCGCGCTCTACTGGTACGGACTGCTGGTCGCGGTGGGTTTCGTCGTCGCCATCCGCCTGGCCGGACGCGAGGCCGAGAAGCAGGCACTGGACCCGGATCAACTGCTCTCCGCGGCGCTCGTGGGGGCGCTCTTCGGGCTCCTGGTGTCGCGGGTTTTCTTCGTGCTGCAGAACTCGCCACGGGCCTACTTGGATCCAAAACAGATAGGCGCGGCGCTGTCACTATGGCAGGGTGGGCTGTCGTTTTATGGAGGCCTGGTCGGCGGTGCAATCGGTATCTGGCTCTACAGCAGCCGCAACGACATGCCCACGCTGCGGCTGCTCGACATCGCCGGCCTGGTCGCGCCCCTCGGGCTGGCCATCGGCCGCCTTGGCAACGCGATCAACGGCGACCTGACCGGGATAGCCACACGCGGCTGGGGCGTCCAGTACACCAACCCCGCCAACCCCCTTCTTCCCGTGGGCAGCCTGGGCAGGACACAACACCCGGTGGCGCTGTACGACGTGGTGCTGGAGCTCGGGCTATTCGCGCTCCTCTATCTCGCGTGGCGCCGCCGCCCGCTCAGGGTGGGCCAGCTGGCGGGCCTCTACCTGGCCGGCTGGGCCACCATCCAGCTTTTCCTGCAGGCGTTCCGGGATACCCCGGTGACCGCCGCAGGGCTGAAGTCCTCCCAACTCATCGCGCTGCCCGTAATCGCCGCGGGCCTCGTCCTGTACCTGCGCTCCGCCGGCGGCCCGTTCGTCCGGCGTTATCGCGGCGGCAACCCCGGTCCCGAGGGCGCCCCGGTGCCGGCTCCTGCACCGCAACCGGTGGGTTCGGCATCCGCCGCCGTGACGCCACCGGGCGAAACCTAAACGAGTTCCTTGATGGCCCGGGCGACCCGCTCCGGGACCACCTCACGCAGCTCCTCCTCAGAGGCTTCGCGCACCCCGGCCAGCGAGCGGAATCGCTTGATCAGCCGGCGCTTGCGCGTCGGACCAAGGCCGGGCACGGCGTCCAGCGGAGACGCCAGGCGCTGCTTGTCGCGGGTGCCTCGGTGGAACGTGATGGCAAAGCGGTGAGCCTCGTCACGCACCCGCTGGAGCAAAAACAGAGCCGGCGAGTCCAGGGGCAGCATGATCGACCGCGAACTGCCCGCGGGGTACATCTCCTCCTTCCGCTTGGCCAGTCCGAAGGTGGTGAGCTGGTGCACGCCGAGCTCCTCCATGACCTCTCGCGCCGCACTGAGCTGGCCCTTGCCGCCGTCGATGATGACCAGGTCCGGGAGACTTTCGAAGCTGCCGTCCGGGTCAGCGCCGGTGGCCGACTCCCCGCGCGCGGCAACCAGGCGCGCGAAGCGCCGGCGCAACATCTCCTGCATCATCGCGAAGTCGTTGGACCCTCTCACCCCCTTGATATGGAAACGTCGGTAGTGCGCGTTGCGCGGGCGTCCGTCCTCGAAGACCACCATCGAGCCGACCGGGTCCGTGCCCATCAGGTTGGAGATGTCGTAGCACTCGATACGTCGCGGCAGGTGATCCATGCCCAGCGCGTCCTGCAGGTCGGAGAGCAGCTTTTCGGTTCGCTCGTCGTCGTAGTCCTTCTTGATCGTCGCCTGCATCAGGGCCTCGCCGGCGTTCTTCCTGGCCATGTCCAGGAGCCGCACCCGCGCGCCGCGCCGAGGCACCGCGACCTCCACCCGCGCCCCCCGTCGCTGGCTGAGGTAGCCCGAGAGCGTGGCGGCGTCGGCGACCTCCACCGGCACCAGGATCTCCCTGGGAAGGTTGGTGGCGTCGGCGTAGAACTGCCCCAGGAAACCGTTCAGTACCTCGGATTCGTCGCCCTCTCCGGCGCCCTCGAGCTCGAAGGCCTCCGAGCCCGTGACCTGGCCGCGCCGCACCGTCAGCACCGCCACCACGCCTCCGGCGCCGCTCCGCGCCAGCCCGAGGACATCGGTGTCGCGCGCGGACTGGGTGATCACGAACTGCTGCTGCGCGACGCGGTCCAGGGCCTGGAGTCGGTCGCGGAAGCGGGCAGCACGCTCGAACTCAAGACGGTCGGAGGCCTCCTGCATGTCCCGCTTCAGGCTGCGCGTCAGGTCCGCGGTGCGCCCCTCCATGAAGAGGCCGATCTGCTCCAGGTTGCCATGGTAGTCCGGGCTCGAGATCAAACCTTCGCATGGGCCGGCGCAGCGCTTGATGTGGTAGTCGAGACAGACATGCCCGCGCTTGAAGATGTCGTCTGAACAGGTGCGGTAGGGAAAGACGCGGCGGAGGGTCTTCATGGTGCTGCGCAGGGCCTTGGCGTTGGTGAACGGCCCGAAGTAGCGCGCGCCATCGTCGGCCACCCGACGCACGGTGTAAACCCGCGGGAACTCGCCGCGGCGTGGGAGTTTCATATACAGGTAGGTTTTGTCGTCGCGGAGACGCACGTTGTACCGCGGCTGGTATCGCTTGATCAGCGTGTTCTCCAGGATCAACGCCTCCTGCTCGGAGCCGCAGGTGAGCACGTCGAAGTCGAATATCCGGCGTACCAGGCGGGCGGTGCGGGGGTGCAGCGGCTCGGAGTTCTGGAAGTAACTCCGCAGGCGACTGCGCAGGTTGCTGGACTTGCCGACATAGATGACGCGCGTGCGGTCGTCGCGCATGACGTAGACGCCGAAGCTCGCCGGGGCGTTGCGCAGCCGCTGTCGGAGCAGGTCGGGGCGGTCGCGCAGCAGGACCGAGCCGGTCACCGCGGCTAGGCGGGCCTGGCGGCCCGCTGTTCCAGGTAGGGCTGGAGGTAGCGCCCCGTGTGCGACGCGGGGCTGGCGGCGACCTTCTCCGGCGTACCCGCGGCGACCACCTGGCCTCCCCCGTCGCCCCCCTCGGGGCCGAGGTCGATAACCCAGTCGGCGGTCTTGAGCACGTCGAGGTTGTGCTCGATGACCAGGACCGTGTTGCCGCGGTCCACAAGCTTGTGGAGGACGCGCAGGAGACGTTCGATGTCCGCGAAGTGGAGGCCGGTGGTGGGTTCGTCAAGGATGTAGAAGGTCATCCCTGTGTCGCGCCGCGACAGCTCCGTGGAGAGCTTCACGCGCTGAGCCTCGCCGCCCGACAGGGTGGTCGCGGGCTGACCAAGGCGGATGTAGCCAAGGCCGACGTCACTGAGCGTCTCCAGCTTGCGCGCAATTTTGGGAATGTTCTGGAAGAGGTCAAGGGCCTCCGTGACGGACATCGCCAGAACGTCGGCGATGCTGTGGCCCTTGAAGCGCACGTCCAGCGCCTCGCGGTTATAGCGCTTGCCTTTGCAAACCTCACAGGGGACGTAGACGTCCGGCAGGAAGTTCATCTCGATCTTGATCAGGCCGTCGCCCTGGCATGCTTCGCAACGCCCACCCTTGACGTTGAAGGAGAACCTGCCGGGGGTGTAACCGCGCTCACGGGCCTCGGGGAGCGTCGCGAAGAGTTCGCGTATGTGGGTGAAGAGGCCAACGTACGTGGCGGGGTTGGACCGAGGCGTCCGACCGATGGGCGACTGGTCCACGTCGATGACCTTGTCCAGGTGCTCCAGCCCGCTTATCGCCCGGTGTTTCCCGGGCCTTTCCTTGGCGCGGAAGAAATGCTGGTTGAGGGCGCGGTAGAGGATGTCATTGACCAGCGTCGACTTCCCAGACCCGCTCACCCCCGCCACGCAGATGAAGGTGCCCAGGGGAAACTCGGCGCTGACATTTTTCAGGTTGTTCTCGGTGGCGCCCTTGATGCTGAGTTTCTTTCCCGACCCGCGGCGGCGGCGGTCCGGCAGGGGAATCGCGCGGTCACCGCGAAGGTACTGCGCGGTGGTCGAGTCCCCGGCCCGCATCAGGTCGTCATAGGTGCCGCTGAAGACAATTCGGCCGCCATGCTCGCCTGCGCCCGGCCCGATGTCGACGATCCAATCGGCGTGGCGCATCGTCTCCTCGTCGTGTTCGACGACGATGAGGGTGTTACCCAGCGTCCGCAGGCGCTCCAGGGTGCCGATCAGTTTGCGGTTGTCGCGCTGGTGCAGCCCGATTGAGGGCTCGTCCAGCACGTAGAGGACGCCCATCAGGCGAGAGCCGATCTGCGTGGCCAGCCGGATGCGCTGCGCCTCGCCGCCACTCAGTGTCGGGGTGGTCCGGTTGAGCGTCAGGTAGTCCAGTCCCACGTCGACCATGAACCCCAGCCGCTCCTGGATCTCCTTGCGGATCTGGACGGCAATCACCTCCTCGCGTTCGGACAGCGCCAGCTCCGAGAAGAAGCGGCTTGCCGCGGAGACGGACAGATCGCAGAGCTGTGAGATGTTCCTGCCACCGACCGTCACGGCCAGCGCCTCCGGCTTCAGGCGCCGCCCCTCACAGGTGGGACAGGGCCGGCTCACCATCAGACGTTCAATCTCGCTCCTGACCCATTCCGACTCCGTCTCCTTGTACCGTCGCTCCAGCGAGGTGACCACCCCTTCAACGGTCGCCCGCTTGAACTTCACCCGCCCGAAACGGTTCCGCCAGGTCTTTTTGCCGTCGAAGTCGTTGCTGCCATAGAGGAGAAAGTCGACGTCCTCCTCCGGCAGGCTGCTGATGGGCGTGGTCGCGCTGATCCCGTAGCGGCGTGCCAGCCACTCCGCGTGCTCGGTGTAGTACACGCCGGACCTGCCGAAGGTCTGGAAGGCGCCTCCCCGGATGGACAGCGAACGGTCGGGCAGGACCGCGTCAGGGTCCACCTCCAGTTTGGTGCCAAGCCCGGTGCAGGCGGGGCACGCGCCGTGCGGGCTGTTGAAGGAGAAGTTGCGAGGCTGTGGCTCCTCCAGGCCGGTGCTGCCGTGCTCGGGGCAGGCGTACGACAGCGAGAACAGGAGCTCCTCCTCGGCCCGGGCCCCCTTCAGTTGCTTGCGCTTCGCGGGCCGTTTCTCGGCCGGGGCCTCCGCCACCGCCGCGGGGGAAGCCACCGGCACGACCAGCACCGCGCCCGTCGACATTCGAGTCGCGGTCTCCACCGACTCCGCGAGGCGTGAGCGAGACTCCGGGTCGACCACGAGGCGGTCGACCACGATCTCGATGTCATGTTTGTAGTTCTTGTCCAGCTCGATGGCCTCGTCCAGCTCATAGACCACGCCATCGACGCGCGCGCGCACAAAGCCGGCCTTGCGGGCGCCGTCAAGGACGTCCGTGTGCTCGCCTTTGCGGCCCACCACCACCGGCGCGAGGAGCATGATGCGCTGCCCGTGCGGGAGTGACAGCACCTGGTCCGTGACCTGGTCGACGGTCTGTCGGGCTATGGGACGGCCGCAGACCGGACAGTGCGGGTGCCCGACGCGCGCGTAGAGCAACCGGAGGTAGTCGTAGATCTCGGTGACCGTCGCCACCGTCGAGCGGGGGTTGCGGCTGCTTCCCTTCTGGTCGATGGAGATCGCCGGCGACAGCCCTTCGATCTGGTCGACGTCCGGCTTCTCCATCTGGCCCAGGAACTGGCGGGCATAGGCACTCAGGGACTCGACGTAGCGCCGCTGGCCCTCCGCGTAGATGGTGTCGAAGGCCAGCGAGGACTTGCCCGACCCGGAAAGGCCGGTGAAAACCACCAGCTTGTCACGGGGAATCTGGAGGTCGACATTCTTCAGGTTGTGCTCGCGGGCGCCGCGGACAACGAGCAGGTCAGAGGGCATGCTGGAGACGTCGTGGAGGGCTCAGGGGCACCTCGGGATTCTAGCCGCGGTTTACCTCTTTCCCCGCGCGGCCCAGCGCCCGCGCTGCGGCCGCCCACGCCCAGCCCCGGCACCCGCGGCGGTGGCCGGGGTCGCGTTTCCCTCCGCGTCCTCGAAAGCGTCGCGGCGGAGCGCCATCAGCTGGTCGCGCAGCGCGGCGGCTCGCTCAAACTGCAGGTCGCGGGCCGCCTTCGCCATTTCCCGCTCCAGCTTTTTGGCCAGCTTGACCACTTCGTCCGGGGGCAACCCCGCGCGAGCCTCGTAGCTGGCGGCCTCCTCGGCGATCTCGGCCTTGTGGGTGTCGATGTTGTAGATCGCCTTCTTGATGCCCTCCGCGGTGATGCCGTGTTCCAGGTTGTAGGCCTGCTGCATGGCGCGGCGGCGATCGGTTTCCCCGATCGCCTTCTCCATGGCTTCGCTGTGCTTGTCGGCGTACAGGATCACCCGACCCTCCAGGTGGCGGGCCGCGCGCCCGATGGTCTGGATCAGCGAGCGGTAGCCCCGCAGGTACCCCTCCTTGTCGGCGTCGAGGATGGCGATGAAGGCCACTTCCGGCAGGTCCAGGCCCTCTCGCAGCAGGTTGATCCCGACCAGCACGTCAAAGGCCCCGAGGCGAAGGTCGCGGAGGATCTCGACGCGCTCCAGCGTGTCGATGTCGGAGTGCAGGTAGTTGACCCGCACGTCCATCTCGCGCAGGTACTCGGTGAGGTCCTCGGCCATGCGCTTGGTCAGGGTCGTGACCAGGACGCGGTGTCCCCTGGCGACCTCGACGCGGATCTCCTTGACCAGGTCGTCCACCTGGCCCTCGGTCCCGCGCACCTCGACGCGGGGATCGACCAGCCCGGTGGGGCGGACGATCTGCTCAACCACCTGCTGGCTGCGGGATTCCTCGTAGTCGCCCGGAGTCGCGGAGTTGTAGATCAGCTGGGTCACACGCTCGTTCCACTCATTGAAGTCGAGGGGCCGGTTGTCGAGCGCCGAGGGAAGGCGGAAGCCGTATTCGACCAGCGGGACCTTCCGGCTGCGGTCGCCACCATACATGCCGCCGATCTGGGGCACCGCCACGTGGCTCTCGTCAACAACGATCAGGGCATCCCTGGGCAGGTAGTCCATCAGCGAGAAGGGCGCCTCGCCCGGCTGGCGACCGGACAGGTGTCGCGAATAGTTCTCGATCCCGGGACAGCTGCCGGTCTCACGCATCATCTCCAGGTCGAACATGGTCCGCTGCCGGAGCCGCTGCGCCTCCAGCAGTTTTCCCTGCGCGTCGAAGTACCGCACGCGCTCCTCCATCTCTTCCTCGATGGCCCCGAAAGCGTCGCGCATCTTGGCCTGGCTGGTGATGTACTGGCCCGCGGGGAAGAGCCGCAGGTCGGGCTTCTGGCCCAGGATCTCCCCGGTCAGGGGATCGAACTCGAGGATCCGCTCGACGCTGTCCCCGAAGAACTCAAGGCGCGTGGCGATTTCCTCGTATGCCGGCTGGATGTCGACGATGTCCCCCCGCACGCGGAAGCGCGAGCGGCCGAAGTCGGTGTCATGACGCTCGTACATCAGCTGCACCAGCTTGCGCTGCAGGATGTCGCGGCGAATGGAGTCGCCCTGCTTCAGCTCCAGCGACTCGCCGAGCCAGTCCTCGGGGGCGCCGATGCCGTAAATGCATGAGACGCTGGCCACCACGATCGTGTCCCGACGCGTCAGCAGCGCGCGCATCGCACTGGTGCGCAGGCGGTCGATCTCGTCGTTGCGGGTGGAGTCCTTCTCTATGTAGGTGTCGGTGCGCGGGATGTACGCCTCTGGCTGGTAGTAGTCGTAGAAGCTGACGAAGTACTCGACGGCGTTGCCGGGAAAAAATGCCCGGAATTCGGCCGCCAGCTGCGCCGCGAGGGTCTTGTTGGGAGCCATGACCAGCGTCGGCCGTTGGACCTGCTCGACCACGTTGGCGATGGTGAAGGTCTTGCCGCTCCCGGTCACCCCCAGGAGGGTCTGTTCGCGGAAGCCGGCATGGAGCCCGTCGACCAGCTTTGCTATCGCCTGGGGCTGGTGGCCCGTGGGCCGGAAGCCCGACTCGAGCTTGAACTGAGGCATGAGTGAGTATGACCGTGCTCAGCAGGCCGGGCCCGACTCTGTGTAGTTATGCGTGGAAGGCGGCCCGGGCCGGGGGTACGTTGTGTCGCGAATTCAGGAGGCAGGGCGATGCTGAGGATCACTCTCAGGGACCTACAGTGGCGGCGCCGGCGGTTCGCCATCGCGACCGTTGGGACGGCGCTGGTATTCGCGATGACGCTGGTGCTGGCCGGCGTGAGCGCCGCTTTCCGGGTGGAGGCGGACCGAACCCTGGCCGGCATCGGGGCGGACGCGTGGGTTGTACCGGCGGGCTCGACCGGGCCCTTCGGTGGCCTGGCCACCCTTCCCCAGGCGCAGGTGGCCGAGGTGGCCCGCGAACCCGGGGTGCGGGCGGCGGACCCGATCATCGTGCTGCACCAGGCCGCTCGCGCCGGCGGCATCAAGGACATCACCCTGATCGGCTACCGGCCGGGAGGCATCGGCCGGCCACCCCTGGTCGACGGCCGCGAGTCCGTGAGGGCCGGCGAGGCGGTCACCGACAGGTCCCTGGGGCTCAGCACCGGGGCCGGCTTCACGGTGGGAACGCGGACCTACCGCGTCGTCGGGCACACCCTCCATCGCACGGCGTACGGGGGCCTACCGGATGTGTACGTCACCGTGACCGAGGCGCAGGCCCTCACGTTCGGCGGCCAGCCCCTCGTCGGCTCGGTGGTCACCCGCGGGCGACCCACGATGGTCCCGAAGGGGCTTGTGCTGATGGAGAACCACACGGTTCGCGACGACATCCTGCGGCCGCTGGGCAAGGCGGTCCAGACCATAGACCTGGTCCAGGTGCTGCTCTGGATCGTGGCGGCATGCATCATCGCCTCGGTCGTCTATTTGTCGGCGATGGAGCGGGTCAAGGACTTCGCCGTGTTGAAGGCCACCGGCGCTTCATCACGATCTTTGATGACCGGGCTGGCCGTGCAGTCCGTGCTCGTATCCCTGGCGGCGGCGCTGCTTTCGGCGGTGACCGCACAGGGGCTCGCCCGGCTGTTCCCGCTGGCGGTCGAGGTGCCGGTCTCGGCGATGCTGGTGATGCCCCTGGTGGCGCTGGTGGTGGGACTGCTGGCAAGCCTGTCAGGGGCGCAGCGAGCCGTCTCGGTGGACCCCGCCATGGCCTTCGGAGGGCCGTGATGAGCGACCTTGTGATCGAGGACCTGACGGTCGAATACACCAGCGGTGATTACGTGGTGCGGCCCATCGACGGGCTCAACCTCAGCTCCCGCAGCGGCGAGCTGGTGCTGCTCCTGGGGCCGTCGGGTTGTGGCAAGACCACGCTGCTCTCCTGCCTCGCCGGCATCCTGACGCCCACCTCAGGGCGGATCCACGTGGGCTCGACGGAGGTCACCCGGCTGCGGGACGCGGCGCTGACGCACTACCGGCGGCACACCGTGGGAATCGTCTTCCAGGCCTTCAACCTGATCCCCAGCCTGACCGCGCAGGAGAACGTCGAAGCACCCCTGCGCGCTGCCGGGCAGCGTGGCCGGCAAGCAGCCCGGCGCGCGACCGAACTGCTCGTCGAGGTCGGCCTCGAGGATCGCCGCGGCCACCGGCCCTCGCACCTCTCCGGCGGCCAGCAGCAACGCGTCGCGATCGCCCGGGCGCTGGCCCACGAACCTCGCCTGCTGATCGCCGACGAGCCGACCGCCCACCTCGATTACGTGCAGGTCGAGGGTGTCCTGCGCATCCTTCGCGATCTCGCCCGCCCCGGTCGATCGGTGGTCGTCGCGACCCACGACGAGCGCATGCTGCCCCTGGCTGACCGCGTGGTGGAGCTCAGGCCGCGAAGCTCGGACGAAGGCCGGCGCGAGGGTATCGTCCGGGTCGCCGCGGGCGAGGTGATCTTCGAGCAGGGGTCCAGGGGAGACCTGATCTACGTCGTTGAATCGGGCCGCGTGGAACTGCTCCGCCGGCTGACGGCGGGCGGCACCGACGTCCTCGCGGTCGCCGCGCCCGGTGACTACTTCGGCGAGCTCGGCGCGCTGATGGGATTCCCGCGTGCCGCCGAGGCCAGGGCCAAAACCGCGGCCACCCTGCGCGCCTGCACCGTCTCGGAGTTCCGGCGCATGTTTGGCCCCGGTGAGATTGCAGAGGTCATCGCCGGGCGGCGTCCTCGGGCTCGAAAGGCACGGGCGGGCTGAGCAGGAGCGACCCAGCGATCCCCGCCCCACCAAGGAGAATGCCACCGAGAACGTCCGTGGGCCAGTGCTCGCCAAGGTATACCCGGCTGTAGCCCACCACCGCCACGACGACGGCCAGTACCGCCCAGGCGCCGGTGCCGCTCACGCGTCCCCGCAGGCGCGCCAGCGCGATCCCCAGCAGCAACGTGAGCCGGGTCATGTGCCCGCTGGGAAAGGAGAACGCGGTCTCAAGGCCTGCGGCGTAGAGCCGCGGGCCCCGGCGGAGCGTCGAGGGAGGCCCTGGCTGGTGCACCAACGTCTTGGCGCCGAGCTCGACCAGGGTCGCGGCGACGAACGCGGCCAGGGGAACCCACCACCCAGGTCGGAAGCGCCCCTCGGAGCGGTTGGACAGCGCCAGTGCCAGCACGGCCAGGACGGTGACCTCGATGCGACCGAGCGAGGAGATCGCCCACATCAGCCAGTCCAGGGCGGCGCCCGACGGTAGCTGCGCGGCCGCCAGCAGGGCGTGGTCGAGGGATTCCAGCGCGCCGCCATTGACCGCGAGGCCGAGCACCGCCAGGGCGACCACGGAGCAGCCGAGGGCGGCCGTCGCCACGGCCCGCGATCGTGCGGTCAATGCTGGCAGCGGGGACAGTGGACGGTCGTGCGCCCGGCGATGGTGGACCGGCGCAGCAACGCGCCGCAGCGTAGGCACGGTAACCCGGCGCGCCCGTAAACCTGCAGGCGATGCTGGTTTGCCCCCTTCTCGCCATGGGCGTCGCGGTAGTCGTCGAAGGTGGTGCCCCGGAGGTCGACCGCGCCCGCGAGGGCCGCTCCAATGGCCTCGTAGAGGCGGCGTCGCCGCGCCGGCCCGAGCCTGGACGCCACGGCATGCGGACGCACGCCGGCTCGAAAACAGGCCTCGTCGGCGTAGATGTTGCCGACCCCGGCGAGCGCCGCCTGGTCGAGGAGCACGGCCTTGACCGCGCGGCGGCTGCGCGCCAGGGCAGCGTCGAAGAGCCGGGGTGTGAGGCGGAGGGCGAACCTACCCCAGTGCGGAGGGTTGGGCAGCGCATCGGTGTCCGGCTCGGGCCCGAGCGCCGGTAACATCCCCGCCTCCGCCAGTTCAAGCGCCCCGCCGAGGAGGACCCTGCCGAAGCGCCGGTAGTCCTGGAGGCGCAGCTCCTGGCCCGTGGAAAGGTGAAGGCGGAGGTGGGTGTGAGGCACGACCTCGGTGCCGGCGGGCTGAATCGAGAGGCGGCCCGTCATACCAAGGTGAAGAACCAGGAGTTCCCCTTGGCCCTGTCCCCCGAGTTCAACCAGCATGAACTTGCCGTGGCGCCCCACGTGGTCCATGCGACGGCCCCTTATCCGGCGCAGGAAGTCCCCTCGGTCCGGGTAGCGCAGCACCCCCGGCTCGGCCACCTCGGCGCTGACCACGCGGTGACCCAGGAGATGCGGCCGCAGGTCACGAACGATGGTCTCGACCTCGGGGAGCTCCGGCACCCTGGTGCCTCCGTCAGTCGGGGACGGGAAGGGGCGTCATCTCGTCCCAGTTGCGCCCTACCTTGAGGTCCACCCCAACCGGCACCCGCAACTCGACCGCGTCCCGCATCTGGGTTCTGATCACCGGGGCGAGCGCGTCGAGCTCGCCGGGAAGGACGTCGAAGACCAGCTCGTCGTGCACCTGGAGCACCATCTGGGAGCGCATTCCAGCCTCGCGCATGTGACCCCGGATGGCGACCATGGCGACCTTCATGATGTCGGCGTTGGATCCTTGGAAGGGCATGTTGATGGCCATCCGTTCGGCGGCAGAGCGCAGCATCGGGTTGGCCGCGCGGAGGTCCTGCAGGTAACGGCGGCGACCCATGATGGTCTCCACGTACCCCGTTCGGTAGGCGTCGGCCTTGATCGACTCGAGGAAGGTCCGGACGCTCGCGAAGCGCCCGAAGTAAGCGGCTATGAACTGCTTGGCCTCGTCCAGCTGCATGCCCAGGTCGCGCACCAGCCCGGAGGCGGAGAGGCCGTACAGGACGCCGAAATTGGCCACCTTGGCGGCGCGACGCTGGTCCGGGGTGACCGCCTCCAACGGGATGTTGAAGACCACAGACGCCGTCACCCGGTGAATGTCGTGCCCTTCATTGAAAGCCGCCACCAGTGCCGGGTCCTGCGAGAGATGAGCGAGCACTCGAAGCTCGATCTGGCTGTAGTCGGCGCTGACCAGCAGGTTCCCAGCGCGGGGCACAAAAGCCCGGCGGATACGCCGGCCAAGCTCGGTGCGGATGGGGATGTTCTGGAGGTTGGGGTCCGAACTGCTGAGGCGCCCGGTAGCGGCGACGGTCTGGTTGAAACTGGTATGGACACGACCGTCGGCCGGGTCCACCAGTGCCGGCAGGGCCTCGATGTACGTGGACTTCAGCTTGCTCAGCTGGCGGTATTCGAGCACCAGTGGCACCACCTCGTGGGCGTCTCTAAGACCCTCGAGCACGGTGGAGTCGGTCGAGACCTTACCGGTCGTGGTACGGCGCCCAGTGGCCAGGCCCAGGTCGTCGAACAGCAGTTTCTGCAGCTGCAGCGGCGAGTTGACGTTGATGGCGTAACCGGCAAGGTCGTTGACCGCCGCCTCGACCTCCTGGAGCCGCTCGCCCAGCTCGCTCGAAAGGCCGGCCAGGACGTCAATGTCGATCGCCACGCCGGCAAGCTCCATCTCGGCCAGGATCGGCGCCAGGGGCACCTCGACCTGCTCATACAGGTGGGCCAGGCCCTGGCGATCAAGTTCGCCCGCGAGGTGCGTGCGCAGCAAGGCGAGGGCGGCGGGCTCGGGGCCGAAAAGCCGGGCGGCCGTCTCGGCGTCGACGCTCCCCGGGGACACTGCCTTGCGCCCGCTGCCCAGGACGTCCGACGGGGGGGCCAGGCTCCGGCCGAGCCACTGGTAGGCCAGGTCGCCGACTGGGGGCGTCTTGGACCGCGAGTCGCACAGGTAGCTGGCCAACGACACGTCGAACCCCGAGGGCGGCCCGAAGCCCCGGGGACCAAGCGCCAGTTCCACCTGCTTCAGCGAGTAGGCCGTCAGGCTCAGCTCGGACCACCTGGAGCGGAGCACCCCAAGCAGTTCGTCCGCATCTCGCGCCTTTTTTCCCTCCGCGACCAGCGCCACGTACGCCACCTCAGCCCCTCCCGGGCCGGCCAGCGCCACCCCCGCAACCGCCGACCGACGTGGCTGTGGGTCGTCGAGCACCACCGAGATCGCCACCCCGTCATGTCCCCACCTCTCCAGCAACTCGAGAAGGCGGTCTGGATCGGTGATTACCTCCGGGTCCACCTGCAGGGGCGACTCCTCCTCGCGGGCGGCGGCGGTGCTGGGGGCGTCGAAATTGAAGGCCTCCTGGGCCGCTCTCCTGGGCGCTCCCAAGGGCTCGAGACCTAGCGTCCCCTCGCGGTCCTCGGGGGTCCGGCGGTTGCTTCCCACGGGTCGCGGCAGTCGCGGCATGAGGGTTCGGAAGTCGTAGTCCTCGAAGAGGCGGCGGACCCGCGCGTCGTCGTAGTCCTTCAGGACGATTGCCTCGGGGTCGAGGGTCACCGGGACGTCGCGGACGATGGTGGCGAGGCGTTTCGATTTCGGCAGCTGCTCGGCGCTCGCGCGCAGCAACTCCTGGATCCGGGGCGGCTTCACCTCGTTAAGGTGCTCCAGCAATGCCTCCAGCGTGCCCCAGTCCTGGATCAGCTTGATCGCCGTCTTGTCGCCGATGCCGGGTACGCCCGGGATGTTGTCGCTGACGTCGCCCTTGAGCGCTTTGAGGTCGGTCATCGCGGCAGGGCCGAGACCACCGTATCGCGCCCGCACCTCCTCCACCCCGTAGCGGGTGAACTCTGAGATTCCGCGGCGCATCGCCAGGGCGCTGACGCTCGGGGACACCAGCTGTAAGGCGTCGAGGTCGCCGGTGAGGATGTCGACCTGCAGCCCCAACTCCTGACCCTGGAGCGAGAGCGCTCCAATGATGTCGTCGGCCTCGAAGCCCTCCACCTGGTAAGTGGCGAAGTTGAGGGCCTCCACCACCTCGCGGACGATGGGGAACTGCTGGACCAGGTCGTCCGGGGCCCTGGGACGCTGAGCCTTGTAGTCCGCATCAAGATCGTGCCGGAACGTTTTGGAAGGGTGGTCGAACGCCGCCGCGACGAGGTCGTGCCCCGGCAGGGCGTTGAGCAGCATGGACGTGAACCCGAAGGCGGCGTTGGTGAGCCTCCCCTTGCGGTCGGTCAGGGCGGGGAGGGCGAAGAAGGCCCGGTAGATCAGCGAATGACTGTCAACCAGGAGTAGCCGGCGCGCGGAAGGGGCCTGCGCCCCGGGGCTGGTGCCGGCCACTGGAGCGGTTGAAGACATGGAGTGCGATTCTAATTTCGCTACTGAGCGCCGGGCGGCCGGACCGGGCGTTTATGATGGCGGGTGAGGGCCATAACTGGATGACAAAACGCGGGTACACCGAGATGCAGGTCGACAGCATCCGGGTGCACATGCCAAGCGGCCAGCACGTGGTCATCCTCAAGGACCGCGCCGCGGAGCGCTACCTGCCGATCTGGATCGGCATCTACGAGGCCAACGCCATCGCCCTCAAGATCACGGGCATTACCCCTGACCGCCCCATCACGCACGACCTGATCACCAATATCTTCGGCGAAATCGGAGCGCGGGTCACCAGTATCGAGGTCACCTCCCTCACCAGCGAGGTCTTCTATGCGCGGATCCACCTTGCCCTCGACGGCCGCAGCGTGGACATCGACGCCCGGCCCAGCGATGCCATCGCCCTGGCGGTCCGGGCTGAGGTTCCGATCCTGGTCTCCGACGACGTCCTGGACCGGGCCTCGGTCACCCCGGACAGTGACCAGGACGAGACCTCCGACGAGGCCGCGGAGCCGACCATCTTCAAGGAGCTCGTGAACTCGATGGAGCTCCCCGACCTGGGCAACCCGGAGGAGCGCAGGGACATCTTCTCGGAGGGCTGAGCCGCCCTCCGCCGTGCGTCAGTCCCGGCGACCGGCGTACAGCAGGTGCCCGGACAGGCCCCAGGTTGACGGGTCGGACGAAGCCGCGTAGGCCAGGTCGATAAGGCGCCGGTACCCGGGCTCGTCGCGCTCCCGGAGCTCAGCCAGTTGCTCCTGGACCAGGTTCAGGAAACCCTGCGATGCGAGAAGCCGGACGGTCCTGAACCCGAGCCCTTCGAAGAAAGGGGCGACCGCCTCGGGGCGAAACAGGTAGGCGTCCGTGAAGCGCCCCGCGTCAGGGTTGCGGTAGACGCCGTCCTCCAGGGCCCGGGCCACCTCCGGCAACCGCGACGTGCCGTATTCCAGCGCAAGGCCGAGGGCCCAGGCGTAGGGCATCATGACCGTTGCCAGCAGGATGCCGCCCGGTCGCAGGACCCGGCCCGCCTCGCGGACCGCGGCCTCCCGGTCCGCCGCCGCCACCAGGTGGTACAGGGGGCCCAGGCAGAGGACAGCGTCAAACTCGGCGTCGGCGAAGGCGGAGAGGTCACGGGCATCAAGCTCCACCACGGCTTCGGCCTCAACGCCCGCCGCCTTCAGCTCCCGCCGCGCGATGTCCAGCATCCGCGGAGAGAGATCCCCCAGCACCACCCGGTGACCCCGCCGCAGCAGCCATATGGTCCACTTCCCCGGCCCGCCGCCGACATCCAGGACGCGACCGCCGGCGGGGATCAACTCCTCAAAGGTGCGACGGTGGAACTCCCCCTCCACGGCGCCCTCATAGGGGTTGTCCAGGCGGTGCCATTCGCTCTCTCCGCGGGCCTCGTAGTAGTCGCGGACCCCCGAGACATCACCGGCTTCCATCCCTACCAGAGCTCCCAGAAGGCAGGATCTTCAAACCCCAGCCGCCAGGCTGCGATCCCCTCGAACCTGAGTTCGTGCGCAAGCTGCTGCTTGACAAGCAGGCTTGTGCGGTTCTCCGTCCAGGCGACGTGCTCCTCCCCGTTCAAGGCGTAGCGAACATATGGCGTCATGGAGGCGAAGTCCCAGGTGATCGTCCCGTCATTTTGCCCGGCGGTCGCCAGCAGGTCCGGGAACGACCCCGCCGTGGGCGTGCCGTGGAGGGGCCAATCGCGGTAATAGAGGGGCACTCCCAGGTACGCGTGGGCACGGTCGATGCCGGCCGTCGTCGCCTCCGTGACGCGTCGCACCCAGTCCAGGCCGGCGACCGGGCCGGGGTCGGTGACGGCGGTGTGCTGGTCATAGGACATAACGCTGATCGACGTGGCTCCCCGGGCCAGTTGAGCGTAGTCATAGGCCCCGGCGTGACCGAACAATTGACCAAGGGCGCTGCCATTGTCCTTCGACGGCACGACCGCGGTCGAATAGTTCAGACCGGCCTCCCTCAGACGCGCGGCAAGGTCGCCGGAGAACGCCTTCAGCGCGCCCCGGTCAGCCGCGGCCAGGCCCTCGAAGTCGAGCTGGTAACCCGCATACCCACGGCGGCGCGCCTCGGTCACCAGCGCCGGCGCCACGGCGTCGGCGCCGGCGCGGAATATACCCCGGGCCGTGGTCGCGCTGAAGTCCCTGTTGGTGACCAGCGGTTCCACGCTGAGGTTGGCGGCGTGCGCGGTCGCGAGCACCGCCTCTTCCACCGCGGGAACCAGGGCGCCACCGCTGTCGACGGTGTAGAAGGCCGGGGACAAAACGCCGATCCGGGAGGCGTTGCGGGCCAGCGAGGCCTGGGCCGCGGGGCCGGCGAGGTAGTAGGCACGGAGGCGGAGGCCTTGTCGGGGCGGGCCGGGGTCAGACGATAGGTCGACCCGGGACGTCGCCACGGGCAGTGGCAGCGGGGCCGACGGCGAAAAGTCAGCCGGCAGATAGGCGCCGGTGGTGGCCCGCGTCCCGGCGGGGACGGTGAAGCGGGCGGGGTGACCGGGGCGCCAGCGACCTTCAATGCCACGCTCATCCCGGCGCACGGAAGCCCCGGCCCTGGTAAGCGCTGCCTCCACCGCCGCCCCGTCCGCAAGCTCCCGCGAAGCGCTGACCACTACGGTGGTCCCTCGTGGCGTCACCAGCCAGGACGCCGCCACCTGGAGCGGGGCGGCCACCTGGAAATCGACGGCCACCGCGCCCACGTGGGCGGTACCGATCGTGCCACGCCACACCTCAACGCGATGCCGCGAACCCTGTGCCAGCTCTCCTACCGACAGCCGCGCGCTGCGACCGATCCCGGGTGCGATCGGCACGATCCTCCCGTCGATGGCGGCGGTGAAGTCCGCGGTCCGGCTGCCGGGGGGCAGCAGCAGGCCCAGGGCGGGGCGGGGCGACACGTCACGCGCCCCGGGGTCCAGGGTCTGGCCGTCGAGGGTCACGCTGGCGGGGGCCTGCCGGACGCCCCCCGCGCGCTGGGTGAGAGCAAGGGCTGTCAGCCCGACCAGCGCCACGACGATGGCGGCAAGCGTGCGGCGGCGCCAGACCATGGCCCGATTATCCGCGCCCGGTGAGCTAGCCTTGTATCCCGCTGAAGACACGCCCCACAAGAGAGGCCCTGAATTGCTGAACACCCTTACCGAGCTGGGAGACACCGGCCTCTCGTATCACTCACTCGAGCGGCTGAAAGACGCTGGTGTCGCGGACGTGGGTACCCTCCCCATGACCGTCAAGATTCTCCTTGAAGGCCTGGTCCGTGCGGCCGCGACGGGCGACTCGGACGAGGAGAGCATCGCCTCGCTCGCGGCCTGGCCCGCGGCCCCGCGCGCGGGGGCGCAGCTGCCCTACCGCCCCTCGCGCGTCCTGATGCAGGACTTCACCGGTGTGCCGGCTGTGGTGGACCTCGCCGCGATGCGGTCGGCCATGGCCCGGGCCGGCCTCGACCCCGCCCTGATCGACCCCCTGGCCCCGGCGGACCTGGTGATAGACCACTCGGTCCAGGTCGACAGCTACGGCACCACTGATTCCTACCATGAGAACATCGAGCGGGAGTTCGAGCGCAACGCCGAGCGCTATGCCCTGCTCAGGTGGGCACAGAACGCCTTCAACAATTTCACGGTCGTCCCGCCCGGCATGGGCATCTGCCACCAGGTCAACCTGGAGCGGCTGTCGCGCGTGGTCCAGGTACGCGAGGCGGGCGGTGTGCGCCTGGCGATTCCCGACACCCTGGTGGGCACGGATTCGCACACCACCATGGTCAACGGCCTGGGCGTGCTTGGCTGGGGCGTCGGGGGCATCGAGGCCGAAGCCGCGCTGCTGGGCCAGCCGATCTTCTTGGGTGCCCCGGTGGTGCTCGGGGTCCAGTTCCACGGCGCCCTGCCCGCGGGGGCTACCGCGACCGACCTGGTGCTGACCCTGACCCAGATGCTCAGGCAGCACGGGGTGGTCAACAAGTTCGTGGAGTTCTGCGGCACCGGTCTTTCCAGCCTGTCCGTGGCGGACCGGGCGACCCTGTCCAACATGTGCCCGGAGTACGGCGCCACCGCCGCCCTCTTCCCCGTGGACCAGCAGGCCCTCCGGTACCTCGAGATGACCGGGCGTGAGCCCGCGCACATCGCCCTGGTGGAACAGTACTGCCGCGCCCAGGGCCTCTTCCGCACCGACGAATCGGCCGTGCCGACCTTCAGCGAGAAGCTCGACCTTGACCTCTCCACGGTTGAGCCAAGCGTCGCCGGCCCCAAGCGGCCGCAGGACCGGGTTCCGCTGGACAGCGTTCGCCAGAGCTTCTACCTCGGCTCGGCCCTGAAGCTCCCGACGAAGGTCGGGGAGCTCGGCCGCTTCGAGGCCGAGGGCGGCAATGCCGACGATGTCACGGCCACGGTGCGGGCGAGACAGGCCGGTGCTGATGCCGAGGTGGCCGACGCATCCGTCGTCATCGCGGCCATAACCAGCTGCACCAACACCTCCAACCCCTCGGTGATGGTGGCCGCGGGGCTGCTGGCGCGCAAGGCCAATGAGCGCGGCCTCCGGCCCCCCGCGTTCGTCAAGACGAGCCTGGCCCCGGGATCGAGGGTGGTCACGGAGTACCTCCTGAAGGCCGACCTGATGAAGGACCTCGAGGCCCTCGGGTTCTTCACGGTCGGGTACGGCTGCACCACCTGCATCGGCAACAGTGGGCCGCTGGCCACGGAGGAGGTTGAGTCCTCGGTCAAGTCGGGCAACCTCAACGTCGCCGCTGTGCTCAGTGGCAACCGCAACTTCGAAGGACGGATCCACCCGCTGGTTCGCTCCAGCTACCTTGCCTCCCCTCCCCTGGTGGTGGCCTTTGCGCTCGCCGGCACCGTGGATATCGACCTCAACACAGAGCCCCTGGGCACGGACCGTGATGGTAAGCCGGTGCTCTTGGGCGATATCTGGCCCACTACCGACGAGGTCGGGCGGGTGGTCGAGGAGTGCGTCCGCAAGGAGATGTACGAGAAGGAGTACGAGCGTATCTTCGCCGGTGACAAGTACTGGCAGACCATGGAGGCCCCGACCGGCGCCACCTTCCAGTGGGACCCGGAATCCACCTACGTCCGCGAGCCACCGTACTTCCAGGGCGAGGCGAGGGTCGGCGGCCCGGTGGATATCAGGGACGCCCGGGTGCTGGTCATGGTCGCGGATTCCGTGACCACGGACCACATTTCCCCCGCGGGGTCCATCCCGATCGACAGTCCCGCGGGCAAGTACCTTGTCGAGCACGGCGTCGGCTGGACGGACTTCAACAGCTACGGGGCACGTCGCGGCAACCATGAGGTCATGGTCCGCGGGACCTTCGGGAACATCCGCCTCAAGAACGCCCTCGCTGGTGGCAAGGAGGGTTACTGGACGGTTGTCCTCCCCGAGGGCTCCCCGGCGACCATCTTCGACGCCGCCATGGAGTACCTGGAAAGGGGGACGCCGGCGATCATCCTCGCGGGCAAGGAGTACGGCAGCGGCAGCTCGCGCGATTGGGCCGGGAAGGGTCCCCGGCTACAGGGTGTGCGGGCGGTCATCGCCGAAAGCTTCGAGCGCATCCACCGCAGCAACCTGGTCCAGATGGGGGTACTACCGCTGGTTTTCCCCGCCGGCCAGTCCGCGACCACGCTGGGACTCGATGGGCACGAGAAGTACGACATCACGGGCATCGAGGGGGGCATCACCCCCGGCCAGCAGGTCAACGTCCGGGCGGTGCACCCGGACGGCGCCGTGACCGAGTTCGAGGCCCTGCTGCGCGTGGACAACGCCACCGAGGTCGAATACCTGAGGCACGATGGCATCCTGCCGATGGTCCTCCAGAAGCTCATCGCCGAGCACAGCGGGGCCGCCGTCTCGGTCCAGTAGCCCTACCTGCGCGGCAACGAGACGATCCGGGAATCTCCTGATGCGGTCTTGTTGGCGTACATCCTCGCGTCTGCTCGTCGCATCAGGTGCTCGAAGCTCTCCGTTCCGTCCCACTCGGCGACGCCGGCGCTGAAGGTGATCGAGGCCTTGTCGGTTGAGGCCCGGCGGGCCATTTCGGCGGCGCGTCCCAGGAGTAGCTCCACGCTGCTCTCCCGGGCGCCCTTGACGAGCAGGACGAACTCGTCCCCGCCGAGTCGGGCGGCGACATCCTCCTCCCTGATGCTCGCGGCGAGACAGTCTGCGAGCTTGCGAATGGCCTCGTCACCCTCGGCGTGACCATGGGCGTCGTTGATGCGCTTGAGCCCGTTGAGGTCCACCAGGGCAACGCTGAACGGCAGCGTGGACGACGCCATGGCGGCCTTCGCCTTGAGTTCGAATGACTTCCGGTTGTCCAACCTGGTCAGGTGGTCCGTGGCGGCCTGTCGCGCCAGGTCCGTTTCACGACGAACGCGATGGCTGACGTCGTGTCCGATGATCAGCCAGTAGAGAGCGGAATTCGTCTGCAAAGGACTCCCGGTAACTTCCAGCTGCACGAACGAACCATCCCGCCGGCGCAGTCCGAGCTCGCGGGTGGCGCCCACCAGCGTGGCCAGTGCCCCGGCCGGCTTCCCCCCGGCGCACATACCCCACCACTCCCGGCCCTGCACCTGGGCCTCCATCCACCCGGTGAGTCGCTGGGCCGCCGGGTTCAGCGACACGAAGTGGTACTCCTCGTCGAGGATGAATATAGGCTGGGCCGCCTCCTGGAAGCTGGCGCTGATGCTGTCGAAGCTGGCATTCGCGTCCCCCCGCGCACCGCTCGAAAGCCGGCTCAACGGCTGCTTCAGGACGACGTCGAGCGCCGAGTTGCGCATCTGCAGGTGCGTCCGGTCCGTGCTCAGGATGTGCGAGAACGCGGCGACGACGTCGGCGTCCCACTGCGTGCCCGCCCCCTCGGCGAGTTCCCGCAGCACTTCATCCGGGCTCATGCCCTTGCGATAGGGACGGTCGGAGACCATGGCCTCGGTCGCCTCGACCACGCTGACGATTCGCGCGGCAATTGGGATGTCGTCACCCGCGAGGCGCCGCGGGTACCCGGCGCCGTCAAAGCGCTCGTGGTGCGAGTACACCACCTGGGCGATGCTCTCGAAACTGGGCAGTTCGCTGAGCAGCCGGTAGCCGATCTCGCAGTGCTCCTGGATCTCCAGGTACTCCTCCTCGGTCAGCCGCGCCGGCTTGTTCAGGATGGCCTCGGATATGCCGATCTTGCCGATGTCATGAAGCAGCGCGCCGTACTCCGCGTTCCGAACCTCTTCAGCCGGCAGCTCCATCCGGATGGCCACCTCGCGGGCGTAGCGAGCGGCCTGGACCGAATGGCCGTATAGGTAGATGTCACGGGCGTCGATAACTGACGCCAGGGTCTTGACCAGGCCTTCGTTGGTGGCCGCGACGTCCTCCTGGGCCCGCCGCAGGATGTCGATCTGCTCGTGCATCTGCGAGGTGTAGAGGCGCATCCCGGCGCGGACGGCGAGGAGAGGAAGGAGATAGATCACCGCCCCGACCCAGCTGAAGGCGATATAGGCGGTGCCGAGGGTGAAACCGATGGCCCCGGAGACCGCGACCTGGACAGGCGTCCACCGGAAATCCTGGCGCCATATATTCCGGAGCGACCGCCTGGTGCTGAGGTGAATGATGACCAGAAGGAACGGCCAGTTGATCGCCGCGTAGGCGACCAACGCCGCCGACCACGCCACCATCTGCTGCGGGCCGATCGTCCCCTGGTGACCCGGGCTCCCACCGGCCAGCTGATATGCCAGGCCTGCCACGCCCGCGGCGGCTGCGAAGAGGCCGGTGTTGAACAGCGTCTTGATCACGGGCGGATGTACCGACTGCAGCATTGCCCCGCCGAGCACCGCGCATATCCCCACGGCAATCGCGCCCTGCGCGCCGTCGATGACGATCGCTGCCATCATGACGGCGAGGGTCAGCGACATGGCCACCGGGCTGTCCTCGCTGATGGCCAGCTTGAACCGCTCCGACACCAGGGCAGCCGCGCAGAGCACCACCAGGGTGGGGCCGCCAGGCACGGGCGTGACGCGCAGCGTGAGCACCGTGATCCCCAGCGCCATGGCCAGGGTCCACGCGACGAAGATCCACAGCCTCCACTGGGGGGCGCGATCCTCGCGGTTCGACGCGCCGGCCGCCCCGATCATCGGGCTACGGCGGGTCCGATTTCTGCTGCCAGCGGGCGCTTGATGTTCTCGAGGCGGAGAACACGTCGCACCCTAACCAGTGGCACGATGCAGAGGATAGCCCCCCCGGGCCTCTACTGGAAGCTCGCCATGCTGAAGGCCCCGTCATTCCAGCTGGTGCTGTTCCAGGAAGTGCTGTTCCACGAGGTGCTGTTCCAGCTGGTGCTGTTCCAGCTCGTGCTGTTCCAGCTGGTGCTGTTCCACGAGGTGCTGTTCCACGACGTGCTGTTCCACGACGTGCTGTTGAAGGAGGTTCCATTCCAGGAGGTGCTGTTCCAGCTCGTGGAGTTCCAGCTGGTGCTGTTCCACGAGGTGCTGTTCCAGCTGGCGTTGGGGAACGTCGGGTCTGACCACCAGAGGCCGCCGGCCTGGATCTGGTTGTTGCTGGTATTGAAGAACGCACTCGGCTTGAGCGCGCTGTTCGCGTTGCCGCTGGTCGTGCTGGTCACGGCCGCCTCGTCGGCGAAGCCGCCAGGCGTGCCCAGCGAGGCGGTGTACGCCGTGGTGGAGAAAGGCACCGAGCTGCGCATCAGCGCGCTCTTGACGCGGTTGTTGGTCATGCTTGGGTTTGCCTGCAGCATCAGCGCCGCCAGGCCTGCCACCGCGGGGGACGCCATCGAGGTGCCACCCATCATGAAGTAGGTGCCGGCGACCACGTTCAGCGGGTGCGCGACAGCCAGAGTGCTGGCCGGGGCGAGCAGAGAGACGACGTGCGACCCGTCGGCGACCACCTCTGGCTTGGCATAACCATCCTGGGTGTTGCCGTAGCTCGCCCAGGCGGCCATCTGCGACCCGCCCAGGCTGGCCTGGTAGTTGTCATCGATCGAGCCGACGGTGATCACGTAAGGGTCATTGCCGGGTGCGTAGTTGACGCCGGCGCCGCTGTTACCGTTGCCCGCCGCCGCGACCACCGTGACGCCGCTGAACCACAGCTTCTCGACCATGGCGTCCAGTGAACTCTGGTTGTAGCTCTGGGCCACGGTCGAGGCGAGGGAGAGGTTGACCACCTTGATGTTCAGCCCCTTCTCGTTGGCGACGTAGACCCACTCGAGGCCGGCGATGACGTCGCCCTCGGTCAGGTTGCCGAGGTCGTCGGAGACCTTCACACTGACCAGCAGGCTGTTGGGCGCCTCGCCGATGTACTTTCCGCCCGAGTCGTACCCGTTGCCGCCGATGATGCCGGCGACGTGGGTGCCGTGGCCGACATGGTCGATGGCGTCGGTGGCGTTGGGGTTGGTGGTCAGCGCGAGGAGGCGGTTCCCCCCGTTGCCGGGCACCATCGGGCTCTTCAGGGTGAGGTCATTGTGGGGGAAGACGCCGCTGTCGATCACCGCGACCTGGACCTCGCTGCCGTCAAGGCCGGCGTTCCAGCCTGCCGGCGTGTGGTTGATCGTGTCGTATCTATTGACCAGGTTGGTGCTGTTGACGGCGGAACCGAGCAGCCGGACCGGGGCGTTGATGCTGAGGCGCCGCACCCTGGCATCCTGGTTGAGCGCCCGGGCGACAGCCGCCGGCGCGGTGGCGACGAAGCCGTGGAGCACCTTCAGGCTCTGGCTGATGTGGCCGCCCTGTCGCTGGACCATCGCGCGGACCGGCGCGGGATCACCCTTGGTCTCGACGATAACCGGGACGGAGGCGGGCGCGCTGTCCCTGGCGCTCCCGTGGTCGAGGTAATCGCTGACCGCCGAGCTGATCACCTGGGCGGTCGCGTGCTGCCGCGACGTTGAAGCGTCCATCATGAACGCGCCGAGGAGGCAAGCAAGGATCGCGAGCGCTGCCCCCGTCCGCCGGCTGATGGTCGCTGTCGCCGTCATGAATCCGCCTCCATCGATGTTCCGCAGATTGCGGTGTCGGCCCATCTTGGACGCGGCGCTGTAAAACTTTTGTTCAGGATTGGTAAATGCTGCGGCTGAGTCCCGCGTTGTTACACCTTTGGCACCGGTTGATTACCTCCGGCCGCCGTGGGGAGCGAAAACCAGAACACGCTGCCACCCGTGGGGCGGTCGATCAGCCCCACCTGTCCACCCTGCAGGGTCACCAGCCGTTGCACGACAGAGAGACCCACTCCGACCCCGCCGTGGCGGCGTGTGGTCGACTGATCCGCCTGCGTGAACTCCTGGAAGATCAACCCTCGGGCCTCCTGGGGCACGCCGATCCCGGTGTCCTGGACCTCCACGCGCACCTCCTCATCGGAGGCTGACAGGGCGACCACCACCTCACCCCTGGATGTGAACTTGATGGCGTTGTTCACCAGGTGCCGCAGCAGGTGGCTGGTGGCCATCTCGTCAGCCAGCGCCGGCACTTCAGCCGCGGCCGCCTCGTACCGCAGGATGATTCCCTTGTCCCGGGCATAACCCTGCTCGTCTTCCACCACACGGGCGACCAGGATGGCAAGGTCAATCGGGCGCCGCCGCAGCTGGAGCTCGCCGGCCTGCGCCTGGGCCAGCGTGAGCACGTCGTCGATCAGACCGAGGAGGCGGTGGCCGTTGCCCTGGATCTCCTCGATCTCAGTGCGCCCCGCCAGGGCCGGGTCCAGGGCCATCAGGTCCGCATACCCCAGGATCGCGGTGAGAGGGGTCCGCAGCTCGTGGCTGATGGTGAGCAAAAACTCCGACTTCATACGGTCGCTGGCCCGCAGCTCGCGGTTCTGCTGTTCCAGGATCTCCATAAGGCGCTCCCGCTCGTAGGCCAGGTTGCGCTCGGGCGTTATATCCCGGTTGACCTCCAGTGCCGCCAGCGCTCTGCCGTCAGTGTCGCGGATGACGGCCCACCTGCTGTGGACCCAGACGGGCTCGCCCGTGCTGGTCATATGGACCATCTCGCCGGACCATTCGCCGGTGCGCCGGAGGCGCTCCTCGACCTCACTCAACGGCGTCCGGTACTCCGTCCGCAACAGCTCGTGGGAGACACGGCCGATCGCGGTGGCGGAGTCGTAGCCGTAGAGTTCCTCCGCCCCGCTGTTCCAGAACGTGATGGTGCTGTCCTGCAGCTGCTTCACGAAGATCGCGTCATGGGCGTGTTCCAGCAGGTCCGCCTGGGCGGAGACCTGCACCTCGAGTTCCTCTCGTTCGGTGATGTCTTGCATCAGCAGCAGGAACGAGTGCGGCTGGCCGTGGTCATCACGGAGCAGGCTGGCAATGACCTCCGCGTCGCGGACCTCACCATCCTGCCGCTGGAAGCGCACGTCATAAGTGACGCTGTGCCTGGCGCCTGCCAACAGCGCCTGCAGCGCCGCGTCACGCTCGTCCCGGTCGGCGGGGATGACGAGGTCCATGGCCTTCAGCTCGAGAAGCTCCTCACGGCTGTGCCCAAGGAGAGCGCAGACCGCGGGGTTGGCGTCGAGAATTCGCCCATCCACGGCCACCTCTGTGATTCCGATGGGGGAGTTGTCGAAAACCTCTGATAGCCTCTCATCGGTTTCGCGCAGGTCCCGCCGCGACTGCGCCTCCTCGGTTACGTCGCGGCAGAAGATGACCGTGCCAACCTCGCCATCCGGGCTGTCCGGCTCAAGCCGCTCGGCACGCGCCTCGAGGGTGTGCCAGCTGCCGTCCCGATGACGGCACTGCAGGTTGGTTCGGCGGCGACCCTCAAGACCGCGCGCCACGGGGCGGATAAGGCGTTCGAAGTCCCCGGGCTCGAACAGCTCGGCTGCCGGACGGCCCAGTAGCTCATCCGCGGGCACCCCGAAGACGCGCTCGGACGCGGGGGTCACATATATCAGCTCGCCCGAGCTGTCGGCCACCGTGAGCACCTCTTCGGCGTCCGAGGCCAGACACTGCAAGAGCCTGTCCTCGATCCGGCGTGGGTCCCCACGCCGATCTCGGTCGGCCACCGAACCCAAACGCTGTCTCCTTACTGGTTCAGACGTTCCACCAGGACGTGGCCCCCCGGTCTGATTCTAGACTGCGGCCGCCCGCCGGTTCTCAGCCGGGATCCGTCTCAGGGAACGAGGGCCGCGGGCCGGGCGAAGAAGAAACCCTGCGCCCATGGCACGCCCACCTCTCGCAGCACCTGCGCCTGCACCTCGGTCTCCACCGCCTCGCCGACCATGATGGCGTCGATGGAGGTGGCGAAGCCGGCCAGCGCGGCCACCATCGAGCGCCGAATAGGGTCTGCCTCGATGTCGGTTACCCAGCTCGCGTCGAGCTTGATGATGTCCGGCTGCAGGCTGACGATGTGACGCATTGAAGCGAAGCCGGCACCGGCGTCGTCGACGGCGACGCGCAGCCCCTTGGAACGCCAGCCCAGGAGCGCCCGGTTGAGGACCATGTAGTCGACGATCTCCTCCTGCTCCGTCAACTCAAGCACAACGCGGTCGAGCGGAAGATCGTCCAGGATCTCCGCCAATCCATCCGACAGGGCACCGGCGCCCGAGATATTGACGCAGACAGAGATGTTTTCGCGGAGATCGTCGAGGGCCAGCAGACCCCGCCGCACGGCCTGCAGTTCCAGGGCCTCCTGCAGCGCAAAGCCCCGCGCCCGGCGAAACCAGGCATCGGGGGGGACGTCGGGGTGCCCGGCAAAGCGGGCGAGCGCCTCGTAGGCCACGACGCGCTGGCTGTCGAGGTCTATGAGCGGCTGGAAGTGCATCCGCATCCCCGGCCCGGAGATGGCCTCCAGCAGCTGCTTGCGCTGCCCCGGGATGTCCGGCGACCGCCGGTCTGCACTCTCCGCGAGAGGCTCAGCGCCGGGCCGTACGTTCCATGCCATCGCTTCCTGGGGGGCTCCCTTCCTTTTAACGAGTTGGATCAAGAGATCTGTCGATTGGACCAACTATTGTGAAGACGCTGGCGGAAGTCAATGGCATTTAACGGCCTGTCACCGGTTCGTCATACCAGGGCCGCTAAGCTTGAGGCCACCCTGCGGCGGTGATGGAACGGTAGACATGATGGTCTCAAACACCATTGTCCGAAAGGACATGTGGGTTCGAATCCCACCCGCCGTAACCGCCCCCCGACTCAAGTCGCCCGACGGCTTCCTCGCTAATCATGATAGTGCTAATATCACTTCGCCATGACAGCCGAGGCGATTCAGCGGGATAGCGACGCCGACGCCACCGAGCCCCAGCAGGCCGCCGCGGAGGTCCTTTCAGGAGTACCGGGGGCGATCGGGAAGCGCTGGCTCGCGGTGATAAGCCTGGTCTCCGTTGTGCTCTTCATCGTCGACACAATCCTGGTCGTCAGGGGCACGCTGCTGCGAGGCTTTGACATCCCCGTGGAGCACGCGGTCCAGTCTGTTGAGTGGGGACCGGTGGCCACCGTCATGCGCCTCACCAACGCCTCCGGCGGCTGGGGGCAGGTGATCCTCGGGCTCGTCGCCGTGGCCGGGCTGTTCCTCCTCGAGCGCCGCGCGGGCCTGTTGATGGCGCTCGGCTGCATCGGCAGCGTCATCGACAGTTTCATCAAGGTATCGATCTCCCGCCATCGACCCACGACCGACCTCGTCGCGGTCCTCGACCCGTCGCGCGGATACAGCTATCCCAGTGGCCACGCTGTCTTCTTCACGTGGTTGGCGTTCATGCTGGCGGCGGCCCTGGCGCCGCGGGTACGGCCGTCCGCACGACCAATTCTCTGGCTCGGCGCGCTTCTCCTGGCTGTGGTCGTGTGCCTAGGCCGCGTGTGGGCGGGCGCGCACTGGCCGAGTGACGTCATCGGTGGTTTCCTGCTCGCCCTGGCCTGGTCGGCATTCGTCCTCTGGCTCCCGGAGAACTGGCTGCCCGAGCCGAACCTGAGCTGGGTCCGGGGGCGCCTGAGGCGCACGGCCTGATGAGCCGCGCCGCCGGCGGCGGCTCGTCCCGCCGGCTGGTGCTGACGGCGGCGGGGGTCGTTGTGTGCTTCGCGCTGTACACCGTACTCGCGATCCTGGCGCACGCCCACAGGTACCTCGACTTCGACCTCACGACCACGCTCGCGCTGCAACACCTGAGGTCGGCACCGACCGACGCCGTCCTCAAAGTCGTGAGCTGGTTCGGTTACTTCCCGGAATTCGTCCCTGAGTTCGCGGCGATCCTGCTGGGCTTCTACCTGCTGCGGCTCCGCATCGAGGCCATCGTCCTGGCGGTCAGCGAGGCGGGTGTCGGGATCCAGGGCTTCATCGTCAAACCCATCGTCGGGCGGCCGCGACCGTCGACCTCCCTGGTGTGGGTGAATGACAAGCTGGTCCAGGACCCGTACAGCTTCACCGCGGGCCACGTTCACACCTTCATGGTGATTTTCGGGTTCATCATCTACCTGGCCTTCCGGCGTATGCCCGCGGGCCTGGCCCGTACCGCGATTGTGGTGGCGAGCGCCGTCTTTTTGGTCGCAACCGGGGTGTCCCGCGTCTACCTCGGGGACCACTGGAGCAGCGATGTCCTCGGCGCGTACCTGGCCGGCGGCGCCTGGCTGGGCCTTGCCATCCTGGCCTACGAGGTCCTCCGGGGCCGTGGCCTTATCAAGGAACCGCGCCCCCGGCAGGAGAGAAGCGCCCCGTAGGATATAGCCCGTGGCAGCCCCGCTGAGCGAACCGACCTACCCGCGCGCCCACTCCCGGCGTCGCGGCCGCGCCCCGCTGGCACCACGCCCGCTGATGCTGCTCGTGGCGCTGGCCGGCGTCCTCCTGCTCGGCTACGCCGGCTACCGGGGGGGGCTCGCCGCCTGGCACCGGTTCCACAACCGCGAGACCGCCGGCAGTCACCACGTGGGCGCCGACCAGCTGAGTGCCCTTCGCCAGGTCACGCCGCAATCGCCACACGACGGGCCGGCGTCGGCGGTGGCCATTTCCCCCAGCCCCGAATCGGCACCTCCGGAGGGCGCCATCCTGGAAGTGCCGTACACCGTGCAGGCGCCGTTTGGGAACTGGAGGGTGCACGAGGAGAGCTGTGAGGAGGCGGCGATGCTGATGTACCGCCTGTTCCTGCATGGGGACCACCGCACTGATATCCCACCCGCGGAAGCGGACGCCGGGATCCGGGCCCTCAAGAACTGGCAGGTGCAGAACTGGGGCTCCGAGGTCGACCTCTCGATCGACCGCACCGGTCAGCTTGCCCAGGCCAACTGGGGCTACCGCTACAGCGTCATCCAGGCGACGCGAGAAACCATTCGGCAGGCCATCAGCGATGGGCACCCCGTGGTCGTCCCGGTGATGACCCATTCCCTGCAGAACCCCCACTACGGACCGAAGAGCGTGTACCACGAACTGGTCATCAAGGGCTACAACGCGGGCGGGGTGATCACCAACGACCCGGGCGTGCTGGAGGGAAAAAACTGGTTCTACTCCTGGAGCATCCTGTTCGACGCGATCGACGCGCAGTCCGCACGCATGAGCCAGGGTCGGGTGGGTCTGGTGCTCCTTCCCGGAGCCGCCTGATGCTCATTCTCATGACCGCGGGGGCCACGGAGGCGGATATCGATGCCGTCTGTGCCGCGGTCGAGGAGCGAGGCTTCAGGTCGGTGAAGCTGCCTGGCGAGGACCGCACCGCGATTGGTGTCCTGGGATCAAACCCCATCAGCCTGCGCGACGCCGTGGTCAACCTGCCGGGTGTGGCCGACGCGGTACGCGTCAGCAAGCCCTTCAAGCTGGTGGGCCGGGAGTTCCACCCGGATGACACGATCGTGGACGTCGGCGGCGTGCGAATCGGCGCGCAGGGGTTCGCGGTGATGGGCGGCCCCTGTTCCGTGGAGAGCGAGGAACAGTTGATGGAGGTTGCCGGCGCCGTCGCCGCGGCGGGGGGGCACATGCTCCGCGGCGGCGCCTTCAAGCCCCGGACCTCGCCCTACTCGTTCCGGGGACTTGGCGAGGAGGGCCTTCGGTTGCTCGCCGCGGCGCGAGACCGGTTCGGCCTGCCGGTGGTCACCGAGGTGATGAACATCGAGGACGTGGCCCTCGTGAGCCGCTATGCGGACATGCTCCAGATCGGCGCCCGAAACATGCAGAACTACGGCCTGCTGGAGGCCGTCGGCGCCACCCGGAAGCCCATCCTCCTCAAGCGAGGCATGAGCAGCACCATCGAGGAGTGGCTGCTCGCGGCCGAGTACATCCTCGCCCAGGGCAACCCGGACGTGGTGCTGTGCGAACGCGGGATCCGCACCTTTGAGACGTACACACGGTTCACCATCGACCTTGCCGCGGTGCCGCTGGTGCGGGAGTTGACCCACCTGCCGGTGATCGTGGACCCGAGCCAGGGCACGGGCAAGTGGTCGCTGGTGCCTCCCATGGCCGCGGCCGCGATGGCATGCGGCGCCGATGGGATCATCGTGGAGGTCCACCCGCACCCGGACCAGGCCCTCAGCGACGGCGCGCAATCGCTGACGCCCCACAACTTCGCGGCGATGATGAACCGGCTGGGGCAGATCGCGGCTCCCCTGGACCGCGCCCTGTAGTGGCCCTCAGCCGGGATCCCCCGCTTGGAGGGCGCTGACCTCCCTTGCCGGTCGGACTGCCGCCCCCCCGCACGCCTGCCCCGCCGCGCCCCAGCGGCGATCTCCCGCCCCAGTTCCACACTCCCCGCGGCCGCCGTACGCTGGCCCTCTTCGGGGCCGGGGCGCTGGTGCTGGTCCTGGGGTTCCTGGCCTTCACCGCGGTCGAGTTCTTCTTCCTGATGCGCGGCGGCAGTAACACCGTGGTCAGCACCACGATCCCCGCGGACCTGCCGGCGCAGGTGCCATTCTGCACCGCGTTCAAGGCAAGTCGCTCCTTCAGCACCCCGGTCGAGGGCGGCCGCCACTTCCTGGTCCAGGGAGACTGCCCCGAGAACCGCCTCCAGCTCGAGGACGACCTGATCGGCCTGATGAAGGACAACGGCTGGACGGTCCACGATGACGGCCAGGGAAGCCTGACCAGCTACTCCTACGACCGTCACCAGCGGCTGGACATCGGGATCAACGACAGCAACAGTCCCGCCAACCAGGCTGCGGTAACCGTGGAAGTCTGGACCGGGCTCACCCACCCTCCTGATGGGTTCCCGCGGCCCTCCGTCAGCCCGTCGCCGCGCTGATCGCCTCCTCCACGGTCAGCCGCCCCTCGTAGATCGCCCGACCGACGATCGCGCCGGCCGCGCCGGCGGCCGCGGCGGCGCGGATATCCGCTGTCGTGGTCACCCCGCCACCCACGGTGACGGGCATCGCGCTGCCGGCTACCACCTCCCGGATGGCGACCTCGGAAACCCCCTCGAGGAGACCGTCGCGGCCGATGTCCGTGAAGACGAAGCCGGCGATCGGCGCCTCCTCGTAACGGCATACCAGGTCCGCAACGGTCAGTTCGCCGGAACGCTTCCAGCCGTGGGTGGCGACGATTCCATCCCGAGCATCTATGCCGATGAGCACCCGGCCGGGCCATTCCGCGGCCCATTCCAGGACCTCGTCGGGATGCTCTACAGCCGCGGTCCCGATCACCGCCTGCGAGGCGCCGGCTTCCAGCAGCCGTGCAAGCGCCGCGCGGCTCCGCACTCCCCCCCCGACCTCAACCTCGACCCCGGCGGCGCGGATCACGTCGGCGATGACGGCCTGGTTGTCACCATCGCCTCGCGCGGCGTCCAGGTCCACCAGGTGCACCCGGAGCGCGCCCGCCGCCGCATAGCTCCGCGCCGATGTAACCGGGTCGGCCTGGTACTGGGTGACCCGCTGGTAGTCGCCCTGCGCCAGGCGCACGGTGCGACCACCAAGAAGATCGATCGCTGGGATGACGAGCATGGGGTCGCCGGGGGCCGGGGTCAGCCTGACAGGGAACGGGCCAGGTCGTAGAGGTGCATGTCGAGCTCGCGATGGTGGGCGGTGACCTGCTCCAGCGGGGAGACGATGTACTGGTCGGCGATAAGGCCCACCTGCATGCCGTGTTCCCCGGCGATCAGCAGTTCAGCAGCGCGGGCGCCGATCCGGCTGGCGATGATCCGGTCCTGTGCCAGGGGCGAGCCGCCCCTCTGGAGGTGACCGAGGACGATGACGCGGGTCTCGAGGCCCGACTGGGCCTGGATGGTGCGGGCCACGTCGAACCCGTGCCCGTAGCCCTCGGCCATCATGATGATGCTGTGCGACTTGCCACGGGCGTGGGCCCGCAGAATGCGCGCGCTGACGTCCTCGAGCGGGGTCTCGATCTCGGGAATCAGGATCGACTCGGCGCCCGAGGCTAGGCCGGCGTTGAGCGCGATGTGGCCGGTGTCACGCCCCATGGTCTCGATCACGAATATCCGCTCGTGGCTGGTGGCGGTGTCCCTGATCCGGTTGACGTTCTGGACCACGGTGTCCACGGCCGACATGTGCCCGATGGTCACCTCGGTCCCCAGCAGGTCGTTGTCGACGGTGCTGGGAATGGTCACCACCGGGACGCCGACGCCGTCCAGGCCCATGGCGCCCAACGCCGAACCCCCTCCGCCGATGACGACGAGGCCCTCAACGCCGGTCTTCTCCAGCGTTCGCAGGGCGGCCTCGCGGCCGCCGGGGGTGTGAAATTCGGCAGATCGAGCCGTGCGCAGGATGGTCCCGCCGCGCTGGATGATCCCCGCCACGGAGGCCTGGGTCATCTTGCGCCACTCACCCTTGATCAGGCCGCTGAAGCCGTGGAGGAAGCCGATCACCTCGCAGTCCAGGCTGAACGCGCGCCGTACGACCGCCCGCACCGCGGCGTTCATGCCGGGCGCGTCACCGCCGGAGGTGAGAACCCCGATCCGCATCAGCGAACCGGGGCGAGGTCCGCGGAGGGCGCGTCCTCGGGCGCGGCGATGGCGCGGGGGATCCACTTGCCACGCTCGGGCGCCTTTTTCCGGACCACGTCCGCGCGGTACGCGCCATCACCCAGGGCCAACTCCACGGCGTTCATCAACTCCGCGGAGTGTGACACCCTGCGGCCGAGCAGGTCCATGTCCCAGCAGCGATCACCATCCTCCACGTGCAGCACAACAGCGTCGGCGCCGGCGTTGCCGGCAAGCAGGGCATCGAGTTCCGTCAACACCCCGACAGCAATCCCACCGGGGACAGTGATGTGCACCACCTGGGTGCGCGCCCAACCTTCCTCGGGGTCCTCGTCCTCGAAGGCCCAGAGCTGGTCCGCCAGAAGCCCGGCCACCTCCGCCTCACCCCCATCGGCACCGCCGCGTCGGCGGTTGTCAACCTTGCCCTTGAGGAGCACGACGCGGTCAGGCTGGAGGAGGTGCGCAACGCGCTCATAGAGACGGCCGAAGATGGTCACGGACACAGACCCCGTGAGGTCTTCCAGTTCCATGAAGGCCATCGTCTTGCCGCTGCGGTCCGGCCGCCTCCGCACCTCCTTGACCACGCCGCCGACCCGGACCTGCAGCCCCTCGAGGTCCGAGGTGACCTCGATGCAGCGGGTGTCGGTGCGCGCGTGCATTTCCGCCTCGATACGGCGCAGGGGATGGTCGCTGAGGTAGATGCCGAGGTACTCACGCTCCCAGGCCAGCCGGGATTTGTCGTCCGCGGCGGGGATGCCGCGCACCAGCTGCACCTCCACGGCGTCACCGAAGGCATCCGCGTCCCCGAACAGCGAAACCTGGCCGGAGGCCCTCTCGCGCTGCACCTGTTGCGCGCGGTCCACGACCATGTCCAGGCTGGCCAGCAGCTGGGCGCGCTCGCCCAGGCAATCCATGGCGCCGCACTTGATCAGCGCCTCGAAAACGCGCTTGTTGACCTCGTGCAGGTC
>JBHEMP010000057.1:0-14488 GCA_046262515.1 Candidatus Dormibacteria bacterium | reverse complement strand
GACTGGGAGATCGCCGAGGTCGGCGCCCCGCTCCTTGACCTTGGTTGCCTCTGCGTCGTGGCCCAGCGCAATCGGTCGGTGCCGGGCGCGCCCAACCCGGGCGGCGGGATCGACCTGGAGATCGAGGAGGTCATCGCCCTGTACGGCGCCGACCCGGTTGAGAGCAGGTGGTACCTGGCCCTCAGTTGCTACAAGTACGCTTCGATTTTTGGCTACAACCTGATGCTGCACCGCCGGGGCAAGCGGCCGGACCCGATGTACGAGGGCCTAACCGGGGTGATCATGGCGCTCGTGGACAACGGCCTGGAGTTGCTGGGATGACCGCGACGCGGCGACCCATACTCCCCTGCAGCGCCCGTGCCATCGCGCGTGGCAGCATTGCTGTCCTGCGCACCAACTGGAGGTTGCCGTGAGCTGGGATTTTTCGACCGAGCCGGAGTTTCAGGAGAAGCTGGACTGGATGCGGGCCTTCGTACGCGAGGAGGTCTGGCCGCTCGAGGTGATCGATACGGACCTGGCCGGGTTTACCCGGCTGATCCGCCCGCTACAGGACCAGGTCAAGGCGCAGGGGCTCTGGGCGACGCACCTTTCCCCGGAGCATGGCGGGCAGGGATATGGGCAGGTCAAGCTCGGGCTGATGCACGAGATCGAGGGTTCCTCGATGTGGGCCCCGGTGGTCTTCGGCAACCAGGCCCCGGACTCCGGCAACTCCGAGATTCTCGCGATGTATGGAACGGCGGAGCAGAAGCGGAAGTGGCTCGAGCCCCTTCTGGCGGGAGACGTGCGTAGCGCCTTTTCCATGACCGAGCCGGCGCCCGGGGCCGGGGCGGACCCGACGATGCTGAAAACGGTGGCGCGCCGCGAGGGCGATGAGTGGGTCATCAACGGACACAAATGGTTCACCAGCAATGCGGTGGTGGCGGACTTCCTGATCGTGATGTGTGTCACCGAGCCTGAGAATGCGAACCCGTACTCGCGCGCGTCGATGATCATCGTCCCAAAGGATGCCCCCGGGCTGAACGTGGTCCGAAACATCCCCAACATGGCCTCGGAGCACGAGCCCTTCGGTTTCGGCCACTCCGAGGTGCTCTACGAGGACTGCCGCGTGCCCGCGGAGAACCTCCTGGGTGGTGAGGGTGCGGGGTTCCTGATCGCCCAGATGCGCCTGGGCCCCGGCCGCATCCATCACTGCATGCGGTGGCTCGGCGTGGCCAGCCGGGCCTTTGACATGCTCTGCGAACGGGCCCTGCAGCGAGAGGCTTTCGGCGGAGCGCTGGCGCGCAAGCAGACGGTGCAGAACTGGATAGCGGACTCCGCGGCGGAGATGTCCGCAGCCCGCCTGATGACCCTCCACGCGGCGTGGAAAATCGACCAGGAGGGCGCGGCGGCGGCCCGCAAGGAGATCTCGATGATCAAATTCTTCGGCGCCAAAGTCCTCCTCGACGTCATCGACCGTGCCATCCAGGTGCACGGGTCCCTGGGTTTCTCGTCAGACATTCCCCTGGAGGCGATGTATCGCCACGCGCGCGCCGCGCGCATCTATGACGGCCCTGACGAGGTTCACCGCGTCACCGTCGCGCGCCAGGTGCTCAAGGACTACACGCCCGCCGAGGGGCCCTGGCCCAGCGACCATATCCCGACCCGGCGGGAGGCCGCCCAGCGCAAGTTCGCGGGCATGCTCGAGGCGGCCACCGCAAATCTCTGAGACCGTCCGCGGAAATCGAGCGGTGCGCATGCTCCTCCTGCCTGGCCTGGGAGTGCTGCTGGTCGCCGCGGTCGTCTACCTCGCCGTTTCCCGACGTCCATCAGGCCCGGTGAAACCGTCCGGCGACATCCACTACCTGGCTCTGGGCGATTCGTACACCATTGGCACGGCTGTCGGCCCCGCCAACGCCTTCCCGCCGCGCCTGGCAAAACATCTGGAGCAGGCGACCGGCAAGAAGGTCGGCGTGGTCAACCTGGGCGTGAATGGGTACACCACCGAGGATCTCATCCGCGAGGAACTTCCTCACCTGGGCGATGCTCACTGGGACGTGGTAACCGTGCTTATTGGGGTCAACGACTACGTCCAGGGCCGCGGCGAGGCCGCATACCGAGCCAGCCTGAGCCGAATTTATCCGCGGCTGGCGGCGCTCGGGCTCCCGGCGGGGCGCGTGGTGGTGGTTTCGATCCCGGACTTCTCCTTCACGCCGGCAGGCTCGGGTTTCGGCCGCCCGAGCGAGATAGAAGCCGGGTTGCGCCGCTTCAATGTCGTCAACCGGGAGGAGGCGCAGCGGGCGGGGCTCCCGTTCGTGGATATCTTCGACCTCAGCCGTTCTCGTCCGTCGGCCCAGGACTGGATTGCCGGCGACGGCCTGCACCCTGGGCCGGCGCAACTGCAGGCATGGGCAGACGCAGCCTGGGAGCGCGCCCGCGCGGCCTGGTCCGCGGCCGCAGCCCCAGAGTCCTGATACTTTCGGTATAACATTTCCTTCGCCGCGGCCTTGCTAGCGCGGAACATCTGTGCGAGGATTCAGCCATGCCGCGATCGATGTGGAAAGGTGCCGTCAGCTTCGGCATGGTCTCCATCCCGGTGCGGATGTACCTGGCGACGGAGTCCAAGTCGGTGTCGTTTCGATCCCTCTGTCCGTGTCATCAGCAACCCATCAAGCAGAAGCGTCACTGCTCGGTCACTGATGACGTCCTGGAGTGGAAGGATGTGCTCAAGGGATACGAGCTTGGCAAGGACCGTTACGTGATCATCGAGGAGGACGACCTCGACAACCTGCCCCTGCCCACCGCGAGAACCCTGGACATTACGGAGTTCGTCGATGCCAGTGAGATCGACGACGAGCTCTACCTCAAGAACGCCTATTTCCTCGAACCCGAGAAAACGGGGCTGAAGCCCTTCTACCTCCTCAAAGAGGCGCTGGAGCAGGCGGGTCGGGTGGCTGTGGGCAAGATCGCATTCCACGACCGCGAACACATGGCCACGCTCCGTCCCCACGGACGTGGCGTCGTGGTCAATACCCTCCACTGGCCGGACGAGATCCGCAGCATGGAGGACCTCAACCTGCCGGAGCAGGAGACCAAGATCGACCAGCGGGAGATGGCGATGGCCAAGATGTTGATCGACAATCTCACCGAGGAGTTCGATCCGGCCCGGTACCATGACGAATACCGGGAGGCGCTGCAACGGGTGGCGGAGGCGAAGGCTGACGGCCAGACCATCTCCATCGCGGAAGAGGCGCCGGCGCCCAAGGTCATGGACCTGATGGCGGCGCTCAAGGCGTCCGTCGAGGCCAGCAAGCGAACTGGAAAGGCGGCCCCGGCCCAGGAGGCGCAGCCCTCTCGTCCACGCATAGTGAAGGACAAGAAGCAGGTCCCGGCAGCGCGGGCGGAGAAATCACGCCGCAAGGTCGCCAAAGCCTCTTAGGGTCAGGCAGGGGCGCGTTGTCCCCGCCAGGCTGTGCGCGTCAGGGTGTCGCCTCATCTCGCGACCAGTACGCACTAGGCTCTGACGATGGCTGAACCGCCGCTCAAGGTCCTTCCTCCCTTCCTGCCCGCCGCGCCGGCGGCGCACCCCGCCGCGCCCCAGGCTGACGGGCTTCCCCTCGAACCCGCGAGCCTGCCGCCGACGCTGCTGCCGATGATGCCCGGGGGAGCGAGCGAGCCGTTCGACTCCACCGAGCACCTCTTCGAGGTTCGCTGGGACGGGCTGCGCGCGCTGGCCTTCATCGAGGGAGGTGGCTACCACCTCCAGGACCAGTCCGGGCGCAACATCACCGAACTCTTCCCGGAGCTGGGCGAAATGCCCAGGCGTGTGTCCGAGGACCAGGTGATCCTGGATGGCTGCGTTGTGATCAGCGATGCCAACGGCCTACCTGACTTCGGCGCGCTTGACCGGCGCATGCGCGTGGGCACCGCTGCGGGGACAGAGGGAGCGGCGGCCCGCCAGCCGGCCGCGTACGTGGTCTTCGACATCCTCTACGTGGGCGCCCGCTCGGTGATGTCCCTGTCGCTGCTGAGGCGGCGCAAGCTTCTCCGACAGGTGCTTTCGGCCGAGGGGCGTATCTGCCTCAGTGATGCCGTCGCCGCGGACGGTGTCTCGTTTTTCGAGGCCGCCCGCGACATGGGCATCGACGCGGTCATGGCCAAGCGCAAGGACAGTCCTTACATGCCCGGCGGGCGCACCCCGAGCTGGCTGCTGGTCCAGGACGTCCCCCGGCAGGACGTCGTGGTGGTCGGCTATATCCCTGATGCGTCCGGTGACAGCTTCGAGAGCCTTCTGCTGGGCGTCTATGCGGAAGGCCGGACCCAATACGCCGGCGTGGTGGGCGGCGGGTTCGACCAGCGCACAATGCGGCTGCTCGCGCAGGCGCTGCCGGGCCTGCGCGGGGGCGCTGAAGCCCCGCGCGGAGTCGAGCGGGTTCCCGCGGAGGCGACCTGGACACGGCCGGAGCTGGTGGTCTCGGTGAAGTTCAGTGAGTGGTCCGCAGAGGGCTTGCTCCGCTTCCCGATATTCGTGGGGCTGCACCCGGAGGTCGAGCCGCGGGCCTGCATCCGCCAGGCGATACTGCCACCCAGGCCCGGCGGCCGCCGGCGCAGGATCACGCTCGACCTGCCCCAGTTGCCGTTCACCGCGGACTCGTGAACCCCGCCGAGAATCCTTGAGCCCCGACCGGCTCGGCGAGTACCAGCGCAAGCGCAGCTTCGAAACGACCCCGGAGCCTGCCGGGCGGATCGCACCCCGGGCCGGCGCGGTCAGCCGTTTCGTGGTCCAGAAGCACGCCGCGAGCCGGCTGCACTACGACTTTCGGTTGGAACATGCGGGGGTCCTGCTGTCCTGGGCGGTACCCAAGGGCCCGAGCCTCAACCCTTCAGAGCGACGGCTGGCGGTCCACGTTGAGGATCACCCGTTCGAGTACTTCGACTTTGAGGGCCGGATTCCCAAGGGGGAGTACGGCGGCGGGACGGTGATGGTCTGGGACTGGGGTGGGGTGCGCTGGCTGGGCGACGACGTCGACGCGATGCTCGCGCGCGGCGACATCAAATTCGAACTCTACGGCCGCAAGCTCAAGGGCACCTTTGCCCTGGTGGGCGGCCGCAGCGGCAAGGATTGGCTCCTGATCAAAAAGCGCGACGATGCCGCCGGCGAGACGCCGGTCACGGAGCAGGACCTCTCGGTGCTCTCGGGGAGGACCATGGATGAGATCGCCGCGGCGAAGGAGCGAACCTGGCACTCCCGGGTTGACGCGTCCCGACAGGGTGGCGGGAGCGCGGGGTTCGTTGACCTGTCGAAGGCCACGGAAGCTTCGTTCCCGACCAGGATCGCTCCGATGCTGGCGACGCCGGCCAGGGAGCCTTTCGACGATGCGGCCTGGTCCTACGAGATCAAGCTCGACGGGTTCCGGACCCTGGCGCTGGTGCGCAGGGGAAAGGTCAAGCTGCTCTCGCGCCGAGGCGTGGACGCCACCCGCCAGTTCCCAGAGCTTTCTCAGCTCGCGTTTCTCTGCCGCTCGGACGACCTGGTCCTGGATGGGGAGGTTGTGGCCCTGGACGAGGACGGGCTGCCGAGCTTCGGGCGGCTGCAGGAGCGCACCGGGTGGAAGGGCGGCAGCAGCGGCCACTCGCCCCATGCGTCCATCCCCATCGTCTATTACGTTTTTGACCTCCTCCACGACAGCGGTCACTCGCTCGCCGAAGTACCGCTAGAGGAGCGGCGACGCCTGCTGCGCACCCGTCTCCTCGACGGCCCGTCGGTTCGCCTCCTCGACAGCTTCGGGGGCGAGGACGGCGGCCTGCTGTTCCAGCTGGTGCGGCAGCAGGGCCAGGAGGGAGTGGTGGCCAAGCGGCTGGTCTCACGGTATCAGCCGGGCAAGCGAAGTCGGGACTGGCTGAAGATCAAAGCCGTCCGCGACCAGGCCTGCGCCGTGGTCGGCTACACGCCGCCGGGTGGCGGCAGGCGGCATTTCGGTTCCCTCGCCCTGGCCGTCGTTGACGACGACGGCCTGACCTATGCCGGGCAGGTGGGGAGTGGCTTCGACGAGCGCACCCTCGCCAAAATCCTCTCCGAGCTCGCGCCAGGGGCCATCGGTGGAGCGCCAAGCGGGCTCAGGAACCACGCCGCGGCACCCGCCGGGGTCACCTGGGTCGAGCCGGAACTGGTCTGCCTGGTCAAGTACAACGAGTGGACGCGGGAGCGCCTGCTTCGCCAGGCCACCTTCCTCGGCGTGCGGGACGACCTCACCATCGAGGACTGCCGGCGCGAGTAGTCAGGGGTGGGCGACGCCCCTAGACTGGGCCAATGCCCGGCATCCTCCCTCGCTTTGGCCGTCGCCCCAAGCTGACAATGGCTGACCGCCAGCGTCTTCTTTTGTCCGCCATCGAGCTGCACCGCCAGATGGTCCCGTTTGACGCGGTGACCGAGGCGATGAAGGCCGGCGGCGCAACGCCCGAGTATGCCCTCGCCCTCGCCACCGAGGCCCAGGCCAAGGTCGACGGCGAACTGGTTCGCAGCGTCTCGCTGCCGCAGTCGGCGCACGGCGAGGTCAACTACTACTTCCTCCTCGGTGTGACCCCGCGAGCGGGCGTCGAGACGATCCATCGGGCCTTCCGGCGGAAGGCCAAGGAGGTCCACCCGGACCGCCACAACAGGGAATTCACGGTTGACCAGTACCAGAAGCTGATGACGGTGGTGAGCGACGCCAATACCGTCCTCTCGGACGCCCACATGCGGCGGGCGTACGACGTTCTCTGGCGGGAGCGCAGCAGGCGCGTCGCACGCGATAACCGCAGGAAGGGTGACCTCCGCGGTGACTGGGAGACCCGGTATCGCTGGGAAATAGCGGAGATGTCCGAGGTGGAGGAGGCCCTGGGGACGCTGCTCAATGAGCTCAAGGCCAGCCTCCAGGGTGGTACAACGCCCGCCGAACCGGTCGTGAAGGCGATGGAGCAGGCCCTCGAGCACTACGAGGGCGAGATGCTTGAGATCCGCACCCAGACCCACGCGCTACCAGCCAGTTTCGCCAGCTTTGGCGACCGCGTCCGCAACGAGATGCAGCGCAAGGAACGCCTGGTCAAGAGCTTGCGCGACCTGGCCGCCTGGCTCCCCGAGGCCCGCACTCCTTCGGGTGCCCATAGCATGACCGGCCATGTCGACAGCGCCATCAATGTCCTGGGCGAGATCCGCCAGGCGCAGCACATGTTCGAGCTTGGAGCTGCCCGCCCATACATGTAGGGAACGGTCATCCTGGCAGGGCAACTGACCGACCCGCCGGGAGCACGTCCCCTCGGCACGTTCACCTGGGACTCCTGGCACCCGGTGGAGGTGGCCGAGCGACTGAGAGACGTCAGCGTGCCCTGGTGCATTGCCGCCGGCTGGGCCCTGGACCTTTTTCGGGGTGCCGAGACACGCGTCCACGAGGACACCGAGATCGCGGTGCCCTGGCGTGGCTTCCCGGCGATCCGTGAGGCGCTGGCCGGCTTCGAGTTCGACGTCGTGGGTTTCGACGAGTCCGAGCGGTACTGGCCGGTGGACAGCCCAGCCTTCGACGTGACGCACCAGACCTGGGTCCGGGAGCCGGGCACGTCGGTGTATCGCCTAGACGTCTTCCGCGAGCCCCACGACGGCGAGGTTTGGATCTGCCGTCGCGACGAGGACATTCGTTTGAAGTACGACGAGATCATTCACCGCACTGCCGATGGGATCCCCTTCCTCGCGCCCGAGATTGTGCTGCTGTTCAAGGCCAAGGCCGCACGCGAGAAGGACGACCAGGATCTCGAGGGGACGCTTCCGCTCCTGGGCACGGCGCGACGGCGGTGGTTGCGCGAGGCGCTGGGGTCGATCTACCCGGGACACAGGTGGGTCGACCTGCTTTAAGTAAGCCCGGATCCTGACGGCCCGGGGGCACGTCTCCCCGGGTTCAGCGGCGCCGCCCAGAGGTTGTGGCTGGCGCGACGCGGCGCCTCTTCCACGTCCTCCCGCAGTCGTTGGATGCTGCCGGCATCGTCCTGCCGGTCGCTCCAGATTCACCCGGGAAGACGTGCCCCCGAACCGCCAGTGTTCGCGCCCTACCTGCGTCTCCCTGACAACAAATCAGCCGTTCCGCGGTGGATGACAGAGATTGCCGTAGGCGGGGGTGGCGCTCCCGGCGCAACTCGTGTCGCGGCGTAACGAGCACGCAGGACGGACTGACTGAAGCTACTTAGAAAACGGGCGCGCACAGTTTCGAGGGGCGGCGAGGAAGCCCCGCCAGGGGCTTTCCGCGATAACTCCGCCCCGTCCGGCGACACGGGTTGTGCCGGGGGTGACAGGACCCCCGCTTGGTGCGTTCCCTCTCGCATCATCTCGGAAGCTGTATAGGCTAGGCCGATTCCCGGACCGCCCCGCGGGTGGTGTGGAGAAGCGTGAGGAGGAGGACCGCGAACACGGCCTCGCCGGCCAGCGCCCGGGGAGCCCCGAACAGGTGACTGAGGGCGCCGAGCTGCACGGCGCCGATGGGTGCGACGCCCATGAGGAGGAGGATGTAGACGCTCATTACGCGGCCACGAAGCGCATCGGGCACCGCCGTCTGAAGGGCTGTGTTTGCGCGCGCCAGAAAGCCGATGCCGGCGAACCCGACGAGCACAAGGAAGGCGGCCGACAGCACGATGTTGGTCGATAGCGCGAACATGGCCACGCCCAGGCTCATGAAGATGGCCCCCAGGACAATCCAGCCGCCGCGGTTCTTGCGGTGCTCGCGGACAACCGCCAGGCTCAGGGCCGCGGTCACCGCCCCGGCGCCTCCGGCGATGCTGAGAATGCTGTAGCCGGGCGCGCCCCCGTGCAGCACCTGGTCCGCGAACAGGGGCACCATCGCGCTGTACGAGAACACGAAGAGGCTCACCACCACCACGGTGAGATAGAGGTCGCGGATCAGCGGCTCTCGCCACATGTAGGCGATGGACTCCCGCAGGTTACCCAGTAGCGAGCCGCGGGCCTGCATCGTCGCCATTCGCGGACGGGCGTCGATGAGGAACAGCGAGACGATGACCGGGATGAACGAGAGACTGTTGATGGCGAAACAGATCGGCACGCCGACGGTCGCGATCATCAGGCCGGCCACCGCCGGGCCCACTATACGGGCGCCGTTGAAGATGCTGCTGTTGAGCGAGATCGCGTTGAGAAGGTGCTTCTTGCCCACCAGTTCGACCACGAACGCCTGCCGCGCGGGGGCGTCAAACGCCTGCACTGTGCCCAGCCCAAAGGCCACGATACCCACGATCACCAGGCTCGGTGCCGGGCGCAAAGGGCCGACGACGCCGGTAAACGTCAGCGCTCCCAGCACAGCCGCGAGCAGCATCGACACTGCCTGGGTGACGAGCAGCAGGGAGCGCTTTGGGACTCGGTCCGCGGCGACGCCTCCCCACAGCCCGAAAAGAAGTATGGGCAGCGACTGGGCCCCCGTGATCAGGCCCAGCATCAGCGCCGAGTGCGAGATCGTCCACACCAGCCACGCCTGCGCAACCTGCTGCGTCCAGGTACCCACCAGCGAGACCAGCTGACCCAGGAAGAAGAGGCGGTAATTTCGGTGGTGCAGGGCCGGGAAGGCGCGGTCGACCACCACCGCGCGAATGCTCCGGCGGCTGGCGGGAACCTGCTCACTGATGGTCCGTAGCCCGGTGCCGCTCACCGGCTCGACCCGCCCAGCTCGGAGCCGACCAGCGCGCGTTCGAGGTTGGACAGCGAACGCTGCAGGAGGCGTTGCTCGGCCGGCGTCAACTGGTCCACCAGCGCCTGGATGCGGCGGCCGGCCTTACGCTGAAACTCGCGCAGGACGGCGCGCCCGGCGTCGGTGAGCTCCAGGCGAACCTGGCGTCGGTCGCTGGCCAGGCTGCCGCGGACCACCAGGCCCCTGCGCTCCAGGCCGTCGACCAGCCGGGTGATCGTGGGTGCCGTGACCGACAGGTGGGTGGCCAGGTCGGCGGGGGTGTGGTACCCGGCGGCCAGGTGCCGGAGGGTGCGGAACTGACCCATGGTCAGGGGTACGGAGAGCTTCTGCTGCCGGACCACGGCGTTCATCGAGCTGGCCAGGCGCGGGACGATCCCGAGAAGCAGTTCGACGAGTTCCGCCTGGGCGGGGGGCGCGAGGGTCTGCGGGGGCGGAGCCTGCACCGTCAACGCCGCAGCCACGAGTTGCAACTACTAACCATTAGCATCTGCAATGATTCTAGCGCGCCGCGGCCGCGCCGGGAAAGGAGCCGGGTAGTGGGTTAGAATCGGGCCAAACAACTCCTGACACCGCTGTCATGTTTGCGGTGAACGGGACTGCCACTTCCACCCCATTGAGGTTCTCTGCGTGAACGTATACGTGACCGTAAAGCAGACCCCTGACCTCAACGTCACACCCCGGCTCGGCGACAACCACCGCGTTGTCCGGGAGGGCGTCGAGCTGGTCATGGACCTGGCTGACGAGTACGGCGTTGAAGAGGGCCTGCAGCTGGCCGAGAAGACGGGGGGAAAGGTGACCGTCATCTCCATGGGTCCCGAAAAGGCCAACGACGCCATCCGCAAAGCGCTCTCCATGGGGGCCGAGGCCGGGGTGCTCGTGACCGATCCCGGGCTTGCCGGGTCTGATGCCCTGGGGACAGCGCGTGCCCTCGCGGCTGCCCTCAAGGGACGAGAGTGGGACATCCTGATCTGCGGCACGGAGTCCTATGACGGCTCGACCGGCATGGTCCCCGCCCAGGTCGCGGAGATCCTCGGCGTGCCCCACCTCTCCTTCGCGAAGAAGCTCGAGGTGGACGGGACGACGGTCAAGGTGCAGCGGCAGACCGCCGATGGTTTCATCAACATCGAGGCCCAGACCCCTGTTGTTGTCACGGTCACCGGCGGGCTCAACGAGCCCCGCTATCCCACGCTGAAGGGGATCATGGGGGCCAAGAGCAAGACCGTCGACAGGGTCGACCTCGCGGCCCTGGGCCTCGACGCGGGCCAGGTCGGCGAGGCGGGGGCACTGGTGAAGGTCTCCAGCGTGGCCCCGGCGCCAGAGCGCCAGGCCGGCGAGGTGATCACAGACGAAGGCCAGTCGGGTGAGCGTGTTGCCGCCCTGCTGACTGAATTGAAGGTGCTGTAAATGGCTGAAATCTGGGTCCACGCTGAAGACGACCAGGGCAACATCGCCTCCATCACCCTGGAGATCCTGACCAAAGCGCGCAGTCTCGGCGTCGACGTGGTCGCGGTGGCGCTGGGTACCGCCGCGGCCCAGGCCGAGAAGCTGGGCGAATACGGCGCCACGAGGGTGCTCGCGGATGCCCGCGAGGATTACACGCAGTACTTCGCACTGCCCTCGGTGGACGCCTTCGCGGCCCTGGCGCAGGAGCGCAAACCACTGGCGATTCTCTTCGGTGGGTCGTATGACGGTCGTGACATGGCCTGCCGGGTCGCCGCCCGGCTTGGCGTGGGCATGGCGGCCTTCGTCAGCGATGTCAGTGTCTCCGGTGAGTCTCTGACCGTCGAGGTTCCCATCTGGGGTGGCGCCCAGATCGCGACCAAGACGTTCGCCGGCGCCGGGCCATTCATCGTCACTGTCCGCCCCAAGGCCTTCTCTGCCGAACCCGCCGGCGCCGCGACGCCCCAGGTCGAGCAGGTGACCCCCGAGCTATCCGAATCGTCCCGGGCCGTCAAGGTCCTGGACCGCAGTGTCGAGGAGACGAGCGGGCCCAAGCTGGAGGAGGCACAGGTGGTGGTCACCGGCGGCCGCGGGATGGGCGGACCGGAGAACTTCCCGATCCTCGAAGAGCTGGCCGGGCTCCTGGGCGGCGCCGTCGGCGCCACCCGCGCGGTGGTCGACGCCGGCTGGATGCCGTACTCGATGCAGGTTGGGCAGACCGGGAAGACGGTCAAGCCGAACGTCTATATCGCCGCGGGTGTCTCCGGTGCCATGCAACACACTGTCGGCATGAAGGGCAGCAAGAACATCATCTCCATCAACAAGGATGAGGAGGCGCCCATCTTCAAGCTCAGTGACCTTGGCATCGTGGGCGATGTCCACAAAGTCATCCCGCAGATCACCGCCGCGGTGAAGGCCAGGAAGGGCGCCTGACCTCTTCTTCAGAGGGGGCGCCGGGACCGTGGCGTCCCCTTAGCCTGGGCGCGCTAACCTAAACGCCTCGTGAGCAAGGTCTTCGAGGGTATCGACGCCGGCCTCAAGGACGTGCTGGAGGCCCAGCCGGTCTTTTTCGTGGCCACCGCGCCGATGGCCGCGGATGGCCACCTCAACCTGTCGCCCAAGGGGTATAACCGCCTCCAGGTGATTGATCCCCGTACCGTGGCCTATCTCGACCTGACGGGGAGCGGGGTGGAGACCATCGCCCACCTTCGCGAGAACGGCCGGATCGTGATCATGTGCTGTGCGTTCGAGGGCCCGCCGCGGATCGTGCGCCTCCACGGACGTGGCGAAGCGCTCGAGAAGTCCAGCCCTGGCTTCGTGGAGCTGGCTCACCGGTTTCCACCGCACACCAGCGCACGGGCGATCATCCGAGTCGCGGTGGAGCGCATTTCAGATTCGTGCGGCTTCGGCGTACCCCTGATGAGCTACCAGCGGGAGCGCACCCAGATCGACGCCTGGGCAGAGCACAAGGGCCCCCAAGGAATCGCCGAGTACCAGGAAAACCACAATGCCGCCAGCATCGACGGCATACCCGGGCTCACGCCTCCCCGCTAACCCCAGCTTTCAAGACTGCGACGGCGCCCTTAAGACGGGTGAGTTTCTCACCATGGGGAAGTCGCTGCCGGTACCCTGAAGCATGACGGCTGACGAGTTCGAGGGCGTCCTGCGTTCGCAGGAGCACGCGGAGGTGTCCGCCCTCGGTGACCGCGCCTGGTTGATCTCCATGGCGGGTCACGTGCGTCAGAAGATCAACGTCGCGGTGGTGATGCGACCGGACCGCGTCTCCTTCTACTTCTTCATGGTGCGGGCGCCCCGCGAGAACCACGCGGACCTCTACCGCGCCTTACTGCGCAAGAACCTACGAACCTTTGCGATGAAGTACTGCCTGGACGGCGACGGGGACATCTGGCTGGTGGCCGAGCTGCCCATCCGGGGCTTTGACGGCGAGGAACTGGACCGGATGCTCGGTGTCTTCTACCAGGAGTCCGAATCCGCCTTTGAGGCCCTGGTCCACCTGGGTTACCCGGGTGTCTTCCCGCCGCTTTCGGCGCAGCCCCGCGGTCCGATGCCGATCCCTGCCGACCAGGCCTGAACTGAGGTCAGGCTGCCGCGGCGGTACGCTAGCCATATGCCGCCCCGCAAGCAGCGCTCGCTGCCCGTTATCCCTCTCCGCGAAGCGGTGCTCTTCCCGGGCGCGCTGGCGCCGCTGTCGGTGGGTCGGGAGGCCTCACTTGCCGCGCTGGAGGCCGCCGGCAACCGCGGGCGCCTGATCCTTGTTGTGGCCCAGAAGGACGCGGGGCAGGACATCGTCGGTCCGGAGGACATCTACGGCTGGGGAACCATAGGGGAGATCGAGGGGGTCCGGCGGGTGATGGGCTCGGCCCAGTTGGTGCTGCGGGGTGTCGCCCGGGCCCGTATCGACCGCTTCATCCGCCGGGAGCCTTTCCTCGAGGCGGATTACGCCCACGTCCGCGAGCGGACGGAGCCCGGGCTGGCCCTGGATGCGCTGGTGGCGTCGTTGCGTGACGCCTTCGAAGCCTATGTCGCGAGCGGGGCCTCGATACCCCAGGAGGCGGCGCAGTCGATCCTTCGCACCGACGACCCGGGGATGTTCTCCGACCTCGTCGCCGGGGTCCCGGACCTGACCGTGGCGCAGAAGCAGAGCCTGCTGGAAACCTCCTCGGTCGAGGAACGCCTGCGTTCCCTGGTGGTTGAGATAAGCCGCCAGAAGGAGGTCCTTGAGCTCAAGAATCGGATCCAGTCGGAGGTCGAGGGGACCTTCGGGCAGGCTCAGAAGGAGCAGGTCCTGCGAGAGCAGCTCAAGGCCATCCGGAGGGAACTGGGGGAGCCCGAGGAGGGCGGGGACCTCGAGGAGCTGCGGCTCAAGGTGGATGGCGCCGGGATGCCGGAGAAAGTCGTCGAAAAGGCTCGCCGCGAGCTGGGTCGGCTGGAGGCGATGCCTACGATCTCGCCCGAACACGGCATGCTCAGGTCCTACCTTGACTGGCTGGTCTCCGTGCCCTGGAAGGATGCGCAGCCCGACCCCGACTGGGACACCGTGAAAGCCAAGCGGATCCTCGACGAGGACCACTACGGCCTGGACAAGGTGAAGGAACGCATCCTGGAGTACATGGCCGTTCGCGAGCGCGTGGAGGCCCAGACGCGCGCGGCGGCGGCTCGCGATGAGGCCCGCCGCCGCCCCCGCACCGTGCGGACGCGCACCCGTCCCGAGACCCGCCACGCACGATCCCCGATCCTCTGCCTGGTCGGCCCCCCGGGGGTCGGAAAGACCTCGCTGGGGCGATCCGTGGCCCGAGCCCTTGGCCGCGAGGTGGTGCGCATTTCGCTCGGCGGGA
>JBHEMP010000056.1:0-8746 GCA_046262515.1 Candidatus Dormibacteria bacterium | reverse complement strand
GGGCTACCGGAACTGGACCGACGCTATTTTTCTCCTGGCCTTGGCGCTTGGGTCGATCAGCGTCGCGGTGTCGTCCGGCTCATTTAGGCGAGATCAAAACGTTACCCCGATAATGGCCACGGAAGCCGTTTTTGGTCTTGTTGCCGGCTTTTACTACGGAGTGTGGCGAACTGCAGCTCCCGGATCACTTGAATCGTCCCAAAGCCGAGTGCGATCCTCGAATTTCCTCGCGGTCTTCTGTCTGTTCGCACTGGTGATCTGCACTCGGGCGATCATTGGCTAGGAGCACAGGAAGTTCCGACACGGTCGCGCTGACGGATCGGGCTCGTGCGGTCTTCGACCAGGTTCGTGCCGCCCGGGGGCCGCTGACGATGGTGCTCGGCTCCGGGTGCTGCGATGGGGGCTCGCCGTTTTTGTTCGAGGACTACCCACCGCCCGCCAACCACCGCAACATCGGCGCGGTGGAGGGCGTCCCCGTCTGGGTTGACAACAGCCTCTGGGCGACCCAGGAACTGCACCTCGTCATTGACGCGGTTCCCGATCCTTCGATGGACAGCTTCTCGGCAGAGGCCGAGCTGGGTTACCGCCTGGTCATCGTTTAGCCAGGCTGAAACTCCTCGGCCTGGTTCAATCCCAGGGGAAGGGCCGGCCGAGGGGCTGCCGTAGATTCCCTTCTCCCGGCCATCGTTCGGGTCGGGTCATGCCTACCGGCCATGCCAGCCCGCGCATCTTTGAGGCAGCGCGGCTGTGCGCGGCGGCAAGCCGAAGGCGCTCGCCTGGGGTCATACGAAGCCGTTCCCTGAGCTGGACCAGGTCGATCCCGCTCTCGGTCTCTTCGGCGGTGAGGTAGGACGCCGGGTCACCAGGCTGCGCCAGGTGACGGCCCCACGGATCGATTCGCATGGCCTCCAATCTATGTCAACCCCGCAGGGAATGGCGGGCTGAGACGTTAAGGTTTGCAAGGGCGAACCGTGCGAACGGTTTTTGGCGCGCCGACGAAGGGCAACAGGACCAGGCGGAGGAAGACGATGCGGGTGAAGCGGGCGACGGTGTTCTTGGGCGGCCTTTTCGCCCTTTCGGCGGTTGGTCTGAGCGGCGGAATGGCCGCTGCCACGACACAACCGGCGGTGATCCACGGCTACACCAAAGTCACGGTCGGCCCGGACGCCATGGACACCCTGGACCCCAAGGCCCAGGAGACCACCTGCGACATCAACTACGACCTCTACGTTCCTGACGTCGCGTCGCCCCAGAACCCCGTACCCGCCATTCTCACGACCAACGGTTTTGGCGGCAGCAAGAGTGACCAGTCGGCCCAGGCGCAGTTCTGGCAGCGCCATGGCTACGAGGTCCTCTCGTACTCGGGCCTGGGCTTCGGCGGCAGCAGCTGCCTGGTCTACACCGACGACCCCAGCTGGGACGGCCGCGCCGCCTCGCAGCTGGTCGACTTTTTGGCGGCACGGCCGGAGGTGCTCAAGGATGCCCGCGGCCCGATCGTGGGAACCTGGGGTGGTTCATACGGCGGCGCCTTCCAGTTCGCCCTGGCGGCGGTCGACACCCGCGTCCGGGCCATGATCCCCGAGATCACCTGGAACGACCTCGCCTACTCCCTGCTTCCCAACAATGACTCCAAGGACTTCACGTACCAGCGCAGCCCGGCAGGGGTCGAGAAGGTCGGCTGGGCCTCAGTCTTCTACGGCCTGGGCAACGCCGAGCCCGGCCTCAACCCGGGCCACTCGGGTTGGACCGGCACCGACGGCTCGGGGAAGGGTTTCGTTGGCCTGCCTCCGAACCCCGCATGCCCCGGGTACGAGCTAATCATCTGCAAGGGGGAGAGCATCTCGGTAGCGCAGGGCTACCCGACGATGGAGGTCACCCAGCGGCTCCGTCATGCCTCTGCGCAGTACGAACTCTTCAACGCCTTCCCCGCCGGGAGCCTGCATTTCCCGCCCACCCTCCTGGCCCAGGGCCAGAACGACACCCTCTTCAACATCGACGAGGCGGTGGCGAACTACAACGGGTTCAAGTCCAAGGGGGCACCCGTCAAGCTGGTCCTGAAAGAGGGTGGCCACAGCGGCCCCGCGGCCCCGGGCGAGTACCAGTACGACGATGCAAACCCGGGGTATCTGACCCAGCTCGAGTTGAACTGGTTCGACCATTACCTGAAGAACAGCACCGTCTCGACCGGTCCCGAGGTGGAGTACTTCCAGGACTGGGTCAACTACTCAGGTGGCTCGGTTGCCCAGGCCTACGGCTCCGCGCCGGCATGGCCGGTCGGGGAGACGACCAACCTCTTCCTGTCCGGCGCCGACGCCCTGGTCTCCTCGCGCAAGCAGGTCCAGCCGGGCACAGCCACCTTCACCAACACGTTGCCGCCGGGGCCGGCGAGCTACTCCGAGACTTCGGAGGTACAGGGCTCGCTCTCCCAGGTCCCGCCGTCCGACCCGCCAGGGACCTTCGCGGCCTACGCCACCGCGCCGCTCCAGGCCCCGCTGGACGCCGTTGGCATCCCATCCATCGACGTCCCCCTCCGTGACGCCAACCCCGTCAGCGCTGTCGACCCGTCGCTGAATGTGGTGCTGTTCGGGAAGATCTACGACCTGGCCCCCGATGGGAGCAAGACGCTGGTCCACCGCATCGTCTCGCCGCTGCGGGTCGCGGACCTCAGCCGGCCGGTGCACATCAACCTGCCCGGCGTGGTGCACCGCTACGACGTGGGCCACAGGCTCCAGCTCGTCCTCGCCACCACGGACCAGATGTATGCGGGATCGCGTGCCATCCACGCCCTGAGCATCACCACCGACCGGGACCACCCGGTGGCCCTGCACCTGCCCGTGGTGCCCGCTGCGACGGCGGCAGCGCCCCTCGGCGCGACCACCGCAGCCGCACCCGCGGCGCAGCAGGCCAGGACAGGGGCCTCCGCGTCGAGCCGGTCCAGTGCCACGCCGGCCCGCGGGCTCGCACCGTCCACGGTGTTCCCGACGTCCCCCGTGGGGGCCCGGCTGTCCCTGGTCCAGGTCCTCCTCACGGGGGCCGCCGCCCTGGCGCTGGTGGCCCTGTTCGCGCTGGCGGGTGCCGCGCGCTGGGCGGCGAGGCGCCCTGATCGCCTGTAACTAGAGCGGTTCAGCCCTTGGTTAGCAGGCCGATGACCGCGCCGACGATCAGGAAGGCGGCAACCAGGATCAGCAGGCTGTAGCCGCCCGCCCAATGCGGTCCGACGCGGTGGCCCGCGGTCCATTCCACCTCCAGGTCGTGGCCGCGGCGGCTGCCCACCGTGGGTGGCGTGGCATTGCTCTGGCCCGGGGCGTTGGCGGCGCCGCAGCGGGGGCAGACGATCGCGCTCTCGGGGTGTTCAAGGCTGCACTTCCAGCAATACATAACGCGGGCCGCCACGCCCTGATTATTGCCGACCCCCAACGGGATAACGCGGACGGCCTAAGCTACGCCAATGGCGACGGCGGAGGAGGCATTCGAGGCTCGGCTGCTGGAGTCGGCCCTTGAGGGCCTGGGGGTGGGCGCCTCGGCACGCGTCCCCGAGTCTGCCCTAACGGGGACGCTGGCGTCCGGGGGCAAGCGGATCCGCGCCAACCTGGCCCGGCGCTTCGGGGCGCTCACCGGGGGGGACCCGGAGCGGATCGAGCACATTGCGCTCGCGGTCGAGTTCCTGCACGCGGCGACCCTGGTCCACGACGACATCATCGACAACGCCGAGACCCGGCGCGGCCGGCCCGCCCTGCACCGCGAGCATGGGACTGAAGTGGCGCTGCTGGTTGGAGACCTGTACGTGGCGCGGTGCGGCCGCCACCTCACCACAGCGGCGAGCCCGCGGGCCGGCGCCGAGGTGTGGGGCGCCCTGGACACCATCGTTCGTGGCGAACTGGACCAACGCGACAGGCGCTTTGACCTGCGGCAGACCCAGGATGACTACCTCGCCACCATCCGGCGCAAGACAGCGAGCCTGGTGGAGGCAGCCGTGGTGGCCGCCGTGGTCGTGTCGGACGCCCCGGAGGCCCAGGTCGAGGCCGGCCGCGAGTACGCCATGCACCTCGGCATCGCGTTCCAGGTGGTGGATGACGTCCTTGACTACCAGGGGAGCGCCGAGGAGATGGGCAAGCCGGTGGGTAACGACATCCGCGAGGGCACCGTGACCCTGCCCCTGATCCTGGCCCTCGGCCTGTCCCCGGCGCCTCTGCCCGCGATCGTCGAATCTGCCCGGGCCAGCGACGACTTCAGCGCCGTGGTGCAGGCGGTGCGGCGGTCTGGCGCCCTGGACCGGTGCCTGGACGTGGCGGCGGAGCACACCGTCCGGGCCACGCGGGCGCTTGAAGCCTTCCCCGAAGGCGCCCACCGCCTGGCCCTCGCGGAACTGGTGCAGAGCCTGCAGGGCCGCCGCACGTGACCTCGACGAATTTGCGCAAGGTGACCTGGATCACGTGCCGGCGGCCCCGCCCCCTGATAAGTTCTCTATTGGCCCCGTAATGCATCTAATTGTCGAAGGCCTCTCCTACCGCGCTGCACCGCTTGCGGTGCGCGAACGAGTGTTCATCCCCGGCGAAGGCCTGCGCCGGTGGCTCGTCCGCCTCAGCGACCAGCCGCACGTCCGCGGCGGGGTGATCCTGTCGACCTGCAACCGGACTGAGATCTACGCGAGCGTGGACGACCCCGGCGTCGCGCTGGAGGAATTCACCGCGGCGCTCGACCCACAGGGGGAATGGCAGAGCTACCACTACCGTCTGCGGGGCCAGGAGGCCATCGAACACCTCTTCCGGGTCGCCTCGGGCATAGATTCGGCCATCCTTGGCGAAGGCCAGGTGCTGGGGCAGTTCAAGAGCGCCCAGCGGGCCTCGCGGGAGGCGGGCACGCTTGACGCGGACCTCGACTTCCTGATGCGGCGCGCCATCTCCGTGGCCAAGCGGGTCAGGACCGAGACGGGCATCGGGCGCAACCCTGTGGGGTTCGCGCATGCCGCGCTGGCCCAGGCCCAGGAGGTTTTCGGGGAGCTCCGGGGGCGCTCCGCGCTGCTGGTCGGCGCCGGCAAGATGGCGGGGGCGACGGCGCGCCTGCTGGCGTCCGAGGGCCTGGACCGGGTCTTCTTCAGCACCCGCACATCGAGCCGCGCCAGTGAACTCGCCGCGGGCATGCCCGACGACGTCCTGGCCCTGACCGTCCCCTTCTCGAGGATCGAGCAGGTGGTGGCGGAGGTGGACCTGGTCGTCTGCTCCACCTCCTCGCCTGACAACATTTTCAGCGTCGAGATGGTCACCGAGTTGATGGCCCGTCGAGCTGGCCGGCCGCTCTTCCTGCTCGACCTGGCTGTCCCTCGTGATGTCGCCCCGGGCGTTGACGCCATCCCCGGAGCCCACGTCTTCAACGTCGACGACCTCGCGGCGACCGTCGACCGGGGGCTGGTCGAGCGCTCCCGCCAGCTGCCGGCCGCAACCGCGATCCTGGCCGACGAGATCCTGCGCACCGAACTCGAGCTGGCGCAGCACAATGCCGCCCCGACCATCTCAAGCCTGGTCGCGGACGTCGAACGCCGGCGCGCCGAACACCTGCGCCGCAACGCGCCATCCAGCTTCACCCCCGCCCAGGTCGAGGAGCTTGACCGCCTGACCCGAGCCCTGACCGCCAAGATCCTCCACGGGCCCATCGCGTACCTGCGCGAACATCCGGCTGATGGCGCCACCGCGATGTTGGTGCGCGACCTCTTCCAGCTAGACGAGGACGGCGAGGCGACCGAGGCCGCATCGTAGTGGCCTGTGACAGCGGGGTCGGGTACACCCCGGCAGGGGCCGAAGGCCCGGCCGCTCAGGTCGTCGGTGCCAAGGCGGGGGTGGCGATAGGAGGAGCGCAGCTGCGCTGCGTGACGACGAAGCGCCGGGCCCCACAACGCCGGCATCAGGCCGTAGGCCCCGGCGAAAATGAGCGGTCGGATGGATCCGATCCCGCTGTTACAGGCCACTAGCCGTGCTCCGGCTCGGGACGAGGGCCTCGCCGCTCGCGATGGCGCAGGCCGAACTCGTCCGCAGCGCCTACATGGAAAGGTTCCCCGGGCGCGAGGTCGAGCTCGTGACCCTCAACTCGCAGGGCGACCGGGAGTCCGAGCGCCCGCTGGACTCGTTCTCCGGGCAGGGGATTTTCGTCAAGGAGATCGAGGGCCGGCTGCTGAAAGGCGAGATCGACGCCGCGGTGCACAGCGCCAAGGACCTGGCCGTCGACGAGACCGAGGGCCTCGAGGTCATCGCCTACCTCGAGCGCGAGGCCCCTTACGACGTCGTGGTCAGGCCCCGGTCACGGGAGCTCGGCCGCGGGGTGATGCCGCAGGCGGGGGAGCGCGTGGCCACCGACAGCACGCGACGCCGCCGCCAACTGCAGGAGTGCTGGGCCGGGGTGGAGTTCGTGGACATCAGGGGGAACATCGAAACGCGGTTGAAAAAGCTTGACGACGGGGAGGCGGATGCGGTGGTACTGGCGGCGGCGGGCCTGCGGAGGCTCGGGCTGCAGCCGGAGGGCGAGCACCCCATCGCGGCCCTGGAGTGCGTGCCCGCCCCCGGCCAGGGAGCGATAGCGGTGCAGACCCGCTTTGGCGATGAGATCGTCTCGGACTTGCGGTGGCTGAACCACTTCCCGACCTCGCTCGCGGTCTCCTGCGAGCGCGACATGGCCTCCGCACTGGGGGCCGGGTGCAGCGAGCCGCTGGGTGTACTGGTTGAGTTCAGAGGCGGTGAGACCTTGCTCATGGCCGCCTTTCACGACGGTGAGCGCCTCTTCCGGGTGGAGGCGCGGTCCGGTGCGATGGACCCGCAGGCGGCCGTCGCGGACGCCATCGGGCGGCTGAAGACCGCCGGGGCGACCTGGAGCCACACGTGAGCGGCCCACTCGCCGGCAAGCACCTGCTCGTGACCCGCTCCGAGGGCAAGGGAGGCTCGCTCACCGAGGGGCTCTCCGGCCTTGGGGCACGTGTGACGGAGGTTCCGCTGATCGTGCACCGGGCCCCGAGCGACCCGGAAGCCGCCCGGGAGGCGCTCGCCGGTGCCGCCGCGTATGACTACGCCATCATCACTTCGGCGCGGGCGGTTGGCGCCTCCCTCAAGCTCCTGGGAGACACCTCGCCCAAGGGGGGGTGGCCGCCGGTGCTCGCTGTCGGGCCGGCCACCGCGCGGACCGCCCGCCAGGCAGGGCTGTCGGTCCGTCTGGTGCCGGCGGAGTTCGTGGCCGAGGGCCTGTTGCGGGCGCTGGACGGGATGGACCTCGATGGCAAACGCATTATCTTCCCGCGGGCCGAGGTGGCCAGGGAGGAGCTGCCCGATGAACTGCGGCGGCGCGGGGCCACGGTTGACGTGGTGCCGGTGTACCGCACTGAGCCGAGCCCCGACGCCCCGGGCCGCCTGCGCGCCGCGCTGGAGGAGGGGGTGGACATGGTGGCGATCGCCAGCGCCTCGGCGGCCTCCAGCCTGGCCTCCGCCGCGGAGGGCCGCCCGGTTCCCCCGCTCGCCTGCATCGGCCCGGTGGCGGCGCAGGCGGCCGTCGACCTTGGTCTGTCCGTCGCGGTGGTGTCCGAGGAGCACACGGCGGAGGGCCTGGTGGACGCCATCCGTGGCTACTTCGAGCGCGCCGCGGCGTGAGCTTCCCGGCGGTCCGGCCGCGCCGGCTTCGGCGCTCCCCGCGTCTGCGTGACGCGCTTACTGAAACCCGCCTGGCCGCCGCCGACTTCGTGGTGCCGCTTTTCGTCTCCGAGTCCGCCGGCGCCCCGGTCCCGATCGCCAGCCTGCCGGGACAACAGCAGCACACCATCAGCAGCGCCCTGGCCGAGTGCCAGGAGCTGGAGCAGCTGGGCGTCCCGATGGTCCTGCTCTTCGGCATCCCCGCCGCCAAGGATGAGCAGGGCTCCGGGGCGTGGGCTGCCGATGGCGCCGTCCAGCGCCTGACCGCGGAGATCAAGGACCGCTTCGGCGACAACCTGCTGGTGGCCACCGACCTGTGCATGTGCGAGTACACCAGCCATGGCCACTGCGGGATTCTTGCCGGGCAGGCGGTCGACAACGACGCCACCCTCGAGGCCTACGCGCAGATCGCCATCTCACAGGCCCGGGCGGGGGCCGACGTGGTCGCTCCTTCGGGAATGATGGACGGCGAGGTGGGCGCCATCCGGGCCGCGCTGGACGGCGCGGGCTTCGACCAGGCAGCCATCCTGGCGTATTCGGCCAAGATGGCGAGCGCGTTCTACGGCCCGTTCCGAGAGGCCGTGGACTCGACGCCCGCGTTTGGGGACCGGCGTGCCTACCAGATGAACGGCGCCAATCCCCGTGAGGCCCTGCGGGAGGTTCGCCTGGACATCGCTGAAGGGGCCGACATGGTCATGGTCAAACCCGCGGGCCCGTACCTCGACGTCCTCGCCCGGGTGGCCGACGCGGTGGACGTGCCCGTCGCCGCCTACCAGGTGAGCGGGGAGATGGCCATGCTCAAGGCGGCCGTCGAGCGGGGCTGGCTGGACAACGACACCGCCGTCATCGAAAGCCTGGTGGCAATACGCCGGGCCGGCGCCAGACTGTTGATAAGCTATCTCGCCAAGGAAGCCATCCAGATCATGCAGGGGCTCCGCTGAGCGTGACGCCCCGTCCCCAGGGAGATGTCGTTTGAGCCAGAGCACTAACCAGCGCCATCCGCTTGTGCTCGCTGCCATCGTCCTGCTGGTCACCGGGGTCCTGGCCGCCGCGGCCTTCGGGCTGAACTCGGTCGTCAATCC